>DATJVZ010000021.1:0-17703 GCA_035501575.1 Terriglobales bacterium | reverse complement strand
GAGCGGCTTTCAGACTTCTGTGACCTCCGGTGTCGAGGTGGGTGTTTCGAGCGAACGCCGCGTAGACGCCGTGATGAGGCCGGGCCAAGTGACGACCAAGGTGGAAGTTTCGGGCGAACTCTTGCCTCAAGTGGAAACGACATCTACGGAGACCGGCGGTACTCTTACCTCGGATACGATTGAATCTCTTCCGGTCAACAGACGCGTTCAGAAACTGATCTACCTGAATCCCGGGGTCTCCGGATCGCCCGACCAGATCACGGTTTCATTCAATCACGTAAAACCCTTTGCTTGCTTTGCCTTTCCGCTTTCACGGGATCTTCAAAACAGAGCGAGATCGCTCGGTGACGCATTGGTGACGAGTTTTGGGCGGCGCCCCACCTTCTTCAGGCCGAATAATGCGGGCCTGGCCCAGTCCCCCATCACCGCAAGCTCGGGTCTTATAATTCCTTGGGCTGGAAGGGGAGAATGATCATGAGATCGCGGATGATCCTGGCTGCTTTTGTTGTTCTGTTGGCAACTGCTCTGATTGCCCAGACGTTTCGCGGAACTATTCTGGGTACGGTCACCGACCAATCTGGAGCCGTAGTTTCCGGGGTCACAGTCAAAATACTTAACGTAAATACCGGGCAGTATCGAACCACCCAGACTAGCGCGGACGGCAGCTACGCTGTGCCCGAACTGCAAATCGGGACTTACACCGTCACAGTTTCGCTGAGTGGATTCCAGACCTCGGTGACCAGCGGCGTGACCGTGGACGTCGGCGTCGAGCGGCGCGTGGATGTTGCGCTCAAGCCCGGACAGGTGACGGAGCAAGTCGAAGTTTCGGGCGAGAACTTGCCCCAGGTGGAGACCACCACAAATAACTTGGGCGGGGTGCTGACCAGCGAGACGGTTGAGAACCTTCCCGTGAATGGTCGCGACTACACCAAGCTTATCTTTCTTGCCCCTGGTGTATCGGGTTCTCCTGACCAGATTTCGGATTCCCCGGGGTCATACGGGGAGTTTTCCATGAACGGAGCTCGCGGGCGTTCCAACAATTACCTGCTCGACGGCACCGATATGAACGATGGCTACCGGAACGACCCGGCGATTAATCAGGCCGGTGTGTTCGGAACACCATCGGCCATTCTGCCCATTGATGCGGTGGCAGAAGTGAACGTGCTCTCGAACTTCGAGCCGGAATTCGGCCGGAATGGCGGCGCGGTGGTGAACATCGTGACCAAGAGCGGCGCCAACGCCTGGCATGGAACAGGGGCGGAATACTTCCGCAATGATGCGCTCGATGCCCGAAACTACTTCAATCTGGCGAGCCAACCCAAGGCATTGTTCCACAATAACCAGTATGGCGCTTCGGTGGGAGGGCCGATTGTCAAAGACAAGACGTTCTTTTACGCTGACTATGAAGGACAGCAAGAAAGGGTGGGCGTAGTGACCCTGGGGTGCGTGCCCGATCCGGCGCAGATTGCGGCGGACGGCGGCGCGACGAACCCAGTCATCGCGAACTTACTAGCCCGCAATCCCTGGCCGGCGCCGAATATTCCCGGGACCTACGGGGGCGGCCTGGTTGGAGAAGAGGACACCGGCTGCCCTGTGGGGCCGAATACTTCGGTGATCTCACCTTCGTTTAACAAGCTCACCAGTTTCATCGCCAAGATCGATCAAAATCTCAATGTCAACAACATTCTGACGGGTCGCTATTTTTTCGGCGACAGCACGCAGTCCTTCCCGCTAGGGTTGGCCACTACGGGCGGACAGTTACCGGGATTCAACACCGAGACGCCAACGCGGGTGCAACTGGTCTCTATTTCTTATGTGCACCCTATCGGAACAAACAAAGTGAATGAGCTGAGATATGGCTGGAACCGGTTTGCGGAGGGGTTCTTCCCGCAGGATCAGTCGTTTCAGCCCAGCTCGATCGGGTTGTGTGCGGCCAGCACCACGGCTTCTTGCACCGGTTCAAGCATTTCAAATGCAGGGCTGCCCGACATTTTCATCCATAATTCTGCATTCTCGCAGCTGGGGGCAAATTCCAGCACACCCCGGCATCGGGTCGACACGAACAACCAGCTGCTCGACAATTTTTCGTGGAAGCTCGGCAAACACGACGTGAAGTTCGGATTTAATTACTACCGCACCAGCATCTCGCAGTATTTTGGCCACTGGTTCCGCGGCAGACTGAAGTTTTCTGACCTTTCGGATTTCCTATCGGGGACGGTCGATAGCGGTCTGCAGTATTCCGGCGACTCGACGCGCAATACCCACGAGAACTCCTACGGCTTCTACGTCCAGGATAGCTACCGCATAGCTCAGCGGGTAACCTTCAACTACGGCTTGCGCTGGGATTATTTCGGCGTGGTGGGTGAGAAGAATAACTTGTTGAGCAACATCACGAGCGTCGCTCCGCAGACAGGTCTGGGAACGTTCACGCTCACGCAGGTGGGGAAGCCTGGGTTGAGTAGCCTGTACAATCCCGATTACCGGAACTTTGCGCCGCGCGTGAGCCTTGCCTGGGACGTGACCGGAAAAGGAAAGACGGTCGTTCGAGCTGGATATGGCGTCTTCTTTGACGCTTTCTCCCAAGACATGGTATTGGGGCACTTGCCTTATCCTCCTTACTTTGATCCCGGGCCGGCATACAATCCGGTTGGCCCTTCCCAGTACCAAATTATTTCGGCGTCAGCAACCGCGTCGATTGTTCCCGGAGTGCCCGTCTACGGTGCGCCGAGCTGCCTCAGCCTGGAATGCGACGTGTTTTCCTTCGCCCGCAATATCAAGACGCCTTATATCGAGAACTTCAACGTCAATTTTCAGCAGCAACTCAGCAGCAAAGCGGTACTACAGGTGGGTTACGTGGGGTCGCAAGGACATCGGCTATGGCGATTCTTCGATCTCAACCAACCCAGTGTCGCCACCATTAACGCCTGCGACCTGGGTCAGCTACCAATCGCCACCGGTTGCGTTGCCGGGCAAATCCAAGATTTCGGTCAGGCCGCGCGTCCCTTCGGTGGATATGGCATTGGGAATCCTTACGGCGCGTACTACGTAATGCAGGAAAACTCAACAGGAATTTCGAATTACAACTCGCTGCAAGCCAGCCTGCGCGTCAACGCGTGGCACGGTATCACTTCGATCGTAAACTACGTCTGGTCGAAGTCGCTAGATAACTCGAGCGACGGCGAGGATTTCGAACCTAACGCCGCGCAACCGCAGAACAGCACCAGTCCGCAACTCGAGTACGCGCCGTCAAATTTTGACGTTCCCCAGCGATTTACCTGGATTTTCGGCTACGACCTGCCGAAAATGAGCGGTGGAAAGCAGCGGCTGAAGAACGGATGGGGCATCAACAGCACCGTAACCCTGCAGAGCGGGCAGCCATTCCAGCTCAACTACAATTGTGAAGATGACTTCAGCGGGGGCGGCGACTGTTACGATCGGCCGGACGTGGTCGGGCCCGTGGTTCAAAACAATCACAACCCGTACCAATTTCTGGCGCTCAGTTCGTTTGCCATACCGTGCACCGTTAATCCCGCCCTGGGAGCGAACGGTGCGGCGTCTGACTGCGTGCCGGGAACGCGGCACTACGGAGGCATGAGGCGCGACTCGCTTCGTGCGCCACAATACAAGCAGTGGGATTTTGCAATTTACAAGGCCACGGCGATCACGGAGCGGATCAGCATGCAGCTGCGCGCCGAATTTTTCAACATCCTGAATCACCCCAACTTTGCCAATCCGTTCCTGCCCGCGTTTATCACCGACCCGGGCATCAACGGTTTCCAAAGTGTGGGGAATCACGAAGTAGGTAAGGGATACTTTCCGATCAGTGCGACGGGTGACGTTGGCATTGGCAACCCGTTCCTGGGTGGCGGCGGGCCCCGTGGGATTCAGTTGGCCGCGAAGTTTACTTTCTGATTCCGCGTAAGATTGTTTTCTGGCTCCTCCTGGTTTACAGGAGGAGCTTGCGCGACATTACGTCAACAACCCTTTTGAGATCCCGCCGACTCCACGGCTTTCATTGACGGGGTTCATAAGGATTGGGATGAATTCTACCGCACTGCATCCGGACACGCAGGCGAAATCGCTAGTATATATGCGGGTAAACAGATCGTAACCCCTCTCAACCCCGCAACGGTTAAGAAAATTCGAGAGGTGCGGAATCGCCGCGTCGAGCGCGAGCGATGTGTGCTGTGGCCCGGTGGAGCGGCAGCACGTTGCGGATATTCGAGCGCGTTTCGTGGCGAGCGCAAGGGCTGCTTGTTCCGGTGATCGTGCTTTACGTCGGTTCCGGGGAACGAAGTTGTTCCGCTTCCGCGACATCAATCGGCCTACACAGCAGCAAATAACCGCCGGAGACCAGGCGCAATGCGTCGCGCCTTATGTCTTTCCGAACTGTCCCGTTGTGGATTACGGGATTTCGCGAACTGTATTTCCTAACTTTTTCCACGTCAACCAAGAGGAAGCGACGGCCAACTCGAACTACAACTCCCTGCAAGCCAGCCTGCGGGTCAATGGTTGGCATGGGTTGACCTCGCAGGCCAACTTTGTTTGGTCGCATTCGATCGACAATGCCAGTGACCTCGAGGATTTCATTCCCAACGCCGCGCAGCCGAACAACAGCTATAACAGCTATAACACCCGGGCAGAGCGTGGCAACTCGAACTTCGACATTCGTCGCCGCTTTAGCTGGAACCTCGGCTACGAACTTCCCCACCGTGGAGGAAATCTTGCGAAGCTGAAGGACGGATGGGGTGTCAATAGCGTGGTCAGCCTACAGGATGGACAGCCCTTCAGCTTCAATTACGATTTTGAAGGCGACTATTCCGGAAGTGGTGAAGGCTTCGACCGACCGGACATCGTGGGCCCGGTCCTCTACGGAAGTGTTCCCTATAACTTTATCAACCTCACCTCGTTTAAGGTGCCATGCACTTTTGGCAACACGGCCGCAAATAGCTCAGCAGGCTACAACAACTGCTTGACCGGGAGCCGTCACTTCGGAAGCCTGGGTCGCGATGCTCTTCGTGGGCCGAGCTTCAAAGAGTGGAACTTCTCGGTGTTCAAGAACACCCCAATTACGGAGCACGTGTTTCTCGAGCTCCGGGCGGAGTTCTTCAATTTTGTGAATCACCCAAACTTCGCCAATCCGATATTACCGGGATTCATCTCTGATCCTGCGACCAACGGGCTCGACGCAAGCGGCCGCGGCATCGGCAATCTGGCACTGACCGCGACCGGCGATGTAGGAATCGGCAACCCGTTTCTCGGGGGCGGCGGTCCGCGGGGGGTGCAATTTGTGGGTAAGATTACCTTCTAGCCTCTGTGCACGCGATCGGAGACGGGGTTCACTTGGGTGCTGGTCACGCTCGAGCACTTCCGCGACATGCCGGAAGCCTTGCTGGCGCAAGGCAAACTAGAATCGGCTGGCATCCACTCAATGCTGGCTGACGGCAATCTTGTCCGCATGGACTGGTTGCTTTCGAACGCCATCGGTGGCATCCGACTCCAGGTCGAGCAGCAGGATCTCGAGTCGGCTCGCGCCATATTGAACGAGCCCATTCCACCGGAACTTGGCGACGAAGTACTCGGCGAACCCTTCATCCAGCCCCGTTGCCCCCGCTGCTGCTCCCTGGACATTGGCTTTGAGAAGATTGATCGCTTTTGGACCTACGGTTTGTGGTTGCTGCTCTCCTTTCCTATCCCGGTTCAGAAAGGCAATTGGAAGTGCTACACCTGCGGAATCGAGTGGTTTGAAGCGTAAATTGCGGAAAACGCGGTCCTTCGGGACATGTTCGAGCCTGCGAGAAGCTAAGTTTTTTGTTCAACTTTTCATCCACATCCACAGGCACTGTGGTTTATCATAGCTTCTTACCTATTACACAAGAACTGGCGCGTAGTTTGCGGTTCTTTTTGTATCCGGGAAATCATAAAGTTCAGTTCTCTCACGGACTGTATCTGTAAGGAGTGACGTAGCAATGCCAAGAGCAAAAACCCCTCGTAACGGTAACCCATCCAGCAAGCAAGTAATCTCCATGTCGGAGGCAACCCGCAAGAAAGTCGGAGCGACCACCCCTACCCCGGATCTGGAGGAACAGATTCGTGTTCGAGCCTACGAAATCTGGGAGGAGAACGGCCGACTCGAAGGCACTGAGGAGGACGACTGGAAGCAGGCAGAGCGTGAAATTCACGCCCGCAACGACCAGCAATTCGCGTAAGTCATAGACGGGCTTATCTTTACGCAGGATCTCGAGGTTCGATCGAGGTTGGCAAGCTTTTGACTCCGCCACGGGGCAGGTTTTTCCGCGGCCGTACGTCCCTTTTTTGTTTGGTCTTAAGGCCCCCTGGTCACGGCTTTCCGGTTGCTTGCCCTCTCTGTTTCTGGAAAAATACTCCAGGGTCTCCCCATGTCACAGATTGGCAGTTTTGCCCTCCTAGTTGCGCTGGCTTTGTCCGCCTACTGCCTCTTCGCCGGGGCTCTGGCGCTTGGCCGCCAAACTGCGGGCTCGGCCCGCTTGAGCGAGACGGCGCGACGAGCTGGAATTGCCAGCTTCGCGGCAGTCTTTCTTGCTGCCCTGGTGCTGGTCGTCGCTGCCTTCCAGAATAATTTTTCGATCGCCTACATTTTTCATCACAGCAACCGCGACCTGTCCGCCCCCTACAAGTTCGCCACTTTGTGGTCGGGGCAGGAGGGCTCGCTCCTATTCTGGTCCCTCTTGCTGTCCACCTATGGCCTGGTCCTTCGCTTGCGCTATAAGACCGACCCCCGGTTATTCGCCTATGCCTCGGTCATACTGGCGGGCGTCCAAGTTTTCTTCCTCCTGCTGCTGAACTTCGCCGCCCATCCTTTTGCCATTATGGAAGGCTCTTTACCCCCCGATGGCAACGGGCTGAATCCCTTGTTGCAGTATCCCGAGATGGTGATCCATCCCCCTATGCTGTATCTCGGCTACGTGGGATTCACCGTTCCGTTCTCCTTTGCCTTGGCGGCGCTGATCATGCGGTATCCCGGAGAAAAATGGATCCACATCACGCGCCGGTGGACCATGGTGACTTGGGGATTTTTGACCTGCGGCATTTTTCTGGGCGCGCACTGGGCTTATAGGGTGCTGGGCTGGGGTGGCTATTGGGGCTGGGACCCGGTAGAAAACGCCTCTCTCATGCCCTGGCTGACGGGTACGGCGTTCCTGCACTCGGTCATGATGCAGGAAAAGCGCGGCATGCTGAAGACTTGGAACATGTGGTTGATTTTCGCGACCTTCATGCTCTCGATCTTTGGCACGTTCCTTACCCGCAGCGGCGTCGTCAGCTCGGTACACGCGTTTGCGCAGTCTTCGATCGGTGACTGGTTTGTTGCCTTCCTCGCCTTGATCTTTGTCACCTGCGCTTTGTTCTATGCCAAGAACCGATCGCACTTGCGCAGCGAGCACAAATTGGAGTCGCTGGTCTCACGCGAGTCGAGCTTCTTGTTCAACAACCTGCTCTTTGTCGTGGCCTGCTTCACCGTACTTTGGGGAACGCTGTTTCCTGTGCTCTCGGAATGGGTGCAAGGAAACAAGGTGACCGTCGGCGCGCCCTTCTTTAATCGTGTCAACGTTCCCGTGGCCTTGCTGCTTCTGTTGCTGACGGCGGTCGGTCCGCTGCTGGCCTGGCGCAAGACTTCCCTCGAGAGCGTGAAACGCAACTTCCTGTGGCCCGCGATGGGGGCCCTGGCGGTGGGTGGGCTGCTCATTGCCCTCGGGTGGCGTCCCTGGAACGACATTGCCTACTTCTATTCGCTGATGACTATCATGCTTTCCGTCCTGGTCGCCCTGACCGTGATCTCGGAGTTCGTGCGCGGGGGCCGGGTGATTAGCCGGCATACTGGCCAGAACCTCGTGGCCTCGATCGGCCAGCTCGCTCGCCGTAATACCCGGCGCTACGGAGGCTATGTCGTTCACTTTGGGGTCATCGTCATCATGATCGGCTTCGCCGGCTCGGTCTTCAATAAAGACACCGAGAAGGAGATGGACTTCGGCGACCGGATGGGCATCGGTCCCTACACGCTGGTGTGCCAATCCTACACTCAGGATGACAATCCCAATTACAGCAGCGAATGGGCGGTCATCGATGTGTTCAAGGGCGGCAAGCACATCGACACCATGTATCCGGAGCGGCGCTTCTACAAGGCCAGCCAGCAGGCCTCCACCATCCCGCAAGTCCGCTCCACCGTAGGAGGGGATCTCTACCTTGTTTATGAAGGCCTCAACCAAGACACCGGCCGTCCCATCCTTAAGGCGCATCTCAATCCGCTCGTCACCTGGATTTGGGTTGGGGTCTGGATCATGATCGCGGGGACATTGCTCGCACTCGTACCCAACGTCATGCCGGCGCGCGTACCTGCCCCGGCTTACATTCAGGCCGAACCCGTGGGGGCCACCGACTAGAATTGCTTTCCATCCTTCATCGTCGTCCCGCCTTTCGAAAAGGCTTGCTCCAGACGGTGCTCTTGCTGCTGGCCGTCGTGGTGTTCATGGGGGCCGGCGACGACTCCGCTCGTTTCAAAGATCTTGGGCATCGCCTGATGTGCGCTTGTGGCTGTCGTCAGATCCTGCTCGAATGCAATCACGTCGGCTGCTCCTATTCGGAGCGCATGCGCGGCGAGCTGATTGCTGCCGTGGACCGCGGAGACAGCGACGACCTGACGCTGCAGGCCTTCGTGCAGAAATATGGTCCGACGGTTCTAGCGGCTCCCACCAAGAGCGGTTTTAATTGGGTGGCCTGGGTCGCGCCTTATGTGGCCCTGGTGCTCGGTCTCCTGTGGGTCGGCTATATGGCGCACGTCTGGCGTTCCCGACCGCTGCTAAAGCCGGCCGACCTCCCGGTGCCGGTTCACGGGGTCGAACTTGAGCGCTTTCGCGAGCAGGTGAGGAGGGAAACCGAAGCATGACGCTGGTGCTGCTCGCCTGCTTGTTCATTACCTTCGCTGCGCTGGCCTACGTTTTCTATCTTCCGGCAAACCTATACTTTGGAGAACGAAAAACGCGGGTATCCTACCTGCGCGAACGCAGGGATGTGGTTTACGAAAATCTGCGCGATTTGAATTTTGAGTACAACGCCGGGAAGTTTCCCGAGGCCGACTACCGTGCGATGAAGACTTCGCTCGAAGAAGAAGCAGCGGCCGTGCTGGCGGAGATCGCGCACCTGGAATCGGTGGCTGAGGCAAGTGCCATCGGCCACAAAAAAGGAGCCCGAAGTTGAAAGCACTGCGACTCCGCTGGGGCTGTCGTCCGTTGTTAGCCGTCCTATTCGTGTGGTTCGGCTTGCCAGTCAGCCTTATTTTCGCCCAGACCACCCTCACCGGAACCGTAACCAACGGAACGACCAACCAGCCGGCTGCGGGCGACGACGTGGTGTTGCTCAGCCTCTCCCAGGGCATGCAGGAAGCCGACCGGGCAAAAACCGATGCCAAGGGCCACTTCACTCTCAAACTCGACGACGCTACCGCGCCACATCTGGTCCGGGCGATTCACCAGGGAGTGACCTATCACCATATGGCCCCTCCGGGCACCACTTCGGTTGAGGTCGAGGTCTTCGACGTCTTGAAGAAGGTCGCCGATATCTCGGTTACGGCGGATGTTATCCGCCTGCAAGTGCGCGGCAACGTGCTCGAAGGCATTCGCCTGTTCGCCATCGACAACAAGTCGAAGCCGCCACGTACCCAGATGAACGATCAGAACTTCGAGTTCTATCTTCCCGAGGGCTCGGAAGTGGTCCAGGCGATGGCCTTGACCGCGGGAGGTCAGCCGGTGAATTCTTCGCCGGTGCCCCAAAAAGAGAAGAATCGATACGCATTCGTGTTTCCCCTGCGCCCGGGAGAAACCGAGCTCCAGGTGGCTTTCCGCATGCCCTACAGCGGCCAAGCTAGCCTTCATCCCCAGCCCCTCTACGGAGCGCAACACTTCGTGGTGATGCTGCCCAAGAACATGAAGTTCACC
Organism: Terriglobales bacterium; assembly: GCA_035501575.1. Taxonomy (GTDB): domain Bacteria; phylum Acidobacteriota; class Terriglobia; order Terriglobales; family Acidobacteriaceae; genus JAFAGX01. Next base: position 7,735 of record DATJVZ010000021.1, on the reverse strand, counting down.
CCGGGTCCAAAGACGTCATTCGAGGCGGTCGCGGATCCAAAGCAACCAGACACCAGGGTTGAAGTAGCTTCCAATACAACCGTGGAGCAGCCGGTAGACTTCACGATCTCGGGAGCCGGGCAGCTCAACGACAGCCTAGAGAATCAGGGCGGCGGTGGCGAACCGCAAGCAAGTGCCCCGGCGCCGGCGCCCCGCGACGCGCGCCCGGGCGGCGGGATCGGACCACCTATTGACGCTCCCGACCCACTCGAGAAGTATCGTTGGTACATTCTGGGCGGGTTCGCGATTGTGCTTACGGCGGGGGCCGTCTACATCGTAGGGGGCTCAAAGGCCAGGGCGACAACCGAGTTGGCGCCGTTAAAAGCGGAGCGGGCGGCAGTGTCTTACAAGCCTAAACCGGCAGGCCAGTCTTCCGTGCTTCTCGATGCCTTAAAAGAAGAGATCTTTCAATTGGAACTCGAACACAAGCAGGGTCGCATCACCCAACAAGAGTATGAAAAAGCCAAGAGCGCCCTCGACCAGACGCTCGAGCGGGCCCTTCGCCGAACTACCAGCCAAACAACCTGAAGAAACCTTTCCTTAACTGACAGGCGCGTAGCGTCCCCAGGCTGGAGTACACTTATCCTCCTCGGTTGGCGGTCGCATACGACGCCGTCAGCTCGGCGGCGAGCTGAATCGATCGATTGTCCTGGGCCATCTAATAATCGGAGAATCGACATGGGGAACACCTTCAAAACCGCGTTTTTGCTGACCTTCTTGACGCTCTTGCTCATGGCGCTGGGGCGGTTTTTTGGCGGCCAGAATGGAATGGAGATCGCGCTGATCTTCGCGGCGATCATGAACTTCGTCTCCTATTTCTTCTCCGACAAGATTGCCCTGGCCATGTACCGGGCTCAGCCGGCAACCCGGGAGCAATTGCCCCGGGTGTATGCCACGGTGGAACGACTGACGCAGAAGATCGGCATTCCCATGCCCAAGATCTATGTCATTCCCTCGGATTCGCCGAATGCGTTTGCTACCGGGCGCAACCCGAGTCACGCTTCGGTGGCCGTGACCCAGGGAATTCTTAACCTGCTTAATGACGAGGAACTTGAAGGCGTACTGGCGCACGAGTTGGGGCATGTCAATAACCGTGACATTTTGATCAGTTCTGTGGCCGCAACTATCGCAGGAGCCATCACTTATCTGGCACAGGTAGCCAAGTGGGGGATGATCTTTGGCGGTGTCGAGCGGGATGATCGCGATCGCGGCGGGGGTCTGGCCGGGCTCTTGATGCTGTTTCTTGCCCCCTTGGCGGCGATGTTGATCCAACTTTGGGTCTCGCGCACTCGCGAATACCAGGCCGACGCGAGTGGTGCGCACTATACGGGCAATCCTTATGCCCTGGCCAGCGCCTTGGCCAAGCTGGATGCATACTCGCGCCAATTGCCCATGCAAGCCACACCTTCTACTGCACATCTGTTTATCATTCAGCCGCTGCTGGGAATGAGTTTGGGGAGCCTCTTCTCCACCCATCCCCCGACTGCGAAGCGGATTGAGCGTTTGACCGGACGGCCCGCCGAGTTCCAGCAGTAGTCGGACTTGAGACCTCGAGCAGCCAACCGGACGGCACCCGACAGAGCTGAGCCCTGGCTCGCATTTCTACAGTTAAGTCCCTTGTTTTCCTGACAATTTGACATCTGGAGGTGAAGGAGTAGGCTGGCAGCCAAAATTCTGCAGGAGGAGTTATGTCTGCGAACATCCTCTCCGGTTTCTCCGCTGGCCTCAAGACGCTGACGCTGGCGTTCGTTCTGCGCCTTTGTCTTGCACTTCTCCTGCCTCGAGCCGCGGCCAGCCAGGAGCCGTCGATACCAGGGTTCCCCGAGATTCCCATCGATGCGACGGAGGATCAGGTTCGCCAGCGCGTGGCGCTGGTGCGGGCGGGCGAGAAGCTGACTCCTAAAGCCTGGCCCAACCGGGCGCGCGTGGCGGTGTGCCTGTCGTTTGACGTCGATAATGAACTCCTGTGGCGGCGCACGCCTCTTCCGGTTCCGCTCTCGCAGGGGGAATACGGCGCGACGACGGGCTTGCCGCGGATTTTGGAGTTGCTCGACCGGCAGTCGGTGCCCGCGTCGTTTTACATTCCCGCGATGAGTGCGGCGCTCGACCCGCAGATGATCCAGCAGATCTTACGCGGCAAGCGGCATGAAATCGGCGTGCATGGGTGGATGCACGAAAACCTGCCCATGGTCGGAGACGCGGCCAAGGAAGAAAAGCTGCTCGCGCAGTCGATCGAGTATCTCAGCAAGGCGACGGGCAAGCGGCCGGTGGGCTTCCGCGCGCCATCATGGGCGTTTAGTGAGTCCACGCTCGACCAAATTCAGAAAGCGGGATTCTTGTATGACTCGAGCTTCATGGCCATGGATGAGCCCTACGAGCTCTTGTCCAACGGACAGGACACCAGAATGATCGAGCTTCCCATCAACTGGATTGCCGACGATTATCCATACTACGAACCGCAAGCCGCGGGTTCGCTGCCCGATCCGGAATTGGTGTTTGATGTCTACAAGGGCGAGTTCGATGTGGCCTATCAGGAACGCACGATGTTCATCCTCACCATGCATCCCCACGTCACCGGACACCGGTCGCGCATTGCCGGACTGGAGAAGCTGATCGTTTATATGAAATCAAAACCTGGAGTTTGGTTCGCCACGCTCGACCAGGTGGCGGAGTACGTGAAGGCGCAGGAGGAACAAGGCAAGAGGTAAAGCGCAGAATTGCCTTCTCCTTACTTATAAACTCCGTGACCGCCGTAACCGCCTCCTGCCCGTGTCGCATAGTAAAATCGGCTTGATGTCCCCGGAAACTGCCACCGCCGTATCCCATCGTGCGGCTCAACTCGAGCTTGCCCTGCGCCAGGTGATACGGGGCAAAGACGACATCGTTCGGCTGGCAGTGGTTTCCCTCCTCGCCGGCGGACATCTCCTTATCGAAGGGGTTCCCGGCGTGGGCAAGACCACGCTCGGTCAGGCTATGGCGCGAGCTCTCGATTGCACCTTCCAGCGGGTGCAGTTCACGAGCGATATGCTGCCTTCCGATGTGCTGGGTATTTCGATCTATTCCGCCATCGAGCAACAGTTTGAGTTCAAGCGGGGGCCGGTTTTTACCCATATTCTGTTGGCGGACGAAATCAACCGCACCACCCCGAAGACCCAGTCCGCACTGCTCGAAGCCATGAATGAAGGCCAGGTTACCGTGGATGCGCATTCCTACAGTCTGCCGCATCCGTTTCTGGTGATCGCCACCCAGAATCCGGTGGAGCATCATGGCACCTATCCTTTGCCGGAGTCGCAGCTCGACCGGTTTTTGATCCGCGCGCGCATGGGCTACCCGGATCGCGAGGCGGAGGGTGAAATTCTGCGCTCCGAAGCCGGAAGCGCCAAGCTCGAGACCATGCGCCCCGTGTTGTCGGCGGCGGATATGATTGAGCTTCAGCAGGCGGTAAGAGAGGTTCGTGTCGACGAATCCCTGGTCGACTACGCGCTCTCGATCGCCCAGCGCACACGGGAGTCGGAACATTTCTCCCTCGGGGTCTCTCCCCGAGGTTCGCTGATGCTCTACCGGGCCGCCCAGGCCATGGGGTTTCTCGCGGGGCGCACCTTCTGTACCCCGGAAGACTTCAAGCGTCTGGTGGTGCCGGTGTTCGCCCATCGTATCGTGGTCAATAGCGCCTACGGCTCGACTTTGAAGAGATCGGAGCAGGCCGAGCAGCTTATCCGGGAGATTGTCGAGACGACGCCCGTTCCGATGTGAGCGGAATCAGGAAAATCCTACGCACCATAGGCCATTAGTCTCAGCCCCACCCTCTGAGGCATAATGTCCGCCATGCCATTTCTTCGCTACCTAATGCTGCTTTCGCTCATCGTTTGGCTCGGCGGATTGATTTTCTTCGCCTTTGTGGTCGCACCGACGGCTTTCTCCGTGCTTCCCACCCGTCATCTTGCGGGTAACCTCGTTGCCAGTTCGCTTCGCAGCCTTCATTGGATGGGCCTGGTTGCTGGCATCGTCTATCTGGCCAGCTCCGTCGTGTACGGGCGGCTTTCAACCGGCAGCGTCGCGCCCTTCGCCGCCCGCCACTGGGTCGTGGTTCTGATGCTTATCCTCACCTTGGTCTCCCAATTCGGCATCATGCCGCAGATGGACGCCCTGCGTGCGTCGATGGGAGAGATTGACTCCGTGCCCCCCACGAATCCAGCCCGGATGCAGTTTGACGCCCTGCACGTTTGGTCCACTCGGTTGGAGGGAGGAGTCTTATTGCTTGGCCTGGTAGTCACTTACTTGACCTCTAGCGCCTGGAATCGACACTGAGTCGGTCTGCTATCCCAGCTTGACTTTGGCTACCACAGTCTCATCATTTATTCTCGGACGTTGGCCGCCGCACGCTGACGGCTAGGACATTGCTGATGAAGACTGGCATCATCGGCCTGCCCCAGGCAGGCAAAACGTCGCTGTTTCGCATCCTGACCAAGGCGCATCTCCCCGAGCACGCCCAATCGAGCTTCCGGGAGGCGCATACAGGTATGGCCAAGGTTCCCGACGAACGTCTCGATCGTCTGGCCGCGCTCTATCACCCTAAGAAGCTGACACATGCCTCGGTGGAATACGTGGATGTCGGGGCCATCGGCCAGGAGGCGCTCAAGGAAAGCGATTTTCTCGGTCATCTCAGAAACGTAGATGCCCTGGCGCACGTGATTCGTGCCTTCGAGGATCCAACCGTGCCTCACGTCGGGCCGCTCGATCCGCGGGCTGATGTGGGGAAGGTGGAGTTCGACATGATGGTCAGCGACCTTGGCCAGATCGAAAAGCGAATAGAACGGGTCGCGAAGGATTTGAAAAAAATGCGCTCTGCCGACCTGGAGAAAGAGTTCGAACTGCTTGAGCGCGCCAAAGCCCATCTGGAGTGCGAACGCCCGCTGCGGGAAATGGAGATGACGGCCGAGGACAAGAAACGCCTGCGCGGTTTTATGTTCTTGAGCGAAAAGCCGGTTCTGTACGTCCTGAACGTCGGCGAGAGTCTAGACCTGGGGAAAGAACTGGAAGCCGCGGTTCAGAAATTCGGTCTTTCCGAGATTGCAGCCCGTCCCCAGGCTGCGGCCGCCGCGGTTTGCGGGAAGATCGAAGCGGAACTGGCGGACATGACCGAGGCCGATGCCGGGGAATTCCTCGCGAGCTACGGGTTGAATGAAAGCGGCCTGGTTCGGCTGATCCGCGCCAGCTATTTCCTGCTTGGCCTGATCTCATTCTTTACCGCAGGGGAAGACGAATGCCGCGCCTGGACCATACCCGTCCACACCCGGGCGGTCGATGCTGCCGGCGCCATTCACTCGGATCTGGCAAAACACTTTATCCGCGCCGAAGTCATTCGCTGGGACCAGTTGCTCGAAGCCGGTTCCGAGGCGAACGCGCGGAGCCGCGGTACGCTCCGTCTAGAAGGCAAAGACTATGTGGTCGAAGATGGCGATGTCGTTCATATTCGGCATAGCGGATAGACCAGGCGACCATCGCCAACCAACTCGACGGTGAATCGAGCCTCCTTTCCGATTCCGCTCGTACACCCTGCGCGTCAACTCAGTCCATCGCCGGTTCCGCGCCGGGGCTCTGGAGAATCAGAGAACTGCTATCATCCTCCCGCACGCATGAATAAAATCGCTCTCAGTCTTCTGCTTGGTCTGACGGCTGCCGTGGCCAATGTTTTCGGCGGTGCGATCATCGTGCAGAAGCACTGGCATCGCTCCTATCTCAAATATTTTGTCGCCCTGGGTGCAGGGTTCATGCTGGCCACCTCGATCGTGGAGGTATTTCCGGCAAGCCTGGAGCTGCGGGGGAAGGACGCGGCTGTCCTGGTTCTGGCGGGCTACCTGATCATCCACTTCTTTGAACACACGGTCACACCGCATTTTCACTTTGGGGAGGAGACTCACCAGGAACAGTTTGTCGAGGCCCACAAGGGGTACTCGGTGTTGCTCGGGCTCACCATACACACCTTCTTTGACGGGATTGCAATCACCTCGGGGTTTCTGGTGTCCAACTGGCTGGGCTGGATCATCTTCGTGGCCATCTTCCTGCACAAAATTCCGGAAGGATTTACCATCGCCTCGGTGATGCTGGCGAGCGGACGCAGCCGGCGTGTGGCCTGGGGAGCTTCGGCGATTCTAGGCGCCGCAACCTTCATCGGGGTTGCAGTCATGGCGGCTTTGCGCCGGGACGTGAGCTTCGCTCTGCCGCTCTCGGCCGGTGTCACCATCTATGTCGCGGCCTCCGATCTGATGCCGGAAGTCAACCGCGAGCCCGGAGTTGGAACGGCTGTGGTGGTCTTTCTGGGAGTCGGGCTGCTGGTGGTTTTCGACCAACTCTTCCACGTGCACTAACCGGGTTTGAGGTTATTCCACCACGCGTTTCGCCGTGTATCCCTCGCGCGCGATGATCTGATATTTCACGTCCTTACCCTTCTGATCGCGCACTTTGAGCGGGCCTCCGTCGGGAGCGATCACTTCCACCTTCAGCTTGCGGTAAGAGCCGTCGAGCTTGGGATTGGTGGGGTGGTAAGCGATCTGGTATTGATTGCGAATGTCCCCGGCAATATCGTGAAAGATCTCGGGATATTCGGCCTGAAACCGCGGTTGGTAAAAGCGCCCGCCGGTCAAGCGGGCGAAGGTCTGCATTTCATTATCCGCTTGCAGATAATCCATCTGCGAGACCGGGATTCCAGCGCCCCGGGTGGCCTGAGTGCAGTGGTTTACTTCGCAGTATTCCCGCAGCATCCAGCCAATACTGATGGTGAAGATCGTCACATCTTTGGTGGTCTTGACCTTCTTGGTGATCTGGTCGAGAGTGAGCTTGCTGAAACTGTCAAACCCGGTGGATACGAGAATGATGTACTTATGACCTTCCACCCGGTCCAACCGATCAAGAGTGTCGTAGAGTGCATCAAATAGGTTGGTCTCGGAAAACCCGGGAATGCGCAATTGGTTCAGCGCCCCGAAAATCGCCATCTTGTCCTGGGTGAAATCCACGAGGATGTAGGGATGCATGTCGTAGTATTCGACCGCCACCCAGTCGTCCTTCTTCAAGCTCTGGGCAAAGCTGTAGGAAGCTCGCAAGGCTTCAATCATGAACGAGTAATTGGTCGCAGCATATTCCACCAGTAGCACGGCCGTGATCGGCGCCTCCGATACGGTGAAATTGCTGATGTTCTGCTGTACGCCGTCTTCGAAGATCTTGAAGTTCTCTCTCTTTAGACTGGAGATGAATTGCCCATCTTTGGTCGTAACCATCACCGGAACCTCGACCAGGGGCACACTCACCTGAATGGAATAGTCCGGCATGCCCTCGATTTTCTTAGGCTTGGGGGGTGGCGGCGGTGGTGGAGGTTCTTCCTTCTTGGTCGGGACCGCATAGGGGCCGACGTCGGAGTTGGGGCCACCAGCCTCCGCCGGGGCGGGTTGCTGGTTGACGTTGGGCGCTTGCGACTGATTCTGGTCCTGAGTTGCAAGAGCTTGCATACATAAAATCGCGAAGCCCGCGAATGCCAAGCCCAGCGCCGGAAGTAAAGCTCTTATCGCCTCTTTCCATGCGCTGGAGCGAAAAGAAAACTTTGAAGGCATAGCTTTACCCTATGCTAGTATAGACGCAGAGCTTCGCAGTGGGGATGTTTTGCTGGTGCTTAAACGAACCTCCCGCCGGCAAACCGAAGCCA
>DATJVZ010000020.1:0-10814 GCA_035501575.1 Terriglobales bacterium | reverse complement strand
ATGGGGGTGGTGGGAATCTGCAAGGCCTCGATCAAGCGGGGAAAGAGCTCGAAAGCCGCAGCCGTAGCGACGAGTTCGACGATCTGGGGATCGCTGTAAACCGCTTTTAATTGGGAGAAGAAACCTTCATCAATCTCTTTGGGCGAGCGGTGCAGGCGCTCGGCACAACGAAAGCCCAGCTTCTCGGCTTCGCTAAAAGGACCGCTTTCAAAATCGCCTTTCGCGGCCGTGATTTGTACCTCGGTGGCCCCTTTTTGTCTGGCAGACAGCGAATGTGCCGAAACTGCGTAGGAGGATTGCTGCATCAGGGAAACCCGCGTAGCCAACAACTCTTTATACCAGCCGGGCAAGGCGCTATCCCCGAGCAGGGATTTAAGAAAACCCGCCATACCGATCGCCAGCACGGGAGTGTGGGCCAGGACTTTGAACATGTTGGGGACGACGCCCCGCTGCTTCAGCAGGGCGTCATAGATTCCGGCAATTTCCGGAGAAACCTCGTCCCGTTCGAGGAGAGGGACGCGAGGCGCGCTGGCCTTCCCCTCCATCAGAAGGCGTACCTCAGCGAGAACTGAATCAGCCGTGGTGTTCCGGAGGTGGAAATGATTCTGCCAAATGCGCTCGGATTTTCTACATCTGCGCTCGGCGGATTCTGGAAATTCGGGTGATTCCAGATGTTGAAGAAGTCGGTGGTGAAGCGCAGTGTCTGCCGCTCCGTAATACGGAAGTTCTTGAGCAAGGAAAAATCCCAGTTCTGTTGGAACGGTCCGCGATAGATATTACGCCCAAGGTCTCCAAAATTCGTGCCGCAGAAGTTCCCATCGACGGCGCACTGTGCCGGATAGAGGAGCGGCGCGGTGGTGAAGTTGTTGATGTTGACGTAGCCGTTCAAGCGCTGCTGGAGGCTGCCGTGCGTATATCCCGAGCCAATGGTTGCCCCCGGAGCCAGCTGCGCCCCGAGCGTAGTGGTAAATCCGGAACCAATAAAGGCGGTGCCCGCCGCGGTGTCGAGCACCGAGAACGGTGTGTTCGACTGGAAAATGGTGATGCCGCTGATCGACCAGCCGCCCAACAATACGCCCTTGGCACCGCTTGCTGCTCTAAAGAAGGGCAAGTCATATTGGTAGCTCACCACAAATCGGTGGGTGCGGTCGAAATCCGAGAGACCACGAGACGCATCTAAGGTCACTTCATTGTTGAAGGCCGTATTGAAGGCGGTGTTACCACTGGAGGTCGCGTCGGTCGACCGCGAGAAGGTATAAGCCGCCTGGAAATACCCGGTGCCCCAGCGGCGCGATACCGTGGTTTGCAGCGAGTTGTAATGCGAATAGGCATCGTCGGCAAATAGCTGCATGCCCGAGTATCCGTTGATGCCCAGCGCGCGAGAGCGAGCGATTGCATTCGACAGCGTATTCGTGGTGATCCTGTACTGCTGGCCATTCTGGGCAGTCAGGATCAGTGGATTGGCCGGGCTTACTTCTTGCGCCAGCAGATTGGTTCGGGTCTCGCGGAGATGGATCGAGTGCGTCCCCACATAGCCAATCTCGAGAATCCATCTTCTTGTGAGCTCGCGTTGCAGGGTCAAGTTCCACTGTTGCGTATTAGGCGTAACAAAATGTTGCGGCTCGACGAGATCGAAGACCGCAGTAGAGGGCAGGGGGCCACCTCCGCCACTGCAAGCGTAGTTCGGCGTCTGTGTGGTGTTCGGAGTAGGCGTGGCCGTGCCATTGACTACGAATCCCGTAAAGTGGGCCAGACAGGGAACGAAATTTGGATCAATAACCCCGCCCGCCGGAAGCGCATTCGGGTTGGACACTAGGCCGGGAGGAATGCAATTGGCGGGAGCGTTGGCGGAAAAGAAAGTCGCCTCGCAACCCGGGAGGCCGCCGCCGAAAGCCACCGGCAAGAAGGGTGCCTGAAAGCTGAGCTGATCTACGTTTCCTACGTCCTCACGGACATAGTAAATTCCGTAGCCGCCGCGAAGAGACGTGGTGTGGTGGCCAAAGATGTCCCAGGCAAAGCCGATGCGTGGCCCCAACCCGGTCGCATAATTGTTATTGAAGGTCGTGTTGCTGCCGGTTGCGTGCAGGCCGGGTACTCCCAGGCTGTTCGCGCAGCTGCCATAGATGTAGGGATACTTGCCCTGATCGGAAAGCTGCGAATTGAAATTTCCGATATGGCAGAGATCATCGTGGAACGCCCCGAAAATCTCCGTTCTCAACCCCAGGTTCAGGGTTAATTGCGGACGCAGCTTCCAGTTGTCCTGGACGAAGAAGGCGAAGTCGTTCAGGCGATACTGGTGATTATCGACCCCCCCGCCGCCGAAGCTGAACGGCGGCGCTCCTTCGAGAAACTCCTGGAAATCGGTGAGCCCACCGTTATTGGCAAAAATGAGCTGACCGTTAAAGACCTGGGGAAAAATCTTGTCTAAACTGACCCGCGTGTACTCGCCTCCAAAGGTCAGCACGTGAGCCCCGTGCACCCAACTGACGTTGTCCACGCAGCTGCAATTGTTCTGCACCTGGTTTTGATTGGCGAACGGGGAGGGGCCGATCTGAAAGCCTGAACTGTTCAGAGTGTACTTGTAGATCGACTGGGTGACGTTGTTAGTGGGACGATCGATACCCAAATCGGTAACCGTAACGGGATTGATATTGTTGAGACTGTTATTGATCCGCACATATCCGAAGCGGAAATCGTTGATCAAGTTAGGACGGAACAGATGAGTTTCGTCAATGCTCAGAAATCGCGCGTTGACCGGGAGAGCAAAGGGGAAGTCGAGATCCGTGGCGTTGATGCTGCTTTGCAGGGTCGAGCCGAGTGATTCCGGCAATCCGCCCGCACCGAAGGGAAGCAGCGATTCTGAGTTGGAGAAAAAGAACCGCGCGGAAAGCTTGTCATCGCCACCTCGGAATTCACGGTCCCAATTGGTGGTGAACTGGTCGTCGGTGTATTTGCCGGGTTCGCTGATCACCAAAGGCGCCGTCGAACCGGGAACCCCTGGAATCGAAGGGATCAAATAGCCGCCCGGAAAATTACCGAATTGGTTGCTCTTAAAATTCAGCAGCTTGCTGACGACGGGATCGATCAAGGGCACGTGGAACACGGACTCCAGGCTTGCGTCCGACCGGTCCAGGGGCAACACCGGAAAGCCGGGATTGTTGATGAACGTGCCCGGAGATTCCCCGCTCCGCTGGCGGGTTCCCTGGTAATTGACGAAAAAGAATCCGAATTTTTCGCTGCCGACGGGTCCGCCCAAACTGCCGCCAAAGATGTTTTGCTTGACATCGGGTCGCGGCTGGTCGGCCTGCTTAAGGAAATATTCGTTGGCATTCAGCACGTTATTGCGAAAGAACTCATAGACGTCGCCATGGAATGTGCTGGTTCCCGACTTGAGAATGGCGTTGACATTGCCGCCGCCGTTGCGCCCTTGACTGGCATCGTAGAGCGAGGTCTGGACCTTAAACTCGCCGAGGACATCAGGATTCGGAAGAGGCACATTGGTATTCTGCGCAACGTTGTAGTCGGTCGCACTGATCCCTTCAATTAGGTAGTTGTTGTTGTCTTCCCGCTGGCCGTTCACGAAAATCTTGTTGCTGCCGCGCCCCAACTGGGCGGAGGCATTCAAGTCGCTGAAAACCCCGGTGGAAAGCGTCAGAATCTGCTGAAAATTCTGGGTTGCCAGCGGAAGCTCACGGATGGTATTGGACTCAATGGCCTGGCCGGTGGCGGCTTGCGTGGTGTCTATGGCTTGCACTTGGGCCTGAACTTCAACCTTCTCCTGCACCGCCTGGGGCCGCAAGGCAGCCAACAGCCGGGTAGTTTCGGTCACGCGCACGACGATGTCCGGGAAGGATCCTTGCGCAAAGCCGCCGCTGACGATGCTCACCGTGTAGGTTCCTACGGGGAGCAGCGTGGCCGTGAAAGAACCGTTCGCATCCGTCTTAGTCGTACGCGCCACGGCACCCGTACCCTGGTTGGTGATGCGTACTTCGGCGCCGGGCACGAATGCGCCGCTGGGGTCCTGGACGGTGCCGCTAATGGCTCCGGTCGCCCCACCTTGCCCGAAACTTGCTACGGCGAGTGCCGCAACGATAAGGTTGATCCAAATTGTCCTGCCAAGTAAGCCCCTCATACACGCCCCTCGTTACCGTGAAAGTCGACAACTGATTGAACGATAGAGGATCCACCACAGAAAAGTGCTGCCGGTCAACATCAGCCAAGACCACTCTGTATGCCAGCGTCTTCACTGGATTACCCCTTAACCCGGTTCGGCTACGGGTCCCTCCGGGGATGCGAAAGATTACTCGAAAACGGCAGCAACTTTCAATAAGACGAATCGAGAGCCCGAAAGGGTAGTCGGAGATTCCACAAACACCAGCCTTTACCCCTGGCCCCTCCCCCGCACATTCTCTGTCCCACGGGTTATCTGCCTCTAAAAAGCCTGGGCAGCGTTACCCCCGGTCGATCTTCTGAAATCGCTTCTGCCGCAAGTTTACCTCCGCCGGCCCCGGGTCGAGCAGCATCCCATGGTTGAGCGTGGTGAGCCGGGAGATCCACGAACTGGTGACCGAAGGAACGGCGTTAGCCGCATCCTTCTAGTTCCCTGCGTATACATCGTGATACGATAAAATTTGTGATGGAGGAATTCGCTTGCTATGGGAAGGTCTTTAACCACGCCTGATTACCAGGCTCTGGCCGAGTTCCGCCACCAGATTCGGAGATTTCTTCACTTTAGCGAGCAAGCAGCCCGCCGAGCCGGCTTGGAGCCTCGCCAACATCAACTCATGCTGAGCCTGAAAGGTCTTCCCCCGGGGGTACGGCCGTCGATCGGAGAACTGGCGCAACGGTTGCTCATCGAGCATCACAGTGCCGTGGAGCTGGTGAACCGCCTGGCGAAAGGCGGGTATGTGCAACGGGAGCGGGACGGCGAGGATCGACGTGCGGTGCTCATTTCCCTCACTCGGAAAGGCGAAAAGATACTACGTGATCTTTCGCTCGATCACCGTGCCGAGCTGCGCGTGCAAGGGCCGGCTCTGACTGCAGCCCTGCGCCGCACCATCCCAATCAGCAAGAACCGCAAAGGTTCCTCTTCGCAAACTGGCGCCAAGAGCTAAGGAGAAGAATTCGAGATCATGGAAGATCTACGAGCATCGTGACCAACGGAAATTCTCCCCCGGCAACCATCGGTGCTACCGGCATGCAAGTTGGCGACGTGAGAGCAGCCGAGCCGGCGCAGTTCCGCATGCTTTTCATGTCGTTGCTGGCGGCGGGAATCGGTCTGATTGCGGGGCTGATCGCCTACGTGCTCTATAACCTCATCGGATTGTTCACCAATATCGCCTTCTACCACCGCTTCTTGGTGGAGTTTGTCAGCGCGCGCCACAACCAACTGGGCCTAGGGGTGATCCCGGTTCCGGTGATCGGCGGGATTATCGTCGGATTCATGGCCAAGTATGGCACGCCCAAGATCAAAGGCCATGGCATTCCGGAGGCCATGGAAGCCGTGCTCGTCAACCGCAGCCGCATCGCGCCGCGGGTGGCCATCTTGAAGCCCATTTCCGCAGCCATTGCCATCGGAACGGGCGGCCCGTTCGGGGCCGAGGGGCCCATCATTCAAACCGGCGGCGCCTTTGGATCGCTGATTGGGCAGGCGGTGCATACCACGGCTTCCGAACGCAAGGTGCTCTTGGCTTGCGGGGCGGCCGCGGGCATGTCGGCCACATTCAATACGCCCATTGCCGGCGTCATCTTGGCCATTGAACTGCTGCTATTTGAGTTCAAAGCCAGATCGTTCATCCCTTTGGTGATCGCGAGCACGCTGGCCACGGCCGTCCACATGCAACTCCTGGGATCTGGTCCGATGTTCAAGGTTGCGCCCATGGATTTCGGGGTTCCGCGTGCACTGCCCTTTTATCTGGTCCTGGGCGTCCTCTGCGGGCTGGCGGCAGTGGGCTTCAGCAAGCTGCTCTACTGGACCGAGGACCAGTTCGAGAAGCTGCCGATAGACGAACTGTGGTGGCCGGCTATCGGCGCGCTTGGCTTGGGCGTGATTGGGTATTTTGTGCCTCGAGTGTTAGGGGTTGGCTATGACACGATTGGCGACATCCTGAACGCCAGCCTGGGGTGGAAGTTGCTGGCGATCGTCATGGTGGCGAAGGCCGTCGCCTTGGTGATTTCGCTCGGCTCGGGGACCTCCGGCGGCTTGCTGGCCCCGATGTTCATGTCGAGCGCCGCCATGGGTGGCATCTTTGCCATGGCGATGCAGGGAGTTTTCCCCACGTCGAATCTCTCTCCCGGAGCTTTTGCTCTGGTCGCCATGGGAGCGGTTTTCGGCGCCGCGTCTCGCGCCACATTCTCCTTCATCATTTTCGCCTTCGAGATCACCCGGGATTACAACTCGGTGCTGCCTCTCATGTTGGTGAGTGTGATTGCCGACGGAGTCGCCATGGTGCTGATGCCCAAAGCATCAATCATGACGGAAAAGTTGGCCCGCCGCGGGCTGTACATCCATCAGGACTACGAGGCGGATGTGCTCCAGCAAATGACGGTAGTTGAAACCATGGACAAAGAGCCTCCCACGATTTCCGCGGACATAAAAGTAGGGCAATTGTCCGACCGCATCACCCGCCATGATCCCGAGGTCAGCCGCCACCAAGGCCTGCTCATGGTGGACGAGAGGGGAAAGCTTGTGGGGATCATCACCCGCGGAGATGTCTTGCGCGCGCTCGACAAAGACCCCGGTGGCGGTCAAACTCTTCTCGAGGCCGGGACACGCCAGATCATTGTGACCTTTCCGGATGAACGCCTGGCCGAGGCGTCCGCCAAGATGCTGCGCAACAACATTGGCCGGCTCCCGGTCGTCAACCGCAACGATCCTCGTGAAATTGTGGGCTATTTAGGCAGGCCGGGAATCATGGCCGCACACCTGCGCCGCCTGGAAGAAGAGCATGTAAGAGAACCGGGATGGATCCGCCAGCGCCGATAGTCGCCAGTGGCGGCTACCGTTTCACGGGTGGTTTGACTTGGGCGGATACAATCAACGGTCGCAAGGCCCGCACCGATACCCCCAAGGTCCCGCCGGAGAAGCCGTCAATGTAGGCGGCATTCACGCCGATCACCTCACCCTGCGAATTGAAAACCGGGCCACCACTGGCTCCATGTGCCGTGGGCGCATCGTAGATCAGCTTGTCGCCCACTACGTCTCCCAAATGCCCGCACGTGGCGGAGGGGCGGATCAGGGACAGCGCGGCCAATTCACTGGCTGCATTCTGATCATCGTGACGCAACGCCAGCCTTTCATAGACCGCCGTGGGTGACTTCGCGACCATGCCCAACACTCCCATGGGATAGCCAACCACGGAAACCAGCTCACCCGGGTCCGGCGGCCGCTCGGACAGAGGCAGGGACCGGAGGGGCCCGACAGCTTGGAAGTTCTCGATGCGCAGCACAGCCAGATCCCCTTGCGCCGACAACGCGGCCGGGATCAGATTGACCGGCTGAGGCAATCCGGGAAAGAAGGCGATCAATTTCTCGAGATGTGGACGGGCGCCCTTCTTGATCAGAACGGCGGAATCGGGATCCTCATACCAGGGCTCGGCCACGTGGCGGTTCGTCGCCAGCAGTCCATCGGCGACGACAAAACCGGTTCCCGACACCCGTGCCCGAAGAACCGGGGGCATCTGGCCATCGAAACTGATGTCGTAGACGCCGTGTATGTAGGCAATGGAGTTGCGATAACGATTCAGCACCAGGGCAGGCATCGCCTGTTCTTGCTTGAGCCGTTGGACTTCGCTCCTAAGACCTTGGACTTCCTGCTGAACCTCCTGGGTGGCCTCTGGCGGATAGTAGTGCGCCAGCAGTCCTACGCTGACCAACACAAACACCCCTAGCATGCCATGTAGGGCTCGCTCCCAGGCGCCCAAGACGGGCTCTTCCGAAACTTGTGGATTGTTTTCCATGTGGTTGGAGCTGGCGTTCCTGGGGGGGCCTAAAACCGAGTCTCTATGCTCGCGCGTTCCTCGGCGGTTTCCTAGGGTACGGAAGGCGATGTCCGAGGGGGTAAGTGTATCTCCTTGCTAATGTGTCACTTACGCATTAGTAATTGTCTCTCTAATTCCCTCTGGGCAGGGCGCCCGATGGGCAAACCGGGCCAGGAGCAAGGCGACTGGGCCATCGAGGAGCGTCGTCGAGGTTAGCTAAACCCGCTCCAATTCCCGCAAAGTGCGCTCGTTCAATACGTTACCGGTATTGAGCGTGGATGCCGGTTCGAACAGCAGAATCCAGCACTCTTGGTCGGCTACCGGCCGGTGCTCGACCCCACGCGGCACCACGATGAATTCACCCTCCTCGATCCACTGGTGGCGATCGCGAAATTCCATGCGAAAGCGGCCTTTGACCACCAAGAACAACTCGTCTTCGTTTTCATGGTGATGGAAGACGAACTCGCCTTTCAGTTTGTCGAGCTTCACCTGTTGTCCATTGAGTTCGGCCGCAATGTAGGGTTTCCAGTATTCCTGAATTTGAGCGAACTTCTGCTGGATGTTGACCTTGTCCATAGGCTTTTGCTGTCTCCTTAGGAAGTCGGGTGCGGGAGAGGCACTACACTTAGATGTGCCAGGGGACAGTTGTTAATTCTTATTTTCTGTGAGGACGATGGAGTCGCTCTCGCCGCCGCAGCTCTTCTCCGGATCATAGCTGGCCGATCCCTCGCGCTTTCCTTGCGAGGCGCGAAAATAAAGAGTGCCGCCTCTGACTTTTTTGGGAAGGCCCTTGAATTGCGTTTTGCCCTCGATATTGGTCGCTGCCTCGAGATCGAGCCGCCGCACGCCCGCAAATCCGTACTCGATGTGCACACGAATCCTGGCGTCGTAAACCGGCACCCCGTTCGTGTCGGTGACCGTAAATGCCACCGAACAAGGACCGGCCTCTCCGTCCATCACCTGGATCTCATGGGGATTCGGAGCTTGCTGAGCTGCGGACACAAGACTGGCGGCGAGCAGAACGATGGCAGAATGCAAACCGTGGGAATCGATGCCTATCATATCGACCGCCTTGGGGCTGGAACGATGGGAAAAAGCGAAAAGCCGCCAGCATTCACCGACGGCTCAACACTAAAGCCACGGGCAATAACTAGTTCTCGTAGAGCAGCACCCCTTCGGCTTTCTCCGAATCCACGGGACGGTAGTACAGCTTGTTGTCCTCGAGGAAGACCTCGATGAAAGCCGGACGCGTGGTAATCGTGCCCTGGATAAGGGCCTCCGACAGCGGGTCCTCGATGTACTTTTGCAGGGCCCGACGCAGCGGCCGTGCACCATAGCTGCGATCCCCGAGAGTCTGGTTGAGGATCCACTTCTTGGCCTCATCGGTGACCGTGACGGTGATCGATCTCTGCGCCAGGTTCTGATTCAACTGCGTGACCATGAGCTCGAGAATCTGGATGAGATCGCTCTCGCCCAAGGCGCTAAACAGGATGACTTCATCCAGGCGGTTCAAAAACTCCGGGTTAAAGGTGCGCTTGACCTCGTTCATCACCAGATCATGCACCTTTTCCGAGACCATCTCTTCCTTGCTCGACTGGAACCCGAGGCCTTCGCGCTTTTGCAAGTGCCGGGCCCCGATGTTTGAGGTCATGATGATGATCGTGTTCTTGAAGTCCACGGTATTGCCGAGACCGTCGGTAAGCTGGCCGTCTTCGAATACCTGCAGCAGGATGTTGAACACATCCGGGTGCGCCTTCTCGATCTCGTCCAGCAGAACCACCGAATAAGGAGCGCGCTTCACCCGCTCGGTAAGCTGCCCGCCCTCTTCGTAGCCTACATATCCGGGAGGCGAGCCGATCAATTTCGAGACCGAGTGCTTCTCCATGAACTCCGACATGTCGAAGCGAATCAGCGACTTCTCGGTACCAAACATGAACTGAGCCAGGGTGCGGGCGACTTCGGTTTTTCCCACACCCGTCGGACCGAGAAACAGGAATGAGCCGATCGGCCGATTTGGGCTCTTCAACCCGGCCCGGGAACGGCGGATGGCGCGCGCCAGAGCCAGAATGGCTTTATCCTGCGAGATGATGCGCTTGTGCAGCTCCTCCTCGATGCGCAGCAGCTTTTGCGACTCTTCTTCCTTGATCGAGGTGATCGGAACCCCGGTCCAGCGCGATACTACGTCCTCGATGTCCTCGCGACCGACCACTCCGGTCGAGGACTCGTCGAGGTGGTACTTCTCGCGCAGGGCGCGAAGGTTCTCGCGCTCTTTGCGCTCCTCATCCGAGTAGAAGCGCGCCTTCTCGAACTCGTGGTTGGCGATGGCGTTTTCCATGCGGTGCACGATGAACTTAATGCGCTTTTGCACTTCGGTGATCTCTTCCGGAAGCGAGGTCTGGCGCAGCTTCACGCGCGCGCCCGCCTCATCGACCAGGTCGATCGCCTTGTCGGGCAGAAAGCGGTCGGGAATATAACGATTGGAGTGTGCTACGGCGAAGTTGATGGCGTCGTCTGTGTAGGTGACGGCATGGAACTTCTCGTAGCGGTCTTTAATCCCGAACAGAATCTTGGTGGCGTCAACCTCGTTCGGCGGCGGTACCTTGACGGCCTGGAAGCGACGCTCGAGCGAACGATCCTTTTCAATGGACTTGCGGTACTCGCCCGGAGTCGTGGCCCCAATGCACTGAATCTCGCCTCGCGACAGAGCGGGCTTGAGGATGTTGGCCGCATCGAGCGAGCCCTCGGCTGAGCCCGCGCCCACCAAAGTGTGCAGCTCATCGATGAAGATGATGGAATTCTGCGACTCCATCAGCTCCTTCATGATCGTCTTCAGCC
>DATJVZ010000019.1:0-2380 GCA_035501575.1 Terriglobales bacterium | reverse complement strand
GCCGCCTTTGATCGTGAGTTGCTGCGGCGCATGAAGGCAATTCCGGGAGTAGAACTCGCCGCAATCACCTCATCTCTGCCGGCCACCAATAGCAACCCCAACGCGGTCGGTGGCTTAGCGACTGAAGGCTTCGCGATTGAAGATAGACCGGTCGAGTCCTCGCGGGATCTGCTCGCCGAGAGAATTCGGATAAGCCCCGATTATTTTAAGGTGATGCAGGCGACGCTGCTACGCGGCCGCTCATTCACCGAGGGCGATGAAGACGGCAAACAGCCGGTGGCCGTCATTGATGAAAGCACCGCTCGTAAGTATTGGTCGGATCGCGATCCGCTGGGCCGCCGCGTGCGCTTCGGACAAGACCCTACCAAGCCATGGAAGACCATCGTGGGTATCGTCAAGGATATCAAGAGCGACGGTCTCGACATCGATGGCGTTCCTCACATCTACGTTTCGGCCTATCAAGACCCCAGCAAGCAAGTGAGCCTGGTGTTGCGCACGTCTCTGCCCGCGGCCCTGCTCGAACCACAGATTCGGCATGAAATCCAGAGCATTGATCCCGGCTTACCGGTATTCAATGTTGTCTCTATGAATGACATCCTTGATCGGTCACTGGCTTTACGCCGTTTTTCTGCCGGCCTGGTGGGCGGATTCGCCGGACTGGCGCTGCTTCTGGCCTCCATCGGAATTTATGGCTTGCTGGCCTACATGGTCAGCCAAAGATCGCGCGAGATCGGTATTCGCATGGCCTTGGGGGCCGGGCCAGGCGGCGTCCTGAAGCTGTTTTTACAAAAGGGTTTAGTGCTGGCGGGCCTTGGAATTGTGGCCGGCATGGTCGTTTCTGCATCCACTGCATCGTTGATGGGCAGTTTGCTTTACGGCGTGCGCCCGCATGATCCGGCTGTGTTTGTGATGGTTCCTCTGCTTTTGTTTGCCGTTGCCGTTCTAGCCAGCTATCTTCCAGCGCGGCGCGCGACCAAGGTGGACCCAATGATTGCCCTGCGCGAGGCATGAACTTGCCGGGTTTACGGCCCGTTCATAAGGACAGTCCTAGCCTCGCGTGGGTGTGTTTTCGCGGTTTATTGCCAATCCAAAGGAGAAATTTACCATGAGGTGGTCTTCGCTTGTGCTGGTTGCGGTCACACTGCTTGCTGTCTTCGGAACCAGTTCTTACAGTCAAGGCCAGCCGCAGAATCAACCTCCGCGTGCTGCGCTTTCCCGAGCAGAGGAGACGCTGGCAATGTGGAACAGCATCGGGAACAAACTCATCGCCATGGCCCAGGATTTTCCCGAAGACAAATACGACTTCAAGGTGCAGAAAGACCAGCGCACCTTTGCCCAAACTCTTTTACACGTTGCCGGGGTCGATTACCTCCTGATACGGACGGTTTCCGGGTCGAACATCGGGCCTGACCTGGGCAAGGACGTGGTAAACCCGTCGCGAGACGTTTACAAGACGAAGGCCGACGTGGTGAATCTGATTCAGCAGGCAGTCGCGGACGGAGCGAACCTGATTCAACAGCAGGGCGACGCGGGACTGGAAAAAACGACGAAATTTCCGTTTGGGAACAAGCTGGTCCACAATTCCTACAACTGGATGGTCGGCATCGAGGACAGCGGCGAGCACTACGGCCAGCTCGTCGTGTACTATCGCGCCAACAACATGGTGCCGCCGGTATCGCGGCCGCGATAAGGCCCTTGAAAGTTCTCGACTGAAATTCCTAACTCCCGAGTTGTCGGCAAACCGGAAGTAATCTGTCCTGGCCCGGGATTAGTAATGGGAAGCCGGGTTGTGGAACGCAATGGATTCTCAGTTGCCGGGTGACGAGGAAACTGGAAGTTGAGACCTCAGGGCTCGTCGGCGCCACAATAATTTTGCCGGGCGAAACCGAAGCGGGCAACGCAGGGATGCAACAGCGCCGAGGGATAGCCTGGTCGTCTGATCGATGCCTTGAAAATCCGCGCCCGAGGGGTGCAAGACCCAGTAATGGACTGCGCCCTCTTTCCATTTCAGGCTGAACCAACACGGTGTTCTGCATCAGCTCGAATTGGAGAAATCGATCAGCCCTTACGATCGCGGAGCGAGCACACGAAGAAACAACGGAAGCACCGGGCGCCGGAAAAGTTGGTCGCCACTGTGAGGAGGCAGCAACGTTCGTTTGAAGAGCGCCATCGACTGCGTTACGCCGAAGGACAAGCTCGCCGGGCACGGCAGGAGATTCAGGCCGACCGCGATCGGAAGTTGGAGGCGGCCAGGGAACAGCGGAAAAATCGGCGCCAGCGGGCCGCGTGACTAATGAAACGGATTACTTCTGGCTTGCCGACCATTCGGAGGCAATTACGCGGGGCGCGGGTGGCCGTTTCGAACGTGATGCTATTCCAG
>DATJVZ010000018.1:0-19496 GCA_035501575.1 Terriglobales bacterium | reverse complement strand
TCTATCGCGATAGGCACAGAGTTCGCAGAATCGGAGCTGAAGATTCTCCGGTTTCTGGCTCCCCACCTGAAACGTGCTTTTAGCTTACATGTCAACTTGTCCCAATTGATGTCACGAAGTGAGGGCGCCGAAAGCGCACTTTATATGCTTCCGACCGGAGTCCTTTTTCTCGGTTCTAAAGGTGAGATCATTTTCATGAACCGAAGCGCGGCGGCCTGTGTCGCGGAAGGGGATGGACTGCTTGGGACGCGAGATGGTTTGCGAGCAGAGCGACCCGGAGAATCCAGTCTGTTGGGAAGGACGATCGAGCAGGCCGTCCGAACATCGAATGGCAGCGGTGTTTCGGCAGGGGTACAGTTTTTGTTTCGCGTCGCATGCGTCCTCCGCTGCAAGTTCAGATCAGCCCTATTCACAATTCGGTGCTTGAGACATCTCAAAAGGTGACCGCTGTTGCATTTATCAATGATACTTTACAGACTAGGCGTCCGACGAAGGAAGTATTGCACATGCTCTACGGATTAACCCCGGCGGAATGTCGTGTCGCATTGTTGTTGAGTGACGGTCGAGCACCGCAAGAAATTGCGAAGATGGTAGGCGTAACCCAAAATACAGTGCGCTCGCAGATCAAGAGCATCTTTTCCAAGACTGGCGTCAGGCGACAAGGCGAATTAATTCAGCTCCTTCTCCGCCATTCCGAACCGGCAGTTCAACCCCAACCGACTACATGAGTCGTATTTGTTAGGGTGCGCGGAGGTAGGCCTCTCACTAGGCTCCGACCACCGCTGCTACGACCCGCTTCGGTGCCCTCCCGACCTTCACCCGTTTTACTTCGCGCCGCGCCCGTACGTCAATAATCGATACATCATTTGTCCCGGTATTGCTCACGCACACATATTTCCCATCGGGCGAGAACGTCACCCAGTTCGGCCCATCGCCAACCTGCACCCGCCCCGTGATCTTGTTCGCCTTCACGTCGTAGACGTACAGGCTATTGTCCAGCAGGCTCGTGACCCATAACTCCGCCCCATCGGGCGACAGCGCCAGCCCGTGCGTCAGCGTATTGCTCGGCTCGAACGCACGTTGCTTCGGCGTATGGTTTTCGGCCGGCATCGCTACTCGCTGCGTCTGGCCACTCGCCACGTCCACTTTTATGAAACCGTGCAGGTCGGTTACCGCGACATACATCGTTGTGCCGTCAGGCGTCACGACGTAGGGCCGGGGAATTCCTCCAACCGTCACCTTCGCCGAGTACGCCATCGTCGTTAGGTCGATGATGTTGACCTGCTTAGTCCCCATCGCGCTCACGAACATGTAGCGATTGCTGCCGGCGTTGAACGCGTTGTGCGGCTTGCTCACGGGCAGCGTTTTCACTACCTTTTCCTGCTGCACGTCCACAATGTCCACTGCATTCTTGTCGCGGATCGGCACCGCCACGTAGTGTCCGTCCGGTGTGACCGCGCACTGGTTCGGACGCCCGGTCAGCTTGATCGTGGCGATGATTTTGTTAGTCGCGGTATCTACCACGCGCAGAGTGTTGTCGGATTCGATGGTCGCAAACAGCCTCCGTCCATCCGCCTGGATCGCCAGCCCGTGAACTTTGTCGGCCAGACGGATGTCATCCACGGTGGTCAGCGTCTTCAGGTCGATGACGCTGACATCGTCACCTTCGCTGTTGTCCACGTACAGCCGAATGTTCTGAGCCGACGCTGCCGACGTCCCGATCTCGAAACACAAAAAGAGGAAGAGAAAGGTTGGCCAGCCGGTGTTGTGTCGCATGCCCCATCCCCGAATTGACGATTCACCTAGCAGAAAGATGCCGGTGACTGGCGAAAACAATTACGTCATTAACCCGCCCAGCTCTGGCCGGCGTCATCGCTGCATCGGTTGTCCCGAAGCCAGTACCCCTTTGCCTGTTGCCCAACCGTGGGTTTCAGGCTCAAGGAGACCGTTTTTCACGGTCGGATCTTCCTTCAGCAAGCTGGCAGTTTGCTCGGTGCCGACGCGAAAGATGGTGACTGCTCGTAGTTTCCCGGGAACGCTCAACGGGAACAATCCAGCGATTGCCACATGTCCGAGTCCTGTCATCTCTTTGGCAAATGCAGGATACTCCTTGACTACGAAATTAAATCCAACAGCATCCGACGTCCATTTATCAGTACGCTTCATGAGAACGAGCGTGTACTGTTCCAACTCATCAGCAGCGGATGCGGTGTGGATCGCGTTAGCATCAATCAGCCACGGACCATGAATCTCGACGGCCAGACGGCCCGCTTTCACCGAAGGATCGCTATTGGCCCACTCTTGTGCCTGCGCTGCGGACTCGGCTTGAAAGACGAAGATTCCACGGAGAGCGGTATCGTCCAGGAATGGTCCCGCGATCACTAGCTTGTGTTCGGCCGCCAACTTGCGAATGTTGGCCATATGCTCTTGCTGAAGTTTTTCGGCCGCCTCCCTGCTCAGTTGGGGGGCGTTCCAGGGGCGAAATAATAACGCAACGAAATATGCGGTCGTTTTCGTGTCAGGCTGCGTGCTGGCTTGTCCGAACGCAAAGCTCGCAGTTGCAACTATGCTGATAAGGAGGGGAGCACGTAAAAGGACTTTTTTCATTTGCGATGATCAGGATACACCCGCGCAGCTTGATGTAATCAGATGGCATGAGCATTGCATGGCGCTAGCACGCCAAAACCGCCGGTCCCCGACCGGATGCTATAAGCTCTCAATTATCGACGCGCTTGAAGCGCAAGCGATACCAGGAGACCGCCAATCAAGAAGATTCGCAACACAGCCGTAAAGCAGACGAATAATGTTACAGAGCAAAAACGCCAGTAAATAATCGGGTGTTAACGGGATATTACGACAGTTTGGTCGCACTCCGGGTTCGCTCAAATTCGACTGCGGAAATCCGGTAAACTCCGTTGCATGAATCACAAAGACCCGCCGTGGCTGCAACAAACCCGGGAATTTTGTAGGAATTCCGGAATCAAGATTGTGGGCTGGGGGCCAGACATGCTGACCGTGGAGGCGAAATCCGAAGAATGCGCCCAAGAGATTGCGTCCCAGATTGGTCAACTAGGCTTCAGGGTTGTGAAGAACGATGACGATGCCTATGCCGGGTTGTTGAACCTCTCTAGAAATCCGGCAGCCGTTGAGGCAAAAATTGCTTCTTTCGATATCTCGCGGCGGCCCTGGGATGAACAGGTCGAACCTCTGATTTGGGCATTGGGCGCATTATTATTGCTGCCCAGTCTTGCCCCGAACGGCGGGCGTGATCCACGCTGGGTAAACTTGCCGTTGGGAGCTTTATCGTTGGTTCTGTTCTTCTGGGATGGCGGACGCATCTGGGGATGGCGAATTGAGACCCTCCCTGGCGCACTTCGATTACGGCGTCGGTTTCGATGGACAACCATCCCGTGGGACCAGATCCGGGATGTGAAATCGATGCCAAAAGGCCAGCAAGAGTCCGTGGCTGTTAAGCTTGCCTCCAACCACTCGGTGCAACTCGGAACCTTCAAGTGTTCGTTTGCCCGTAATCTTCGCGATCGATTGCGGGTTGAAATTGCGCAGCGCACAGGAGACCACAAATGAGTGTGGCAATACCTGCTCCGAAGCCAAGCTACAACTGATGGGCGTTCAGATCAGGAAGCGCGGATCGAAGATTCTGACAGGAGAGATTTCATGACCACTGCTCACGGCAACATTCCACAGTTAACGGATGACTCCGCCGAAATCGCTCGTCGAACGCTGAAGCCCGAGCACTGCGCGCTTGTGGTCATTGATATTCAAGAAAAACTTCTCCCTCCAATCTTTCAGAAGGAGCAGCTGGTGAAAAACTCACAGTTGCTGATTCGGCTTGCCGCCATCTTAAGAATTCCCGTTCTCGTGAGTACCCAGTACGCCAAAGGACTAGGCCAAACCGTCCCAGAGATTGCGTCTCTGCTCCCTGAAACCCAGCCGATCGACAAGCATATGTTTTCCTGCTTTGGCAGCGAAGTCTTTTGCTCGACGTTGAAGCGTCTCCCGGGCACCCGCAACACCGCGCTCCTATGCGGAATGGAAAGTCACATCTGCGTTATGCAAACCGCGCTGGGAGCGCTGAGCGAAGGCTATATCGTCCATGTTGCCTCAGATGCCGTCAGTTCCCGCAGTAAATCGAACTGGAAGATCGGTCTGGAACGTATGCGCGCTGCGGGCGCCATCATTTCCTCAACTGAGATGATGACGTATGAGCTGCTGCGTTCCTCCGGTACAGCTGCCTTCAAGGAGCTGTTGCCCTACCTAAGAGGGTGATGATCGCTGATCGGGGACCGAGAATGACCTCGGTTAATTTCAACCCTCGCCCACTTTGCGCTTCACCCTCACCACCGTTATTTTCGAAAATCCCTCTTCAAATCTCGGGGGCTTCAGCTTGACCGCCATACGACGCATGACATTCTCTGGGACCAGACGGTTGCGTTTGCGATTACGCTCCAGGCAGACTTCGAGCGGCACATCGAAGAAAACCGCCTGCACATCGTAACCATAGTCTTTGGCCAGCTTGATCCAGCCTTGCCGGTCGTGAGCCGTCAGATTGGTCGCATCCACGTAATTCATCGGACGTCGTGCGATCAGCCGTGCTTTCAACATGGAACGCAGGTTGGAAAAAATCAAGTCCTGAAAGCGCTGCTCACCTGCATCGTCAAAGAGAAGTACGCGGAGGAGATCGCTGGAGAGCGGACTGACGCTATGGCGCTTAAACCAAGAGCTTTTTCCTGAACCGGGCAGACCAATTGCCAAAACCACTGTCCCTCGCGATACGGGCGGTACTTGCGGCGCAACCACCTCCGAGGCAACCCCGTCAGTTTGCTCGGGCAACCCGGCCTCCATCGGAGGGCTGGGTTCCGCCGTATCCGTCCCCGTCGCGGTGGAGGCGTTGCTGGCAGCTATCGTCGGCTGGCCTGAGACTCCGCTTCCGCCTCGCCCCCGGCCGCCGCGTCGACGCCGTCGCCGGCGCACCTCTCCGCTTCGCTGCGGCTGTCCGGGCGCTGGCCTCTCCTGGACCGGGATTGTCGGCGCGGGCTCCGGCTCCACGACTTCAGGAGGCTGGGCCTCAGGCTGGGTATCGTAAAATGTTGGCTGTAAGGGGGGCGGAACCTCCGCCGCGGCCTTCTCTCCCTGTTTCTTGCGGCGCTTTAGGCGCTCGCGCATCCATTTGCGCATGTCTGGCTTGTAACACACCTAGAGGCTTGCGGGCAATTCGGGTGTACCAGGTAGCGTACCATCCGCGGTTGGTTGGCGACCTTAATCCGCATGTTTGCCGCGCCGGAATATAAGGTTGAAGGACAAGTCTCGCGTTTGATTCGGATCGGGCTGAGCTTGCCATTTGCTGCTTCCCGCAGTTCCCTGTTACCATTTTTTTCGCTGCCGCACGCTAATTCTGTTTGATCCCCGCCCTTTGGGAGGCAACATGGCAATCAAAGTTGGTATTAACGGTTTCGGACGTATTGGCCGGAACATCCTGCGCGCGTCCCTCAACGATTCGAACCTGGATTTTGTTGCGGTCAATGATCTTACGGATCCGAAAACCTTGGCGCATCTTCTCAAATACGATTCCATTCTCGGCAATCTGCCGCAAAAGATCAGCGCGGGAACGGATTGCATTCAGGTCGACGGCCGCAATATCAAAGTTTTCGCCGAAAAAGACCCGGCCAAACTTCCCTGGGAATCGGTTGGAGCCCAGGTGGTCGTCGAATCTACGGGGCGATTCACCAAAGCCGAAGATGCCAAAAAGCACCTGCGCGGTCCCGTCAGGAAGGTCATTATTTCCGCCCCCGCCACGAATGAAGACGTGACGCTGGTCCTCGGCGTGAATCATGAGGTGTACGATCCTGCTAAACATCATGTCATTTCCAATGCGTCCTGCACCACGAACTGTCTGGCACCGATCACCAAGGTGATTCACGACAATTTCAAGATCGTCAGCGGGACGATGACAACCATTCACTCCTATACGAACGACCAAGTCATTCTCGACTTCCCCCACAAGGATTTGCGCCGTGCCCGGGCGGCCGCGCTCTCCATGATTCCGACCTCCACAGGGGCGGCCAAGGCATTGAAGCTGGTCATTCCGGAGATGGCGGGGAAACTCGATGGCTTCGCCGTCCGTGTCCCCACGCCCGATGTTTCGATCGTCGATCTGGTGGCGATGGTGGAAAAAAAAACGTCCAAGGAGGAGGTCAATGCTGCCTTGAAGAAGGCCTCTGAGCAAGGTCCTCTCACGGGATATCTGGGATATGAAGAGCATGAGCTTGTCTCGGCAGATTTCCGCGGAGATTCGCGTTCCTCAATTGTGGATTCGCCTTTGACCATGGTGGTTGGGGGCAACCTAGTAAAGGTGGTTTCCTGGTATGACAATGAGTGGGGCTATTCCTGCCGAGTTCGTGACCTAATCGAGTTTATCGGCAAGAAGGGCCTGTAATCGAGAACACTCTTGCAGCTGTCGCGAAGACCACTTGCCCCTGTCAAAGTGGGTTTTTTGCGCGGGTGCAAGGTTCGTCCGGATCGAAGCGGGCAGCCTGGCAGCAGGGCATGAGTGGGTCATCCCGTCGCCAGCTTAACCACTTCTTGGGACGAGGAACAGAGCCTGGGTGAGGGGTCCGATTTTCCGAGGAAGGTTACCATGTCCAAGTTGTCCATTCGCGATCTTCCTGTCAACGGTCACCGTGTCTTCATGCGCGTGGATTTCAATGTTCCACTCGAGGACGGGCGGGTCATGGACGACACCCGCATCCGCGAGACCCTGCCTACGATCGAATACGCCTTGCGCCATGGGGCTCGCCTCATTCTGGCCTCGCATCTCGGCCGTCCCAAGGGCAAACCGAACCCCAAGATGAGTCTCAAGACGGTGGCTGAACGCCTGCGCATGCTGCTCGACAAGGAGCTGGCGAGGGGCGAGAACGTCGGCTTCTGTCCTGATTGCGTCGGCATTGAAGCCGAAGAGATGGCCGGCAAGCTCGAGAAAGGCCAAGCCTTGTTACTCGAGAATCTGCGCTTTCATCCGCAAGAGGAAGCTAACGACCCAAAGTTTTCAAAGCAACTTGCCAGCCTCGCCGACTACTATGTCAACGATGCCTTTGGCGCAGCCCACCGCGCCCATGCCTCCACCGTCGGAATCACCAAGTTCGTGCAGAAATCTGCAGCCGGCTTGCTGATGGAAAAAGAGCTCCAGTACCTTGGCCAGGCCCTGCAGCATCCCGAAGAGCCTTTTGTCGCCATCTTGGGAGGGGCCAAGGCGAGCGACAAGATCGAAGTGATTCGAAACCTGCTGCTGAAGGTCAATGTTTTGATCATCGGCGGCGCCATGGCGTACACCTTTTTGAAAGCGCAAGGCATAGGGATCGGAAAATCGCGGGTAGAGGATGACAAGCTCGATCTCGCCCGTCAGATTCTCGAAGATGCCAAACAGCGCGGCGTGAAGCTCCTGCTGCCGGTCGACCATGTTGTCGCCGACAGCATAAACGCCAACGCCACGGCTCATGCCGTCAACCGCGGTCAGCCGATCCCAGCCGATATGATGGGCCTCGACATCGGGCCGCAAACCATCGAGGAGTTTGCCGAGGAGATCTCGCGCGCCCGCACCATTGTCTGGAACGGGCCCATGGGTGTCTTCGAGATCCCGGCTTTCTCCAAAGGAACCTTCAAAATGGCTCAGGCCGTGGCCGAGAATGCCGGCGCCATTTCGATTGTGGGGGGCGGCGACTCGGTCGCCGCCGTCCACGCCGCGGGGGTAAGCGACAAGATCACGCATATTTCCACTGGCGGCGGCGCCTCGCTCGAATTCCTGGAAGGCAAGAAACTTCCCGGTGTGGAGGCGCTGACTGACAAGAAGTGATTGCGGAGGAGACACCTTTGTGAGCGAGCTCGCGCTTCGGCTTCTCGTCGACCCCAGAAAAGCGGTTGAATTTCGGGGGCCTGGGGACATCACCAGGGAGACCTCCGGCGCCATCGTGAACGCGGCTAACTCTTCGCTTCTGGGAGGCGGCGGAGTCGACGGAGCGATCCACCGTGCCGGCGGCCCCGCGATTCTCGCCGCCTGCCAACGCATTGTCGCCGAGATTGGGCGTTTACCTGCAGGAAAGGCTGTCATCACCACGGGAGGGCGTCTGCCCGCCCGGTACGTGATCCATACCGTGGGTCCGATCTATTCCGGAGGGCAACGCGGTGAAGCGGAGACTCTAGCCAGCTGCCATCGCGAGTCCATCCGCTTGGCCGACGAGCATGCCTTGGACTCTCTAGCCTTCCCTGCCATCTCGACCGGTGCCTACGGCTATCCGGTGGCCGACGCTGCCCGGGTCGCTGTGTCCGCGGTTGCCGACGCGCTGCGTTCGACGACCCACCTCACCCGGGTTCGGTTTGTCCTCTTTGATCTTGCGACATTAAAGGCGTATGAAACAGCGGCGGAAGCCTTAGAGGAAGCCTTCCAAGGGTCGCCCTACCGGACCGAAAGAAGAGCAATTTGAAAAAGACCACGCTTCGCATTCCTGATCGAACCAAGTCGATCTCAAGCTTGTGACGTCGCTGCATTTTCTGTGGTCAAGGATGGTCGCGCGAGGGACCTTATGCAACGCAAGAAAGTCATTGCCGCAAACTGGAAGATGTACAAAACACCGGAGCAGACTCGCGCCTTCTTCACCGTCTTTCTCCCTCTCGTCCGCGATCATGATCGCGACGAAATTGTCGTGTGCGCTCCGTGCCCGGATCTGGAGGCGGCACTCGAGTCCGCCCGGGGGACGAACGTCGACATTGGGGCCCAGAATGTTCACTGGGAGAAAGAGGGTGCGTTCACGGGGGAGATTTCCGCGCCCATGTTGCTGGCTCTTGGCTGCACCCACGTGATCGTCGGCCACTCGGAACGACGTCAGTATTTCGGGGAAACCGATGATACCGTTAACCTTCGCCTCAAGGCGGTGCTCGAAACCAGTCTTACTCCCATATTGTGCGTGGGCGAAGTGCTCGAAGAACGCGAAGCCGGCCTGACCGAGGACGTCTTGCGGCGCCAGTGCACGCGCGCCTTTAATAAAGTTTCGGCCAAGAAGGCCGCCAAGCTGGTGATCGCTTACGAGCCCGTCTGGGCGATCGGTACGGGAAAGACGGCCACGCCACGGGTGGCGTCTGAAGCTCACGGTTTGATTCGTGCCGAAGCTGCCAAGCACTTCGGCCAGGAATTCGCCGACCATCTTCGCATTCTCTACGGAGGATCGGTCAAACCCCAGAACGCGACGGCTTTGATGTCTGAAGAAGAGATCGACGGAGCTCTGGTTGGCAGCGCCAGTCTCGATCCCAAGTCCTTCGCTGCTATCGTCAAGTATTGAGCGCCCCAGCCGTTCGGTCCCGGCTCCCCGGCTTAACGGTGGTACACCCCTATGGATTCACCGGGCAAAAAGCTGGAACTATCCATTGACCCATGGGATAGGCGGCGCCGCACTCCAAGCACTGCGTCACCGGAAACTGGGCGGCACAGTGCGGGCAAGTGGCCTGGGTCTGGAAGCTGTCGAATGTCCGCCGGCACCGCCCGCACTTCCAGTTCTCCCCAACAGGCGGGGCGGCCTTGCAGCTCGGGCAGGCAAATCCCTCGCGGCGCGGCAGCCTCGCCAAGCGTGACAATGCCTGCGCGTGTCGCAGCCCACCCCAACAATTCAAGAGCATGAAGGCGGCAATTGCGCCGAGCCAGAGCGAACGTGACCATATGGCGATGACGATGAAGCCGGCCACACCCACAAAGCCGATGATCGTGGTCACCATCAAGCTGCGGGCGCGTCCGAGCACAAACCAGAGCAAAGAGCGAAGAATCTGGCCGCCGTCCAGAGGATAGATGGGCAGCAGGTTGAATCCCAGGAGGCCCAGATTGATGACCCAGATCGCCTGCAGCAGTCGATAGACATCGGCCAAGTCTTGCGGCGCCCACCCGAACGATTGGCTCGACAAATCGATAACCTTTAACACCGCCAGGAACACAACGTTGACCAGCGGCCCTGCCGCGATGCTCCAGAGGGTAGCGCCCGGGCGGGGAGGCGGGTTCACGAATGCTACACCGCCCAGCGGCCAGAGCACGATCCGGTTTGCCACTCCGCCCACTTGACGGCAGGCTAGCGCGTGACCAAACTCATGCAGGAGCACGATCAGAAACAGCAACAGATACTCAATCACATTCCAAGTGAAGGAGGAGTAACGTCCCGAGCGGAAATTGATTTCGAAGATGGCTACGAGAAACCACGACCAATGCAGAAATACATCCACGCCAAACGAAATAGGTGGAACGATCCCTGGTTTGCATTCGCCATCTCGGAGAGTTATAGCACAATGGGAATCTGCAATGATTCAAAGCTAGTCCGCCGGTAGTGCTAGAGTGGCGCTTCCTTAGGCCAGGTCACCAACCCGGCGTTACCGACCGATACCTTGATCCTCAGGTCCTTGGTTGTCCAGACGTTCGACTTTGGCCCCTCGGGTAATGACTACCATCCAAACTGCGAGGCCGGCGGGTCATGCCTACGCCCGCCTCGAGCATTCGCCTTCGCCAGCGTTGACTATTTCAGCAGGATTGCAGCAGATTTAACTCACGGTCTGCTGCCGATAACACGCAATAGCATTCCACTGCCCCCGCGAACATCGATATTTCCTTTCTCTGCAGCGAGGACGATCTGCCCTACAGGCTCGGTTCGCCCCGCATGCGCAATGGTTAAGTCCGCGAAACCGTAGGTTCCGCATGCATCCGACGCGAAAACCCAAAAAGCTTGGGGCTGATCATTGTTGTCGAGTTCGCCGCGGCATGGGGTCCATGGATGAGACCGGACCTGCGCCAAGACGCCACCGGATAGCAGCGACTTCCCGACAACCTCAGGGCCATTCGTAACCGACCAACCTCCATGGTAGACGACCTCGTTGCCGACTTGCTGCGTGGCCCAGGCAGTTTCCGAGGTTCCACGGTCGGGTCCCGATTGGGGCAGCTGCGCTTCGTGGACTTCCATCATGGAGGCTATAGCCCGAAGGTCGGTAGTGAGGGATATTGACCGCCCGGCGGTTTCGAGCATGTCGAACCGGAACGCAAGTTTTGTTCCTGTAGCCTTGCCATCGCCAGCCACGGCGAGGATGTGTCCCACGAGTTTTGCACCGGCTCGGATCTTGGAGCCCGACGCCAAAGGAACATCCTGCGCCAGGGTGCCGTTAATTTCTTGCCCTACTTTGCCTTTTTTGGAGTTCAGGGAAGAGTTCAGCCTGACCGGCAAGATCGTACCGTTAGGAATCATGTTCTGAGCGAATGACGCCGCGGCAAAGAATAGGAACGTCGCTACCGCTATGCATTTCATGGAAAACCACCTCCTCGAGATCGACTGACGCGTCTCAGTAGTCTTAGCAACCTATATCCGTCGAGGTTCAGCGAGGTCATCTTACAAGCGATGCAAGATGAATGAGTTTCCGGTGAATCACCTCGTTATCGAAGACGCCAGAGCTAGCCTAGGGACCCTAGTGGAGGTGGTCGGTTGTAATGCCGGCCCTTGGCTTGAACAGTGAAAGACGACTGCAACGTGGCAGCTACGTGCCGAGACTCGAGAGCAGGAAGAACGGACTGGAACGTACTTTCCGGATTACTCCACTGGGCTCGATTATGCTCAAATCGCGGTCGCTGATCGTGATGCGTGATCGCACGAATCGAGGAATTTGCCCATGGCGCGGGCGGAAAATTGGGTGGGGTGCTTCGTGCCAGCAAAATTGCTGATAGCACCAGCGCGGCAGTCATAGCTTGAGCGTATAGCCTCTTATGCTCGCCGTTCCGAGAGAGCGCCATAAGCGACCTACCCTCTGTAATTCGAGATGATTCTACCTTGCCTGTTGGTTGCCCTGTCGACCAACACTGAGCACTTCACAGCGCGTCTTGAATCATTTTGAGTGCTGCCGCCGGGTCAGACACCTCAACAACGAGCTCGTCATAGCGTTCATCCCGGAGGGTGATGACCACCGTGTTCGCCGGATAATGTACGTCCCAAAATATTCGCTTGCCATCCTGATAGAACGTTCCAGCCGTGATCACCCCGGGAATATTGGTGCCAGGCATCCTAACACCGTGCCACCAGCCACGCGCGATGTCCGGATCGGCGCGCACGCCTGCAATGTGGACAAGCGGGATTTCGAGGGTGCTCTTGAACGCCCACAACTTGTCAGCCCCATGAACACGCAACGTGAGCTTGCCTTCGCCAACTGCTAGATCGACCATCGCGCGCCTGTACTATTCCGAAAGATGTTCGTGATTAGTATGTGGACCCTTCTCGATTCCTGCTTTTGCTCCCTGCACACCCTGAGGAGGTCTCCATTATTACGCCGCCTGCCGTGATCTCGCGCAGTTGCGGCATGAACACTTGAAATCTGGGTCATCAGGAATCATCGAGTGGCCGCAGTTCTCGCAGATCGACCAAGCCGGCCGCTCGAGCAGCGGCCTGAACTGATCTCCTAGCAAGCAATAAGGACAACGAACGATCTGCTCAGCCATCGCAACTTTTCTCCGCCTTGTTACCCATTCCATTCTATTCCGCCATGCGCCGGGGGGTCGACTCTCCAGGCAGGTGAAATTCTTTTCAGGTCTTGGATGGGTTCAACAAACCTGGGGCTCTCATTCTGCGGTTCGAAAGCGGTGCAGCGTGCCTCGGTTGGACCACAAGCACACCACAATGACTTACCCCGCCTGGATGAAAACGACCCTTCACGTTGCGGTGGTGTGGAAACCTATAACATTAAGATCACGATGCGTTTCGGGCAGTAGGAGGTTTTCCTCCCAATATTGCTAAGGTTTTGATTACGGGCAAATTGCACCGCGCGGAAGTGGTGGAATTGGCAGACACACCATCTACCCGCATCGCTTTAGAAATTCTTTACAAGCTTCTGATAATAAACCTTCTACCTTTCGCCTCAGTCACTTCCGGTAACATCCCTAAGAACGACCGGTAGGCGCCAGTAAGCCCCGGATGCAGACAGTCGGTGCAAAATCCGGTGCAGTTTCCCGCTGGACTATATAAAGCGCTCTGTGTCGATTACGTGCAACATAGCGAGGGAACGTGGTACATTCCTCGGCCACCCCCAGGATTCACCGGAGTGTGTTGTGATATGACCCGCTACCTGCGGCTGCGCGTTCCGACGTTCGGCTTGCGCGAATTCTGGATCGCCTCCGTGGATGCCGCGCCCGCGAACAAGGCTCGGGCTACGGTCTGCTAGCAGCTTTCGCGACGATCTCCATTCTCAGACATAGCACTGCTCTGACAATTTCCGCTCTGGCTGTAGCAGCCTACCCCACCTGTAGCAGCCAGACAGGAACGTCGGCCACATTCCTTACACTTCGGTTGAAGTGGACACCGGTGGGTGTTTGCTTGCGGCTTCGACTGCCGGTATCAGGTCGTGCGCAATCCGAGATTTCACGAGGTATCCGCGCACTCCGGTTGAGATGGCAGGTATTCTAGGGTCCGGGAGTGGTGCTCGGTCACGATCAGAATTTCGGATTCTGATAGTCGCTCATGGATGCACCCTGCACCATCAAACCCGTTCAACCCGGGCATCGAAACATCCACTAAAATAATGTCGGGTCTGAGTGCCACGGCTTTTTGCACGGCGTCGGTTCCATCCACCCTCCAAAACCGAGCACAAGCCGTTCCTGATTGTTTCATTATCGTCTGCAACCAAAATTCGAAGAGAGGCTAGCATTGTGTTGCCTCGATTTTACAACGTCTAAGTCCAAACGGACTACAACCTATCTCATAAATGGTTCAGTGATAAACCGTGAAAATAGCTGGCGTAAGTCAGACTTAGAACTGACGTGGACGCACGACGCAAACACACAAAAACCAGGTTTTTGTGGACTTTGGGTCGGCTACTATCCGTTGCTCAGTACGATACCCGATTCTCTGTATTGACCAACCCATAAGCTCACCGATACGGTCCGAGCAATGCTTAAATGTCGGCGACGAGAGTTACGGCGTGAGAACGCCTTTCAAACTCTCCCTCTTCGTAGCACAATTAAACCAGCAAGCGCATCGGCGAGAGCCCGCCGTTCTTCAGGGCTACCTCCATGGTCTAGCTGCATTTCCTGAATTCGCACGTCAATCGCGGCCTTTGTTGCCCGAACGCGCTGGGGCAGCTTTTCATCGTCGGTTTCGAGGATAGCAGCTTCGTACAATCCCTCCCAAACATATCGGGCTCTCATGCTCGTTCCTCTCTCTTGGCATCGAGGGACGTTCGACCTCGCCAACGGGGGCAGATGCTTTTCAAAAGAGAAACGCATCCTCGGTCTCGCATTTAGCCGAACAGGGGAACTAACAGAGCAACCGTTCTCGGCTCCTCGCGCGACGTTTCGTCAGTTTTCGCAAGGAACCGTCGCCTAGGAGGCGCGGCGGAAGAATGTGAAAAGTAACAAAAAGCATTGTACCAGCATTTCGCGGGCAGTCGAGGACGAGCGCGAATGCTGACGTGGAAGCGACGCCCCGGAGTTTGCGCGGTTTGCTTTCGCGCCCTCAGCTAAGAAGGTGCGTTGCTGCCGGTTGATATGAGGACTATCCTTGACCGGTTAGGCCCGCCGGGGCTCCCGCGCGGCGATGTAGCGTCAATTGCTCACATGGGACATCACGCCAAAACGACAGCCGCCAACAGCTCCTTTCCTATCGTCGCAGTCGGGGCATCGGCTGGCGGATTAGAAGCATTCTCGCAGTTCCTCCGCACGATCCCAAACAATACTGGGATGGCATTCGTGTTCATTCAGCATTTGGACCCCAAGCACCACAGCATGCTGTCTGAGTTGCTGGCAAAAACCGCAAACATGCCGGTGCTTGAGGCGGCGGATGAGACAAGCATCAAGCCTAATCACGTCTACGTCATTCCACCCAATGTGAACATGGGGATCAAGCGGCAGCGCCTACAACTGACGCCGCGCGCCGCAACACCCGGATTGCACACACCGATCGACTTCTTCATGCGGTCTTTGGCTGAAGAGCGGAATCGCCGCTCGATTGGAGTGGTGCTATCCGGGACAGCTTCCGACGGAACCCGCGGTTTGGCCGCGATCAAGGCCGAGGGCGGGATTACATTCGCTCAGGATGAGAAATCCGCGAAGTATCCGGGCATGCCCCACAGCGCCGTTGCCTCGGGCTGCGTTGATTTTACTTTGCCACCTGACAAGATCGCCCGTGAACTTGCACGGATCAGCGGACATCCTTATCTTAACGGTTCCGAAGCCCAAGCTGACCCACGGGTCACGAAGACGAAACGCTCGGATGAGAATTTCGACCGTATTTTCACGCTGCTGAAAAACGCCGGCGGCATCAACTTCTCGCTGTATAAATCGGGCACGGTGCAGAGACGTACGCTTCGCCGGATGGCCATCAATAAGATCGACCGCAGCAGCGATTATGCGAAGTTCCTGGAGAAACATCCGAAGGAAACCGAGGAATTATGCCAGGACCTTCTGATTCCGGTGACAAGCTTCTTCCGCGATCTGGAGTCGTTCGAAAGCTTGAAGAGCAAAGTGCTCCCGGCCATTCTCAAAGACAAGTCCAGCAAAGACAGCATAAGGATCTGGACTCCCGGCTGCTCAACCGGGGAAGAAACATACTCGCTGGGAATGATACTTCTCGAATTTCTGGGCGATAAGATGTCGAGTTATCATATTCAGCTTTTCGGGACTGACGCCAACGAACGGGGAATTGAAAAGGCTCGCGCTGGAATCTACCAGGAACGCATTGCCCAGGAGGTTTCCCCGGAGCGACTGCGCCGTTTCTTCTCGAAGGTGAATGAAGGGTACCGGGTCAGCAAGGGCATTCGAGACCTTTGCGTGTTCGCGAAGCAGAATTTGGCGGAAGACCCACCGTTTTCTCACATGAACCTGGTTGCTTGCCGCAACCTTCTGATCTATCTGGGGCCGGAGCTACAAAGAAAAGTTGTGCCTATTTTGCATTATGCTCTTCGCCCGTCGGGGTTTCTTTTCCTCGGGAATGCCGAAAGCGTCGCCGGATTCCCGGAGTTTTTTGCTCCGGTCGACAAGAAGCACAAGATTTTTGTCAAGAAGGCGGTTGCGAGCAGGCTTCATTATGATTTCTCCGCGAACCGGTATCCTCGCGAAGCAGGAGTTGCTGATCGGATCACGGAGCCGGCCGAGACCAGTCTTGATTTGGACCGCCAACCCGAAGCGGACCGTGTTGTTTTGAAGACATACGCCCCACCAGGAGTCGTGATCAACGAAAACATGGAGATTCTGCAATTCCGGGGTGCCATTGGGCCGTACGTCGAGCCGGCTCCGGGTAGGGCGACCCTGCACCTTTTGAAGATTGCGAAGAGAGAGTTTGTGGCCGAGCTGCGAGCTGCCGTGAACCAAGCGAAGAAGAGTCAGGCGCCCGTAAAACGCAGATCAGTCGAGTTCAGGCGCAACGGGCAGCCGATGTCGGTGAACATTTCGGTTGAGCCGCTGGGATCATCAACCGAAAATCGTCGATATCTTATTCTGTTCGAACGGGCCCTGTCAGTCGCACCTGCCCAGGGGAAGGTGGTCGGAAAGATTGTCGGGGCTGGCCAGACCACGAGAAAAGAAGTCACGCAGTTGCGGCGCAAGCTCGCCGAGGCGGAGGACCACCTTCGATCTCTCGTCGAGTCCAAGGAAGCGAGCGACGAGGAGTACCAATCGGCGAATGAGGAGATTCTTTCCGCGAACGAGGAATTACAAAGCACGAACGAGGAATTGGAGACCTCGAAGGAGGAGCTGCAGTCGGCGAACGAGGAGCTCAATACCGTCAACGACGAACTGCATAACCGAAACGTCGAACTGGACCGGGTCAACAGCGACCTTAACAACGTCCTTACCAGCACCAGTCTGCCGGTTGTGATGGTGGATCGGGGGTTACGGATTCGTCGGCTGACCGCTGCTTCAGCGAAGGTTCTCAAAATCGTGGCGTCCGACATAGGTCGCCCTATTACCGATATTCGATGGGATGTTGACGTGCCGGACCTGGATGACCTCATCGCTGGCGTAATCGCGACGCTGACCCCGAAGGAAATCGAGCTACAGGCTAAGGACGGTCACTGGTATTCGCTCCAGATTCGGCCGTACCGCACGACGGACGACAAGATCGACGGCGCTGTGATCGTCTTGTCGGACATCAATGACGCAAAACAAGCGAGCGAGCGCGTCGAGAAGGCCAGGCAGTTCATGGAGGAAGCGCTCGCGACTGTCAGGGAACCACTCTTGGTTCTCAAGCAGAACTTAAGCGTGATCTATGCGAATCCTTCCTTCATGGAGTCTTTCCACGTTCGGGTCGAGGACACAGAAGGAAAGTTTCTCTACCAGTTGGGGAATGGACAGTGGAACATCCCTAAGTTGCGAGCCGTGCTCGAAGAAGTCCTATCCAAAGACCTGCCGGTGGTCGATTTCGAGGTCGAAAATGACTTCCCAGAGTTGGGAACAAAGACGATGCTTCTCAATGCCCGGAAAATCGAAGATGGCCATAACGATCAACCGACGATGCTCCTCGCCATCGAAGACATCAGTAGTCGCAAGCAAGCAGATGTGGTTTTGCGCGAGAGCGAA
Source organism: Terriglobales bacterium (assembly GCA_035501575.1). Classification (GTDB taxonomy): domain Bacteria; phylum Acidobacteriota; class Terriglobia; order Terriglobales; family Acidobacteriaceae; genus JAFAGX01. Next base: position 1,912 of record DATJVZ010000018.1, on the reverse strand, counting down.
GCGCGCTATCGCACTTTGTTTGATCTTGGTCCCGTCGGTGTCTACTCTTGCGATGCCTCCGGTCTAATCCGGGATTACAATCGGCGCGCCGTCGAGCTATGGGGCCGCCAACCGAAACCTGGAGATTCCAATGAGCACTGGTGCGGCTCATTCAAGATGCATCGATCGGACGGTGTGTTTCTGCCGCACGGCGAATGCCCGATGGCTGATGTGCTGTCCGGCAAGATTTCAGAGGCGCAAGACGAGGTGCAGATTGAACGTCCGGATGGCTCGCGAATAACCGTCATCGTTAACATTCGTCCGTTGAAGAACGAGCGAGGAGAAATTCTCGGAGCGATCAATTGCTTTGTGGATATTACCGACCGCAAACACGCTGAGGAGGTACGAACGCGACTGGCCGCCATCGTCGAATCTTCCGACGATGCGATGATCAGCAAGACTCTTGATGGCACCATCACTACCTGGAACAAAGCTGCAGAGCTCCGATTCGGCTTCACAGCCGAAGAAGCGACCGGCAAGAACATCACGCTCATCATCCCAGCGGACCGCCTGGCGGAGGAAGCAACGATCCTCGAGCGGCTCAGGCGGGGCGAGCAGGTCGAACACTTCGAAACCATCCGCAGGCGCAAAGACGGCACGATGATCCACGTTTCGCTCACAATTTCGCCCGTGAAAACCAGCTCTGGTCAGGTCGTAGGAGCATCGAAAGTAGCGCGGGATATCACCGAAAAGAAAGCTGCCGAAAAGGCCCTCCAGCAAGCAAATGACCGCCTGGAATTAATGGTGGAACAGCGCACCGCGTCAGTGAGGCAACTTTCTTTGAGACTTCTCACAGTACAAGATGAGGAACACCGCAGTATTGCGCGAGAGTTGCATGACAGCGTCGGGCAGCAGCTGGCGGCTATCAAGATGAGTCTCGATCGCCTTCGGCAACTAGAGTCATCGGATCGACAAACCGAGATGCTGTCGCAACTGTCGGAATTGTTGGACAAGTGCATGAGTGAGACCCGAACGATTTCTCATTTACTGCATCCGCCGCTGATCGATGAGCTCGGCTTCCAAGCGGCTGCCAAGTGGTACATCGAGGCGTTTTCGGAACGGAGCGGCATCAAGGCGAGCATTGAATTGTCGAACGAATCTCAGCGCTTACCGCGTTCGGTCGAGCTTCCGTTGTTTCGCATACTCCAGGCCAGTCTTAGCAATGTCCACCGGCACGCCCACAGTGCTTCGGTAGACGTTCGCTTCGCCATTAATGCGCGAGAAGCGAAGCTTGAGGTGAAGGATTATGGCAATGGCATGGATCCCGAGCTCTTGCACCAGTTCAAGCAGAGTGGCGGAGGAGCTGGGATCGGATTGGCAGGTATGCGTGAGCGCTTGCGAGAGTTGGGAGGGCGCCTTGAAGTCGAATCAGATGCAAAAGGGACGCTGATCACCGCAGTGATTCCGTTGTCGGCATCCACTCCATCCAAAAGTCGAAAGTAAGTACCGTACCATGATGCCGTGACGTTGAAAACACCGGATTGTGCCGCGACGATGATCACTGCCGCCAAACCGCGCTAAGAGGCGATTATCTCAGCACGGTTCCTCGGCTCTGGGGTTGGTGAGGCGCATGCGCGACAGATGGATGGCAAGACCCGAAAAGCATGATTTGAGGTCCTCAGCTATAATCCCAAGTCTCTCGACGCGCCGTCGACTTTCCTGCGGAGGCCGATGGCACTCCAAGATTCATCGCATCGCGTCTCGGTCGCGTTTTTGCTGAACTGCTGAAGGTTTCCACGCGCGGGGCTCTACGGCCCATGACTTCCACGAGATTTCCATCAATGCTCCCGTGGCGCAGGTGCACAACAATCAGCGCGACGGAATGCACCGGCAGGGGATCAACCGCGGCTGTGAAAAACCGGCACCACCCGCC
>DATJVZ010000017.1:0-21007 GCA_035501575.1 Terriglobales bacterium | reverse complement strand
GCCACTTTATCTTCCTGTAGGAGGTACAATCCACCAGGAGTATCCACTTGAATCGTCGCGTCTTCAACGCTTCCTTGCTTAAAACCTCGGCTGCTGCGTTTTTCACCCCACGATTCGCCCGCCATGTATTCGTCGACGCTCTGCCATCGTCGCTGTACGCAACTGCCATCGTCGTTGACTCACTGTGCGCTCCCTTCACCGATATGGATCACTCACCGGGTACCGAAACCCTCGCCGCCGTGCGCAAATCTGGAATCACGGCTATCAACTGTACGATTTCCGCCCCCGCCTATGAAGACACGAGTGAGAATCTGGCGGTTCTGCAAGATCTGGTAGATCGCAATCCCGACGTGTTCTTGATCGTGCGAAAGTACTCCGACATCGCCCGGGCCAAAAGTGAAAGCAAGATCGGCATCATGCCCGACTTTCAATACACCTCATTTCTGGAAGAGAAACCAGAGCGAATTGCTACCTTTCGCCGCCTCGGCGTGCGCATCATGCAACTCACCTATAACAACCGCGGCATTTTCGGTGACGGGTGCCTCGAACCGGGAAATGCTGGCCTGAGCAAGGCAGGCATTGCGACCGTCCAGCGGATGAACGAACTCGGCATCGCTGTAGACCTAAGCCACAGCGGCTATCGCACCACCTCGGAAGGAATCGCCCGATCCGCCAAGCCTGTGCTGATTTCCCACTCGGGGTGCGCCGCCGTCTACCCCCACCCCCGCAACAAGCCGGATGAAATTCTCAAAGCGCTTGCCGATCGTGGCGGTTATTTCGGCGTTTACCTAATGCCGTATCTAGTTGCCTCGCCCACTGTTCCCACGCGCGAGCATGTCCTTAATCATGTCGTGCACGCCATCAACGCGTGTGGCAGCGATCATGTTGGCATCGGCTCCGACGGCGCCATCCAGAAAACGGTTTTGACGCCTGAGCAGAAGGATGCCTTCGACAAAGACATCGCTCGCCGTAAACAACTCGGAATCGCTGCGCCGGGCGAGGACCGTTACCCTTACGTTCCCGATCTCAATGGTCCAGATCACATGCAGGTAATTGCCGACGAGTTGGCGAAACGGGGACAGCCGTCTCCGGTAATCGAAAAAGTTCTTGGAGCCAACTTCCAGCGCGTGATCGGGGAGATCTGGGGTGTGGACTAGCCAGGTATCTTTAGAACGACCTCATCGGACTCAGTTGATTTGCGAACAGAATACGTCTATCCGCGTTCGGGCTAACAGGCGGGGCGCAGAGAAGCGAGAAGTCCACAACTAAAGGGAGCGGAACATCACCAAGGCGTCGACATATCCAAGAGTTGGGTGATCAAACGCTTGCGGCAAACGGCCAACGATTTCAAAGCCGAATGATTGCCAAAGTGCCACGGCGCGTGTATTGGTGCTGACCACAAAGTTGAACTGCATTCCGCGATAACCGCGCTGGCGAGCATAATCCAAGGAGTGCTGACACATAGCACGAGCGACGCCGCGACCGGTTGCAGCAGCCCTCGTCATGTACCCGCAGTTGCAAATGTGGTTGCCCCCACCGGCCTGATTCGGACGAATGTAGTAAGTGCCAAGAATTTCGCCGCTTTCCTCGGCGACAAAGGTTTCCCTGTCTTCACCGAGCCAATATGCAAGAGCATTAGCCTCGGTCATATCGAGGTCAAGCGTGTACGTCTCGCCAGCCCGGATCGTCGGGCCGATGATGCTCCAGATAGATGGAGCATTTTCCATGTGAGCACGGCGGATGCGCATTGTTGACATCGTTCCACACAAGCGGAATGTCTGCAATGCAGGTGAAGACGACACTGTAACTGTTCAACTGCTCGGGCGCGGACCCTGACCATTCCGATCGAACAGGTGTACAATCCGCCCCGTAGAATCCTTCGCCTCCGCGAAGACCATTGGGATAACTGGAGACTGTCATGAATCAGAAGGCCAGCGTCATTGGGACAGGCCGAATGGGATCGGCTCTTGCGGCCGCGCTCTTCAGCAAGGGATTTGGCACAACCGTATGGAATCGCACTGTCTCAAAGACAGAGCCGCTCGCCCGGCTCGGTTTGCGCGTAGCACCAAGCGTCCTGGAAGCCGTCAATGAGGCTGACGTAATCATTGTCAATATCCTCAACTACAATTCGACCAAGCAATTGCTGCAGCACCCGGAGATTGAGTCCGCGCTCCGCGGCAAAATTCTAGTGCAACTGACGACGGGCACGCCGGATGAGGCCAGGGAGATGGAATCCTGGGCCCGACCACATGGGATCGAATACCTCGACGGCGCCCTCCTGAGCTATCCGATGAACATCGGGAAGCCGGAAGCCGCAGTTCTGTATTCGGGCCCCGAAGAACTTTTCAACCGCGTGAAGCCAGTGCTGGTCGCATTCGGCGACAATGCCATGCTGGTCGGGAATGAAATCGGCCAGGCTTCAGCACTCGACATTGCCGTGATGGCTGCCTTTTGCGCCAACACGATGTTCGGCTTTCTTTACGGATACATTGTCTGCGAAGCGGAAAAGTTGTCCGTAGGAAAATACATGCAGTTTGTGAAAAGCTTGCTGCCGGCTGTGGAGATGAGCCTTAACGATATGTGTGGGAAGCTCCAACAGAAGGACTACAGCGGCGGCCAAGCTTCGCTCGAAGCCTGGTCGGTAGCTCCCAAAGAGCTGGTCGATTGGTGCCGAGAACATGGGGTGGACCATAGCATGATCACTCCCCAGCTTTTGCTCTTTGAAAGAGCGATCAAGGCCGGTAAGGGACAGTCTGATTTTTCTTATTTCTATGAGGTTCTCAAAGGAGGTTCAAACTGATCGCGTATACGGTCGGGCATCTCACATTCCTTAGTGCTGCCCGAAGTCTGGACGGCTTTTTTCTGCATCACTACACAGGTGCTGGTGCCATGGTTAACGCAATCTGAGCGATCAGACTCGCTGACACCATGATGAATGCTTCAGGGATGACCTCTCACCAACCATCCCCAGTCGCCTGCTCCAAGGATCAGAACCGTTAGAATTAGCAGGATAGAGTCTGAGGGAGAATGCTTTCGCAGCGCAACAAGCGAACAAGATGAAACTGAACGGTCTCCTCACGAGACGCGAAAAGGAAATTGTCGTAGGTCTGTGCGAAGGACTCACCAACCGAGAAATCGTCGATCGGCTTCTTTAAGTTCACACACCGTGGAAGGCGTATGTGTTCCGCGTGTTCGACAAGTTCGGCGTCAGTAGCCTGGCTCAGCTGATAAATATCGCGGTGACTCCGGACAGTCAAAAGCGTTAACACGTTTTGACCGTTGGTCATTTCGCACCATGGCGATCTTGCAACGGTAACCCAAATCTCTCGACCCGCCGGGGTGTTATCCTGCTCCTGCTATGGAAGCCAAAGCATTGACTCCGATATTGAACGTGTCCGACATCGCTGGCACGTTCGCGTGGTTTGAAAAGTGGGGATGGAGGAAATTGTGGGACTGGGGAACTCCTCCCACTTTTGGTGCAGTCGGATCGGGTAAGGAGACTTGCATCTTTCTTTGTCAGGGGGCGCAAGGAGGCCGCGGCCGCGGCACGAACACCACCACGTTTCAGCGGGACGGAGACGAAGAGAGCGCCAAGGGAGTCTGGATGTCAGTCTGGGTGGACGACGTGGACGAGATGCACAAGCACTGCGTTGCCGTCGGGTTGGAAGTTACATTTCCGCCTACCGATATGCCGTGGAACGTCCGCGAGATGCACCTTCGCCATCCCGATGGCCACGTGTTCCGTGTCGGCCGCGGATTCGAGCCTAAGAAATAACAACCCCAAAGATGATGTCTGTCTCCACACTCCTTTACTCATCCAGCCCGACGGAGAGGTTTTGAATCGGGACTTCCCACCAACAATCCATGACCATCACAAGACTCGTCAGATCATGGTGAAACACTGAACCTTAGGTGATCTGCTCGACCAGCATCTCTCTGCCGGTCTTGTCATAGAACGTCATAGTCACCTAGCCGTATCCATTGTCTACTTCTCTATCCCGCTCTGCGCAAGGCCCATGGACATCTCTACGTACGTCGTTGCGCTGCTCGTGTCGGCGCAGGTGCTGAAGGAACGTATCGCGTTGACCGGTTTCCGCGACGGCAAGCACCTCGTGCACCGGTGGCGAGATGACCCTCTGGCCGCCTGCCCGAAGTACTCCGAATGGCCGTCGGCCAAGTAGGGATCGTACTACCTTTCGATGCCGAGAGCCTTAAGCGCCTGTACGATGTTCCGGGAGGGTGTTCGCGCTACCGAGCCGCGCGTGGAGATCGTCGATTTGCTCGATGACTAATACGGCCTTCGATGCCTATCATTATTGGTCAGCCCCGCTCTGCAAAAGAGGAACCTTCTATCTTGCTAAGAAGAGGAACTCAAGCAGAGGAGACAACTGAGTAGCCGGCTCGAAGGCATGGATGAAGGTCCATGTACAACGCCTGCCCAGATTAGGCGAAGAAACAGCGGAAGTTTGCAACAAGGGAATTCCTCATCAATTGACATTCTATTTAACCCTGAACCAGGTCTTCATTGACTTGCCTTTATGTCCCACGTAAGATTCCACTTCCCATGACCAGCAACACCGTTTCTCACTATCGCATTGTCCAAAAAATAGGGGGAGGAGGAATGGGTGTGGTCTACAAGGCGGAGGACCTAAAGTTGCACCGCTTTGTAGCCCTAAAGTTCCTGCCCGACGAAGTGGCGAAAGATCCGCAGGCGCTCAGCCGTTTTCAGCGTGAAGGACAGGCCGCTTCAGCCCTTAACCACCCGAATATTTGCACCATTTACGAAATCGGCCACCATGATGGGCAATCCTTCATCGCTATGGAGTTCCTCGACGGCAACACTTTGAAACAGCGAATCACCCGCCGTCCACTCGATATCAATCTGTTGTTGACGCTTTCGATAGAGATTGCCGACGCTCTGGAGGCCGCCCACTCCCGAGGCATTATTCACCGTGATATCAAACCCGCCAATATCTTCGTCACCGAACGCAGTCACGCCAAGATTCTCGACTTCGGACTAGCAAAAGTCATCGCCGATGCGAAAGCCGCCGGAGGCATCACCGCCGGGCCTACGGCCGGACCCGCCCCTGAACAACTCACTTCGCCCGGCTCCGCTCTTGGCACGGTCGCCTACATGAGTCCGGAGCAGGCGCTCGGCGAAGACGTTGATCCCCGCACGGATCTGTTCTCATTCGGCGTGGTTCTGTACGAGATGTCTACTGGACAGCTGCCGTTCGACGGAAACACCTCGGCCGCAATTTTCAATGCAATCCTCAATAAAACACCGGTTGCGCCGCAGCACTTGAACCCCAAGCTTTCGCCCGAACTCGAGCGCATCGTCAACAAAGCATTAGAAAAAGATCGCGATCTGCGCTATCAGAGTGCCGCCGAGTTGCGCTCCGATCTCAAACGTTTGCAGCGCGACCTTCACCCGTCCGCTCGTCAAGCCCCCGCTGTGCAGCAGGCAGAGGACCCGGCTGCTTCGGCTGCCGCTGGCGAAATTGCCCAACCCATTTCGTCAACTCCAAAACGAAGGAACCCGGCAATCTTTGCTGCCATAGCGTTGCTTAGCTTGTTCGCGGTTGCAATCGGCAGCTATCTGATTGGTCAGCGGAGCTCGGTGCGCCCGGTTCCAACCTTCCGCGAACTCAGCTTCCGCCGCGGGGCATTGTTCGCCGCCAGATTTGCTCCCGATCCTCGGTCCGCCATCTACAGCGCGGGCTGGGAGGGAAATCCCGAAGCCGTCTTTGTCAGTTCTCCCAATTCCACCGAATCGCGCGATCTCGGTCTTCCGCAAACCGAGGTGTTGGCCGTCTCTCCCGGCGGACAAATGGCAGTGCTCCGACACTTCACGATCAGCCCCGATCATTTCTTGCACCGCGGCACTCTGGCGCAGGTTTCCGTAGGCGCAGATGCTCCGCGCGATTTACTCGATAATGTCGAAGGCGCGGATTGGGCCCCCGGTAAGGATGCTATCGCCGTGGTCCACGTCGCCAACGGCCAGACCCGGATCGAATACCCTGTCGGAGAGGTTCTGTATCAAACTCCCGGCTGGATCAGTAGCCTGCGTTTTTCCCCAAGTGGCGATCGCCTTGCCTTCATCGATCACAACTTACTCGGCGACGACGGCGGTACTATCAGCCTAGTTGATCTCAAGGGCAAGAAGTCCGACCTCACGGAGCGTTGGGCTAGTGTCATGGGAGCGGCATGGTCCCCGTCAGGCGACGAGATCTGGTTCACTGCCACGGCAACGGGTTTCAGCCGTTCCCTGCGCGGTGTGACCGCCTCCGGCAAAGTTCGCGAACTGCTCAGCGCTCCCGGAACCCTAACCCTGCACGACGTCAGCCCCGGTGGCCGAGCCTTGATATCTCGCGATGCCTTGCGTGCTGGAGCCATCGGCCTCGCGCCCGGGGAAACCAAAGAGCGCGACCTCAGTTGGCAGGACTGGACCGTTCCTATCGACATCTCCGAAGACGGCATGCTCATGCTCTTCATCGAGGCCGGGGAAGCCGGCGGCGGCGAATATGCAGTCTTCAGCCGCGAGACGAATGGCAATTCTGCCGTGCGGTTGGGGCAAGGCTCGGCGGTAGCATTATCGCCCGATGGCAAATGGGCCTTGGTGCTTCGTCAAAATAGGATTCCTCCAGATTTCGTTCTTCTCCCCACCGGAGTCGGCCAGCAGCAAACGATATCAACAGGGACGGTCACTCCCTTTGGAGGTCAGTTCTTCGGCGACTCCAAACGCCTGCTGTTCGATGGCCATGAGCCTGGGCATGGCAACCGGATTTACGTTATGACTCTGGATGGAGGTCAGCCTCGTCCCATCAGTCCAGAAGGATATGCTCTCGGCACTCATGCCCACGCGCTTTCGCCCGACGGCAAGCGGATCGCGGTGATTACGCCTTCAGGCATTGCCTTGATTCCGGTCGATGGCGGCGAACCGCAACCGATGGCTGGATCCGTGCCCTATGATCAGCCTCTTCGCTGGGCAAAGGGCGGCGACGCCTTATTTGTCGGTCAGCGTAACGAGACTTCTTGCCCGGTCTCGTTGTTGGACGTACGAAACGGCAAAAGAACCGAATGGAAAACCGTCCACCCCTCTGACCTTGCCGGAGTTTCAGGGGTGGCCTGTCCCCGAATCGCCGCTGACGAACAACACTACGTGTTCGGCTACGTCCGCAACCTTTCTGACCTTTTTCTGGTGGAGCACTTGAGGTAGGCAGAATCGCCGGTCCGTGCTTTTGCCATCATCGCTGCTATCGTTTGACCTACAATCGCGAAAAAGGTCGACGGAACATTTGTTGACTCTTGATCCGAGCGGGTCGATAATCAACGCACCGTCCTTGGCGCCTTCGGAATTCGGAATAAGGATTGCGAGCTTTTCCGGTCCAACTGTGAACATTTTGGTTGCCATACCCCTCCTGGCGCTATGACTTCTATCCTCACTCGCCCATCGTCGAACAACCCGAACCTGAATGCTTGGTTCCGCGTGGCGATCCTGGCGAGCCTCGTGGCATCGATGTCCTATCTGGCTGCGAAATTGGGAACGACAGTCGTAATACGCCCGCAAGTCGACTGGCCGCTCTGGCCGGCCAACATTCTGGTGGTATGCGCGCTGCTTCCCTTATCCCGCAGACTCTGGCCGATATTGATAGCCGCAGCTCTTGTGGCATTTGCGATCTATAACCTGCGCATCGGCCTATCGACTCGTTCCATTATTTTCTTCCAGCTGTCTGATATAGCCGAAATCCTGACGGCGGCATTGGGTCTCAGTTATTGCTTTGGCGGTGTGCCTCAGCTAGATAGCATCAAGGCCCTGGCTAAGTACTCGCTCTTCGCCGTCTTCCTCGCACCATTCGTCGGCGCTTTTTTCAGTGCGTTTACCACCCATGGAGAGTATTGGACCAGTTGGCGAATTGCCTTTTTGTCACAGGCGCTCGGATACCTCACGTTGATGCCAGCCATTTTGGGTTGGGTTAGCAAGAGATCGGACTGGCTACACCTGTCGCGGGCTCGCTCCCTGGAAGCGCTAGCCTTGCTAGCTGGATTGGTAATCCTTGGATATTTTAGCTTTGTCGCCCCTTCAACGATCGTCGCACCTGTGTTGACAGTTGTGCCGTTGCTGCTCTGGGCGGCGCTGCGCTTCGGCACAACCGGCGTCAGCAGTCTGACGATAGTATTGGCGTCTCTGGCCATCTGGGGTGCAGTCCACGGGAGCGGTCCCTTCGTTGGGCCAGAGTCGGTGCAGAATGTGCCGTCGATACAAGTATTTCTGCTGTTCGTTGTCGCACCTTTCATGGTGCTGGCAGTCGTTGTGGAAGAGCACAAGAAGAGCCAGCGCGATCTTCGACTCAGCGAAGACAGACTCCGTCTAATTCTCGACTCGGCTGGAGAGGGCATCTATGGAATTGACCTCAAAGGGCGCTGTACCTTCTGCAATCCGGCGGGTCTTACTGCTTTGGGGTATGTACGATTTGAGGACTTGCTCGGTAAGAATATGCATGATTTGATTCATCACACTCGTGCCGACGGAACGTCATTTTCGAGTGAGGAGTGTCGACTTTCGCGTGCCATCCGGGCGGGCGCCGGACTCCACGTTGACGACGAGGTGCTGTGGAGGGCAAATGGCACAAGCTTCCCGGTTGAACTCTGGTCGTATCCTCAGCGAAGAGGGCAGGAAGTTGTTGGGGCTGTCGTCGCCTTTATCGATATCAGCGAGCGCAGGCGTGCCGAAGAGGCTGTGGCAAGCGTCAATCGGAGATTAATCGAAGCTCAAGAACGGGAACGGGCCCGAATCGCCAGGGAGCTTCACGACAATATCTGTCAACGTCTCGCCTTGTTGGCTATGGGGCTCGCGCAGCTCCGACGAAGCTCTCCTAATCTGGCCCCAGAAGCCACGATTCGCATGGACGAACTTCGGAAACAGATTTCTGAGATCGGCAGCGAAATCCAATCCCTATCGCATGAGTTACACTCGGCAAAGCTTCAATACTTGGGTCTGGCTGCCGCCGTCCGAGGTTTCTGTAAGGAGTTCGCGGAACAGCAGGGCGTGGAGATTGACTTCACCACAAACGATCTGCCTAGCTCTTTACCGTCCGATCTCTCTCTTGGTCTTTTCCGAGTTGTGCAAGAAGCCGTGCACAATTCCCTAAAACACAGCGGGGTTCGATACTTCGAAGTCCGATTGTGGGGAGTGCCGGATGCGATTCATCTGACGATAAGGGATTCCGGTTCGGGCTTTGACCGAGAGAAGGCAAAGCAAAGCCGAGGGCTTGGTCTTGCCAGCATGGAGGAGCGGCTGAAACTCCTGAACGGGACGCTGTCAATCGCATCACAGCCCAGAAGAGGAACCACGATCCATGCTCGGGTGCCTCTCCGTTCGGCTAGCGATGAGGTGCGCGTAAGCTAGCTATAGATAGGAGTCCAAGCGCCTCAAATCGCACGCACACTTTCGGATCGTCCTTTCCCTGTCCCCTCCCTTGTGCGGTGGGATATCTGTCATGCCCAGGTCCGCAGACCGATGATGCCCCAGTAGGCGAGATAGGCTGCGGCAATCAGCAGAGCCACGCTCACAACAATCGAAAATCGCCGCACGCTGCTGCGCACCCCCTCCGCGGGGACGCGCCACGACGAGATGGCGCTCATCACTACGGCGACGGCGTAGGCAATGGTCAGCAAGAACAAAGCCGCGGACCACCCCGTCAGATTCCCCATCCGCTCGATCAGGTCATCACTACACACAATGAAGATACCCACAAAGGCCGCCAGGCTCAGGACGGCGATCAGGGGCCAGGCTCGCATGGCGCGCTCTGCCGGGCGCCTGCGGTGTTTGCGGAGTCCGCCCAGAATCCAGAACGGAGCATAGACCACAACGGACACGACGGCGAGAGCCACGAAAGCTGTAACGACAATCTCCCCCAATGCCAACCACGCCGGGATGCGCTTCATCGTGGTCTGCGCGTCGGCTTGAACGAACCGTCCTTCTTCGTTCGGAGGCAGCAAGTCGAGAGTTGCGACGGGATCAGGCGCATCTTTCTTCGGAAGGTAACGGAATTGTCTGCCTCCGACCGGAACAAACGCGTCGTTCCCATCGAGCGAGGTCATAACCAGCTCTCCGTCCTTGACGTGGATCCAGTTGATCCCAAGCAAGCGTTCCATGAATCGTGTCAGTTCGACCCTTGTGGAATCTGGCTCGTACCAGCCGGCATACTCGGCGACGCTGGGCGGAAGCAATGCCGCCGCGGGGACAGCCGGCTTCGGCAGCTTGCTCGTGACGTAAGCCCGGATAGCCTTGCCGGCTTTGTCAAAGGCGTCTTCACTGCTGCTGTTAATGCTGTAGAAATACCCTACGCTGTAGTCGGGCATGTAAGCCATTTCCGTGAGTCCCCCGTCCACGCCTCCGTTGTGCCCGTGGTAGACGAAGCCGTCTTTAATGCTCCAATAATTGTTCAGGCCGTAGCCGGCTTTCAGTCCATCCTTCGCCGCCCAGGTGCTTGTGGGGTCCTCCATGCGATCGATATCAGACGCGGGCACGATCTGCGTATCGTTCACCGCGCCACGATTGAGATAGAACTGAACGTATGCCGCCATGTCGCGGGCGGAAGCATTGATCGATCCCGCCGGACGAAAAAGGATGTTCCAGTAGGGGTAAGGAGTCTTGCCATCAACGTGATAGAGAGTCGTGGCAGCGTCGGCGGAGGGCTGGAAATAGGTTGCGGTTTTCATCCCGATCGGATGGAACAAGTTGTGCTCTACGAAATCCTCAAACCGCTGGCCTGTGATCTTCTCGACGATGTAGGCCGCTACCGGAGGGCCGGAGTTGCAGTACGCCATGCGCGTGCCGGGCGGCCAGCGCGAAATGCGCGAGTGATGATCATAGTCGAGTGCCTCCCGCAAGCCCATGGTACCCGGCCAATCCTTGGCATACTCGCGCAAGTGCATGTCATCCCAGCCCGTGGTGTGCTCCAAGAGATGAACCACCCGCACCGGATCCGTTGCCTCCCAGCGGTTCTCAAACCACACTTCGGGAGCCAGTTTGCTTACGGTGTCATCGAGGGAAAGCTTTCCCTGATCGGCCAGGGTGAGGACGGAAAAGGCAACGAAGGCCTTCGACGTGGAGCCGATGCGGAACAGCGTATCTGCCGTAGCCGAACGCTTGCTAGCTACGTCCGCTTGCCCTAACCCTGCAACCCACTCCGGCCCGTCACGATGCACGATGGCAACTGACATCCCGGGCGCGTGTGTGTCCTTAAGAATTTTTTCTAGTTGCTCCTGTAGTTCGGCAACCGACTGGGCCGGCTTGGGCTTTTCTTCTTTCTTATCTTCTGCTCGACCGAGGGGAACAAGTATGCAAAGCAGAACCAGGGAAAGTCCCCATTTTATTTTCAAGGACGCTCCTTCTCCCCGCACACGAGGCAAATCGGCAGCCCCACTCAGAGGTCAGTCAAAAATCGCTACCGACTGCCCAGACCATTTCTCACTGGCGCATCGTCAAGAAGCCCGGGAGTGATGTTCGACTACGGAGGAGCGTCTCGCTCGGCCAAAGCCAAGAAACATCCTCAGTGGGCGCTTGCCAACATCCGCTGTCAACCTCTCGTGTCCCCGCTCCCGCACAGCCGGGTTCACTCCGAACGTCTGGCTTCCCAGTCTCCCTGCATTTGTCCCTTGCGCGGAACCCAAACCCCATAGGTCCCGCGCATGCGGTCGCCATCGAGGTTGCCACGAAATGTGAGAACGTTGCGCGTCTTCGTATGAAAAACGATATGGTTGCCCTCCACCGTACCTTCGAGTCCGCCTGACTGGTTCGGACCCTTGAAGTGCCCCGAGAGTTTCTCGCCATCCTGCTTCAGGTCGATATACTTGGTGGCCGTTCTGCCGTCGTCGCTCGTTGAATAGATGGTCCACTTCCCGGCCACATTCGCCGGAGCCTCCTGGGGCGGCGGGGCCTGAGCCGGCGCCGTCTTGATGCCCGCAATGACAAGAGCGAGCGGCAGGAGAATCCGTCGGGACACTTTAATCCCATTCAGCTTCATGGCTACACTCCGCCCCAGAGTATGCGTGTCGGATTATAGTACTTGGATTGACGCGCCTGGGCGAAAGATCTCGCCTTGGGGTGCCGGGCACGGATATACATCTCCCGCTCTTAAGGCCGAGCAGCGGGGTTCAAGGAGACCGAGAGTTCTATGTCGGCTAATCTTACCCGACGTTCGCTGATCAAGACCATGGCGGGAACGGTTGCGGCTGGCATTCTGTATAGCGGCGCATTCGCCCAACGGGAGCAAGATGGCTCGCAACTCCCTGGCCGGGAAAATGCAGAACTCCACCGGCTCGTGACTGCCTTCAAGGGGCAATTCCGCGTGCCCGGGTTTTCGGTCGCGATCTCGCAGAACGGACAATTCGTTTACGATCGCGGCTTCGGAGTCGCGGATCGCAAGGATTCCTTTCAGGTGACCACTTCGAATCTTTTCCGCATCGCGAGCCTGAGCAAGCCAATCACCGCGGTGGCGATTTTCACCCTTGTCGAAAAAGGCCGGCTCCATCTCGAGGACAAGGTTTTCGGACCCTCCGGCATTCTTGCCACCAAATACGGCAAAGGCACCGAGAAGCAGTACGTCTCCGATATCACGGTCGATCACCTTCTGACCCACACCGCCGGCGGTTGGCCCAATGACTCGACCGACCCCATGTTTCAGCACGATTCTTGGGATCAGACCAAACTGATTTCTTGGACGCTCGAAAACCTTCCGCTGACGTATCCGCCAGGACAGCACTGGGCCTATTCCAACTTTGGTTATTGTCTGCTGGGCCGGGTGATCGAGCAGATCAGCGGTCAATCCTATAACGACTACGTACAGGCTAATGTTCTTGCGCCCAGCGGCATCAGCGGCGTTAGCATCGCCGAAAATTCCATGAAACACCGCGCGAACAACGAGGTTATCTATTACGGTCAGTACGGCGAGGATCCCTACAAGATGAACGTCACCCGCATGGATTCGCACGGCGGATGGATCGCGACCCCTTCCAACCTCGTCCAATTTCTAGATCATCTGGGCTCGCCGAACATGCCCAGCCTTCTGAAGCCCGAGAGCTTGCGCATGATGTTCACGCCCAGCCCTGCTTATCCGCAATCCTCAGTTGCCAAGTACGCGCGTGGCTGGATGGTCGGAAATAATGGCGCGGGAAGCCGCTGGCATAACGGCAGCATGCCGGGATCAACCACGATCATGGTGCAAACCGGGACAGGCCTGTGCTGGGCGGCGCTGGCCAACACTCGAACCCAACCGCACGACGAGATCGACGCCGCCATGGACAACCTGATCTGGGCGATGGTCCGCAGCGTTCCCGCTTGGAATCCCTAGGGCAGCTCAAGTCTTGGCTGCCCCCGTCCTGATTGGCAGTTCAGCCTACGACGCCAAGTCGCACCTTACCACGTTCTTGTCTAATGAACACTCACGGTGTCCGCCATGGTTCTCGAACCGAACACGACTGGACGATGGTTGGCTCACAATTCCAAAGATCAAGCGTGTTTGTGCGGTGGAAGGAAATCGAACATGAAGTAACTCATCATTGTAATGACGATATGTGCGG
This sequence comes from Terriglobales bacterium, assembly GCA_035501575.1. Taxonomy (GTDB): domain Bacteria; phylum Acidobacteriota; class Terriglobia; order Terriglobales; family Acidobacteriaceae; genus JAFAGX01. Next base: position 7,420 of record DATJVZ010000017.1, on the reverse strand, counting down.
CTCGAATCGCGCTGGCGCAACAGCCGCCGGTCAATTCACCTCTGCTCGACCATCTCGCCGGCAAGTGGCTGCTCGAGGGGACAGTGGGCAAGCAACCCGTGACACATGACTTCGATGCGGAGTGGGTGCTGCAGCACCATTACCTGCCGTTTCGCGAAGTTTCGCGGGAGAAGAATGACAAAGGGGAACCGCAATACGAAGCAACGGTATTCATCGGCGGGGAATGAGAAGACCAAGCAATACGCTTGCGTGTGGATGGATGTATACGGCGGAGCAACGCCGGAATCGATCGGGCGCCACGCCCAGGGAGAATGAGCTTGCTTTCGTCTTTAGCGATGAGCACGGCGCAGCCAGTTTCACCAACACATTCATCTATGACCCCAAGACCAATACCTGGGACAACCGGCTCGACAATGTAGCCCAAGGTGAAGCCAAACCATTCGCTCGATTCAACCTCACCAAGCAATAGGCCGCAACCGCCGGCAAATCGCCATCGAACTCGCAACCAAACACTTGCAGTTTGAACGCTTAGCATGAGAATGCCGCTGTCTAGCCGCTCGGACAAGAGAGGTTCTTGACACATTCCCATATAGGAATATATAGTGAAAACCATGGCACGGGCGGCAACCACCTCCGACGCGTTCAATGCGGTGGCCGAGCCCCGGCGGCGCGCCATCCTCGAGCTTTTGGCTGCGGGAGAGCGATCGGTCGGTGATTTGGTGGTGAGACTCCGGCTGGAGCAACCTTCGGTCTCGAAACATCTAGGAGTGCTGCGGCGCGTCGGACTCGTACGCGCGCGGCGCCATGGAAGACAAATACTGTATGAAGCGAATCCGGAAGGCATTCGTCCAATGCATGAGTGGACGAAGACCTTTGAGCGACTGTGGGCGCACCAACTGCTGCGGGTAAAGGAACGCGCCGAGGAAAAGGCCAGGCAAGTCGAGAGTGATAAGCTCGGGGGTTTCAAGAAGAACTTTAAGGAGGAAGCATGAGTAGCACTGCGACACTACCGGGAATTGAGAGTTTGACCCTGACCGTCGTTCAGGAAATTCATGTGCGCGCGTCCCTCGAAACCACATTCGAAGCGCTGCTCGAGCAGGTTGGGCCGGAGAATGAGACGCCGGAGAACAAAATGCCGATGACGCTTGAGTCCTGGCCGGGCGGACGATGGTTCCGCGATCTGGGTGCCGGCAACGGTCATTTATGGGGCCACGTACAGGCCATCAAGCGGCCAACCCTGCTCGAGATTACGGGGCCGCTCTTCATGTCGTACCCCGTCGTTTCCAACCTGCAGTACCGGCTGAGCGAAGAGGATGGTGGGACACTGATCCGATTCCATCACAAAGCATTCGGAGTGATTCAGGACGAGCACCGGCGCGGAGTTGTACCCGGATGGACTCACATTAACGAGCGCATCAAGGCGCGGGCCGAAAGAAATTCGAGGTAGGAGGTTCTATGTGTCCAGCGTGCCTAGCTAGCGCAGGAGTAGTACTGGGTAGCGTGGTTTCAACCGGGGGATTGACTGCGTTGCTCGTAACCGTTCTTGGTAAGAAGAGGCGTGAGAAAAGCGATTCAAAAGAGAAGGAGTAATGTAATGACGATAGCGATGACGGAGAAGAAAAGTGCAAAGGTTATGTCGCCAGCCGAATGGCTGGCGGCGCGCAAGAAACTGTTGGCCAAAGAGAAGGAATTCACGCGTCTGCGCGACGAACTCAGCCGCGAGCGGCGGGAAATGCCTTGGGAGAAGGTTGAGAAGAAATATGTGTTCGAGGGTCCAAAGGGGAAAGAAACTCTCAGCGATCTTTTCGGCACGCGCAGCCAGCTCATTATTTATCATTTCATGCTGGGCCCGGGTTGGAAGGAGGGATGCCCAAGCTGTTCGTTCCTGGCGGATTCGTTCGACCCGGCCGCACTGCACTTGGCGCAGCGCGACACCTCATTTGCCGTGATCTCTCGCGCGACACTGCCGGAAATCCAAGCCTTCCAGAGACGGATGGGGTGGCATTTCCAGTGGCTGTCATCGAATGGAACCGACTTCAATCGTGACTTCCAGGCTTCGGCCTCGACACAGGAGATTGAAAGCGGCAAAGCCGAGTACAACTATGGGCCTTCGAACTTTCCCTCGGAAGAACGGCCCGGGTTGAGCGTCTTTTATCGGAAGGATGGCGAGGTCTTTCATACCTATTCGACCTACGCCCGTGGGCTCGACATCTTACTTCCCACGTACAACTTTCTCGACCTTACTCCGAAGGGCCGGGATGAAGAGGGATTGCCTTTTCCGATGGCTTGGGTTCGGCATCACGACCGCTATGGGGATCCCAATGGGGTGGACGCAAAGACGTTGATCTCGCAAATCAAGAGAGCTTAGCCGTCGACGGTTGCGGGGGCGACGCCCCCGCGATCGCCGGTGAACTAGATATTTTCTTAAGGAGGAACAATGGAAGCGTTAGTTGAGCAAACTCTAGGTACGGCTATCTTGGAAGAATTCCGCGCCGAGGTCGCGACTACCAAGCGCGTCTTGGAGAGAGTTCCGGCCGAAAACCTGACCTGGAAGCCGCATGTCAAATCGATGTCACTCGGGCAATTGGCTTGGCACGTTGCCACGACCCCTGGAGGCGTTTCGCGAATCGCGCAGCAATCGAGCTTCGATGTCGCGCAGGGCAATTTCGTGCCTCCGCAGCCTGGCAGCAAAGCGGAGATTCTTCAGGCGTTCGAGCAAAGCTGCGTCGATGCCGAGGCCTTTTTGCAGGCGCTTACGGATCGCCAGGCAGTCGAGAGTTGGCGTTTGCTCAATAAAGGGGCAGAGGTCTTCGTAAAGCCGCGAATCAGCGTGATCCGCACGATCATGCTGAACCACTGGTATCACCATCGCGGACAATTGTCGGTGTATTTGCGGCTGCTGGACGTGCCGGTGCCCATCATCTACGGGCGCAGCGCGGACGAGAACCCGTTTCACTAAGATCCCAACCAGTCCTTCCGGCAAGCGAAGACCGAATATTAAAGTTGCGGTTCCAGGTTTCCTCGTCTGACGCCTGGGCGTACCGCAATTAGTCGGAACCGATCAGAAATAGCTGAGCCACCTATCGTTACGACGCTGCTTGAGCCGTGCGAACCACCGACATGCCGGATACAGCAGCAGTAGAACGACAACCCAGACGGCATACACCGTCCATAGGGGGAAGCCGTAGTCGGGCGGAAACAGTTCGCTTGGGCTTCCCATGGAAGGCGGTGCGAGCAGAAGAAATGAAGTTGGGCCATAGCGCAAGAAGTTCATCGCTATGGCGAGGAGATGAGCCACGAGCAGGTGTGCGCCATAGTAGAAGAACGGCACTCGCCCGAACACGATCAGGGGATTGTTGAGCGAGAAATGAAAGCGTTCCAGCCAACCCAGAATGGCAAGCGCCGGGCCAAGTGTCATCAGCAGGAAGTCGAGTGATGGCGGGTACTTGGTCGTGTTAATGAAGGAGAGAATGGTAAACAGGGAGGACGACTGACGACTCCAAGGCGTAGGATCACCGTAGATATTTATGTCGCGTACCACAATGAAAGCAACGGTAAGAGCGAACCCCAGGCGCATCAGAAAGCGTTGACGCCTTTTGGCGTCCCATGAAAACACGGTTCCCAGACAATATCCGCTGGCTATGACCCCGATCCACGGCAGTACGGGGTACGCTATGGCGAACTTGACTCCCAGGAAAGTAAGGACATCTTGTTGATGCAGAATGTCCCATAGCCAGGCTGCTCGGCCGAAACGGTCTGCGGAAACTCCATCGAGCAGGTTGTGCAAGGAGATGATGGCGATGCTCAAGCCGGCGAGAAGGGGCAGGGGCAGATAGATGAGCCCGGCAAGAGCGATCATCGAAAGCCCGATGGCCCACAGGATCATCAGGATTAGCGGACTCCCGTGAACGCTGATCTGAGACAAGAGGATCAAGCGGAGTACGGTGAGCTCGAGAAATATCAGCCACAAGCCGCGTGTGATGAGGAAGCGCGACAACTCGCCCTTTGAGCGACGCCCGCGACTCATCCAGAAAAATGCGCCCAGCCCGGCGGTCAACATGAAAACCGGGGCGCAGAAGTGCGTAATCCAGCGAGTAAGGAAAATGGCGACGGTAGTGCGCGTAAGGTCGGTAGGCAAGAACTGCATGGCACTGCGGGCCACATAATCGCGAATGTGATCGATGGCCATCAGCATCATGATGGCACCGCGAAGAGCGTCAACGGATTGGATGCGAGGGGCGGGTGCAGATTGAGCGGGAATTGCTAGAACAACCATGGGTGTGGGAGTTATCTTCGCCACAAGTGTTCTCCTGAGATGACTCAGCAGTGATAAAACCCAAGTTCAGGGAGCCGGTTCGGAGCTCGTTCGAATGACTTCCTGCCTTGTGCCCTCGCGCGCCCCTTAGGAAGCGCCACCCGAGCCTGCACGACGGCTATAGTGTAATTTTGTACCTGGGGAGCATGAGTTGGCGATGACAAAAGATCCTCCTCTCTGGCTCGAGCGCCTCAATCGCGAACTGATTGCCTGCACGCGCTGCCCGCGACTGGTGGAATATCGGGAAAGAATCGCACGCGAAAAGAGGCGCGCTTACCGGGATTGCGAATATTGGGGCAAACCCGTTCCTGGTTTCGGCGATCCCAACGCTCGGGTGTTGATTCTTGGGCTTGCGCCCGGCGCTCACGGGTCGAACCGTACGGGCCGTCCGTTTACTGGGGATGCATCGGGCAAATTCATGTATCCGGTGTTGTACGAAACCGGCTTCGCCAATCAGCCCAACGCGACTGATAGGGCAGATGGCTTAGAGCTAAAGGATCTCTACATTACGGCTGCCGTGCGTTGCGCTCCTCCTGGCAATAAACCGACTATCGACGAGTTGGCGAATTGCTCGGTGTACCTCGATCGGGAAATGCAAGGGCTCGCGCAGGTGAAGGTAGTGGTTGCTCTGGGGAGGATCGGTTTTGATGCATATCTCAACCATTTGAAGCGATCGGGCCGGCTTCGCAGCAAGCGCCCCTACATTTTTAAGCACGGCGCACAATACCCCTTGCCAGACGGCAAGACGTTACTGGCGTCTTATCATCCTTCCAATCAAAACACCCAAACCGGCAAGCTGACCCGGAAGATGTTCGTACGTATTTTCAGAGAGGCAGCGCGCCTTGCCGATAGGTGAGGCAGCCACTGCAGCAGGTGGCGGCATTGTTGCCCTAGGGGAGGGCGGTGGGCGCATAGGATTGCGATGCGGGTGGGTGCATTTCTGGGCTGGAGCATCGCCTCATCTCGGAAATGCTTAAGAGGCTAAGCGCCCGAGCCTCAAAAGCCAACAAAGACCGGTTCCGGCTTCAACCGGATGCCCCAGATATCCTCTACCCGCTGCTGAATTTGTTCCTGAAACGCGATGATCTCGGCCGCGGTCGCGTCGCCTCGGTTGACGATGGCCAGCGCGTGCTTGCGCGAGATCCCCACTCGGCCAGAACCGAAACCTTTGCTGAAACCTGAATGCTCGACCAGCCATGCGGCGGAGACCTTCCTTAGTGCTTCGAGAGCGGGGTAGCTGGGTATCCGCAGTTTCTTGGCGGCGGCTCGAGCGCTTAGCTCCTGATACTGTTCGACAGAGAGAACCGGATTCTTGAAAAAGGATCCGGCACTGCGGCTGTCCTCGTCTCCGGGAGAGATGAGCATTCCTTTACTGGCTCGAATCTTGCGCACTGCATCGCGGGTTTCGGCCAAAGTCGGAACTCCCTGCCAACCGGAAAAGTATCTCTTGAGATCTGCGTAGTCGACGTGTGGTTGACCGCCGGGCATCAGCTCATAGGTCACACGAAGAATGATGTAACGTCCCTGCTCCGTACTATTGAAAATGCTGGTGCGATAGCTGAATCCGCACGCCTCGTTGCAGAGCTCGCGGATTTGATTGTCTCTCAGATCAAAAGCCAATATTCCCTGAATGGTTTCCGCAACCTCTTGCCCATAGGCTCCTACATTCTGCACCGGTGTTCCGCCCACGCTTCCTGGAATGCCGCTTAAACACTCGATTCCCGCGCAATTCTGAGCCACAGCTCGCGCCACGACCTTGTCCCAGTCCTCACCCGCCCCCACCTCAAAGATTGCCTTGCCATCCTGAAGGTGCTCCTCCATACCGGCGACACCCACCTTCAGGACGAGTCCGGGCCAGCCCGCATCGGAGACGATCAGATTGCTGCCGCCCCCTAGCACAAATAAGGGCAGGTTCCTCGTTCGCGCGAACGTTATTGCGTCGCATGCCTCGCTGACCGTAGTCACCTCGATAAAGTAGCGGGCGGGGCCGCCGACCTTGATTGTTGTTAGCGCAGCCAGCGACACATGTTCTTGAATCAACATACGGTTTCGCTCTAACTATAACCGACCTAGGCTCCGACACTTCCCATGAGGTGCTGCCGGATCGGATTCCCAGTAACCTTCTCTATAAGATGGAGTTATCCCCCCAGCCGAGGCGAAGGCCTCCTGCCCGATGAACTCTCGCGGTGGACAGACTCGGTGGTCATCCCCAGCAAAAATTCTAGAAGCCGATTCTATCGATTCACGCTCCCTGGGGCGCTTGGGTTTGACTGAGTTTTGTGCACCGCGTATCCTAAACGAATGCGCAAGCCCATACCGCGTCTGCTGGGTTGTTGTAGGCAGGCGCCGGTGTGTGGGTAGCGCGAAGATTTCCCAGAACCCACCCGGCGCAGTAAGGGGTGGGATTTTTGTCTGTAGCGGAACCCACTCGGGCGCGAACGGCCTTAAGGTTTTTGGGAAAACACAGACTTGTCAGCTGAGGAGGAATCCATGAGCACGGCAATTGCCACCGAACCTACTCCGAAAAATCTGCGCATTAATGATATCGCCCCTGACTTTACGGCAGAAACCACTCAGGGCACGATTCGCTTCCATGAATGGATCGGCGACGGCTGGGCGATTCTATTTTCCCATCCTAAGGACTTTACGCCCGTGTGCACCACCGAACTTGGCTATATGGCTGGTCTCCAGTCGGAGTTTGCCAAGCGAAACTGCAAAATCATTGGCCTGAGTGTGGATCCCGTCACTCGTCATACCCAGTGGGCGGCGGACATCGAGGAGACACAGGGACACCAGGTAAAGTATCCAATGATCGGCGATCCCCAGCTCCGGATCGCCAAGCTTTACAGTATGCTACCGGCCGAGAGCGGAGATAGCAGCGAAGGACGTACTCCCGCTGATAATGCTACGGTGCGCACGGTTTTCGTGGTCGGCCCTGATAAGAGGATCAAGCTCCAGCTTGCCTATCCCATGAGCACGGGTCGCAACTTCGACGAAATACTTCGAGTTCTGGATTCGCTGCAGCTCACCGCCAAGCACCAGGTCTCCACTCCGGTGAACTGGAAGCCGGGCGACGACGTCATCATCAGTGGCTCAGTTTCGAAT
>DATJVZ010000016.1:0-13570 GCA_035501575.1 Terriglobales bacterium | reverse complement strand
GCGTCGCCGAGAAACCTGAGTTTGACCATCCCAGTTCGATTCTCTACTTTGCCGTGCCCGACATCGCAGCCGCCCACCGGCAACTGCGCGACCAAGGCGTTCGCTTCCAAGATGAGCCCCACATCATCGCCAAGATGCCCGATCACGACCTGTGGATGACCTTCTTCCGCGATTCTGAGCAGAATCTACTGGCCTTGATGAGCGAGGTCCGCCGTGCCGGTTGATGGAGGAATTTCCGGGAATCGAGCCTTCTAGCCAGGCACGCGACGAGACGGCCCGGCCGTCGGTTCTGCTATCATCAGTGCGTCGCTGGAGTTTTTCTGTTCCCATGGACGAAGAAGTTCCCACGTTTCGTATTCCTACGGAGGCATTCATGGAGGAGGCAACAGGCCACGGGGTTGGCATGCGCCGGGACGAGGACATCGCTCTTGACCTCATGAAATTTGTTGCAACCACGACCGGCTACGGCCGAACTGCGTCCGCAACCGTCGGATTTCAAGGCGGAGGCGCCGCTACCAAGCCGGAAGAATACGCCGCCCATCTCCTCGAACTCTATGGCAAATGCTTGCAGGCCCTACGCAACAAGAAATAGAGCCTGTCTCCCGAACTCAGAACGATCCCGTACGAACGAAAGAAGACGCGCCGACGGACCTGCCGGATCAGCGAAGCGGAATCACCAACGGAAATCTCTAGATTTTCGAGGACAGGTAGACGCAACAGGCGAATCTGTGACCAGCCAAGCTGGTAACCGGCAAAGCCGCAGCGCTGCTGCGGCTTCCGATCAGGTTAGAATTTCAAGCCGCCGGCTAGCGTCGACGGCGAGACGATTTCCGGGCGCTAGACTTCCCGGCCTTCTTTGCCTTCTTGGCCGTCTTTGCCTTTTTCTTGGCAGCCTTACGGGCGGGTTTTCTTTTGGCTGCCTTCTTCGCGACTCTCTTCTTGGCTTTCTTCGCTGCCTTCTTCTTAGGAGCGGGCTTGCGCTTCGCGGCTTTCCTCGCGGCCGGCCTGGACGAACCGCCACCGCCACTGCTGACCGGCTCAGGCTCTGGCATCGAGGGCTCGGAGACGATGCCGATTTCGCCGGCCGCCGGCATTTCCGCCTCTTCCTCCTCCTCTTCTTCTTCGTAATCTTCTTCTAGGGAATCGCCGTAGGCACCGCTCTCGGCAAACTCGTCGATTTCGTCATCACGTAAATAGAGGGTATTGTCAAAAGTCATTTCTCCTCCTGAATTTTCCCGGCCGGTGACGATTGCCGGATGCTACCTGGGCTGAAATAAGAAAGACAAATACTTTCACCTACTGAATGGGCCGCGATTATAGCATAGCGGATTAGGACAGCAAGGACAGCCCTGGCACGCATATTACACCCGTGGCGGGAGAAACTGGAAACTCCGAGGCAGGCTTATTCCACGCCGAGAAAAGTTCAGGATTAGCGGCGAAAGATGGTCACCTTGCCGCAGGTGAAATCAAAAGAATCATTCCTGGCCGTAAGGTGGCAAGGTTGCCATTGTTTTGTTTGAGGGCGGCGACCGTGGTGTTGTGAGACTTGGCAATCGAATAGAGGGTCTCGCCTGGCTGTACGGTGTGGCGCACCACGTGCTTATACCCGGCAGCCTGTAAGTGATTCTTGTTTGGCTGCTTAGAAGTTGCGACCTGGGCCTCGTGGGTGCCCGGTGCGACCGGCAGATGGATGTACAAGGAATGCCGGCCTCGCAGGCTATTGCCGGACAGGCGATTCCAGCGCCGGATCATGGTCGCCGGCACCTGGAAATCGTCGGCAACACTCGCGACCGTATCGCCCTTACGGACATGGTAGAGGATGGCTCGTTTCGCGTACGTTGCCCCATCCTGGCCCGCACCTGGCTTGCCGGGAGCAAGCGGAATAATCAATTTGCCTCCCATCGCCAGTTCATCGTCTGAGTCCATATTGTTGGCCTGGGCAATGGCCTTTGGCGTCGTGTGGTAGGCGCGTGCCACCGACGAAAGAGTTTCCCCCGATTCAACCTGGTGATAGCGCCACCATACGCGCTTGTCCTCGGGAATCCGAGAGATCGTGGTCACATACTGGTCCTTCGTGCCGGCCGGCAGATGCAGAGCAAAGGGCTCGTTCTGGGGTGTCGTCCATCGCAGCAAGCTTGGATTCAAGTCTTGCAGGGTGGTCGGGGAAGTATCCACACATTCCGCCACCAAGCGTAGATCTACGCCATAGTTGACTTCGACAACATCGTAGGGAACTGGCTTTTCCGCCAACACATGTTCAAGGCCATACTGCGAGGGATTCTTGGCCATGATGGTGACCGCCAGGATGATCGGCACATAGTTGCGGGTTTCCCGGGGCAGCACGTTCCGCCGATACAGTTCCCAGTAATCGGCATAACCCGTTTTTTTCACCGCCTGCTGCACCGTACCCGGTCCAGAATTGTAGGCTGCCATGGCCAAATACCAATCGCCAAACTGGTTATAGAGATCCCGCAGGTGGCGTGCCGCGGCGCGGGTTGCCTTCTCGGGGTCTTGGCGTTCATCCACCCACCAATCCCGCTCCAAGCCATAACCGCGAGCCCGGCTGGCCATAAACTGCCACATTCCGCGGGCGCCGGCGCGGGAAACCGCCAAGGGATGGAAGCCAGATTCTGCTTGCGCCAGGTAAATCAAATCCTGGGGAACACCTTCTTGCGCCAGAACGCGCTGAATCATCTCCTGGTATCGTCCGCCCCGAGCTAGCGCGCTTTCAAAGGTGCCTCGACCACGATTCGAGAAATAATTGATGTAGCTGGCCACCGGGTCCGTCATCATCAGCGGCAGGTCGGAATGAGTGGCTTTGACTTCGGCTTCCGCCTTGGCACGAATGTTGGGATCGACCGGATAGGTCACTTCATTGGTTTCATCGATGGGGGCAGGCTCGGTTTTCGGCTGGGCGTCGCCTTGCTGCAAAGCATCGAGCTCCAAACTATTCACCGCATCCAAGACACGCTCGAGTTCTCGTCGCAGCCGCTCATCCGAGCGCACGTCAACCGGGCCGTCGAGCAACAGGTTGAGGGCGCGATCAAAGCTCTCCTTGGCGGCCTCGGGCTGTCCGGCTTGATTGTTCTCTTCGCCGGCCTGGTATTCCTTTTCAACCTTTTCGATCAGCTGAGTGACAGGGTCGGATTTGGGCTTGGTCGCGGTGGTTATCGAAGCAGGAAGAGGTGGCACGGCATCGGCCGTTTGGACAGGGGCGGTTTTCGGGCTGAGCCCGGGGGCACTCGCCTGCTTTGACGGCAAGAGCGTCGCTGGGCGCTGCGCACTGCCGCAACCGGTGGTGGCCGCAAGCGCTAGAACCGCTATCCCGGCTGGCAGTTGAACTTTGTTCCCAATACTCATGTTTTCTGGCGTTTATAGCCAGATGGGGCCTCCTCAGGGCGAGTTTATGCTACTACCCGGTTTTAGATGGGTCAATCTCCAACTGAGGTGGTACGCGGTTACCTTCGGTCCCCCAAAGAAACCTCACCGTGGGGCATGGCAAAATCCACTTCTTCGGCCACCGACCGTTCGAACAGGGTCGGTTTCGCCCTGGGCGCGAGGGTGAGTTTGCCAACACCGCGGAAGGGCTAATCGTCTCGAGAGTGCATGGTTCAATTCTTCCGGCCTCAGGCGGATGAATCTCTCTCCCACCAAGTAGAATCCAAATCACCCATGAAAGCCATCGAGGTCAGAACCACAGGCGGACCGGAAGTTCTGCAACTGGTTGACGTGCCGGTTCCTCAGCCCCAGTCTCACGAAGTCCTGGTCAAGGTCGCGCGAGCCGGTGTGAATTTCATCGACGTCTACCAACGCGAGGGCCGGTACAAGGTTGCCTTGCCCTTCATTCTCGGCCAGGAAGGTGCGGGCGTCGTCGAAGGCTGCGGTACCGGGGTCGAAACTGTGAAAGTCGGAGACCGGGTGGCTTGGACGGGGATCTTGGGATCGTACGCACAGTATGCGCCCATTCCTGCGGAACGACTCGTGCCCATCCCCAACGGGGTTACCGAGCAACAGGCAGCCGCAGCCATGCTCCAAGGCATGACGGCGCAGTACCTCATCTATGACACCTACCCCTTGCAAAAAGGCCAAACCGCTCTGGTGCATGCCGCCGCCGGCGGCGTAGGACTCTTGCTGGTGCAGATGGCTCACAACCTCGGGGCACGCGTGATTGGCACCGTCTCTACCGAAGAGAAGGCCGTTTTGGCCCGCCAGGCCGGAGCCGATGAAGTCATTCTGTACTCCAAGCAGGACTTCGAAGTTGAAGTCAAACGCATCACCAACGGCAAAGGCCTAGACGTGGTTTACGACGGGGTGGGCAAAGACACATTCAGCAAAGGTTTGAATCTGCTTCGGCCGCGAGGCATGATGGTGCTGTTTGGTGGAGCCAGCGGAGCGGTTCCAGCCTTCGACCCGCTGGTGTTGACCCAGAAGGGATCGCTTTTCCTGACTCGCCCCTCACTCGTCAACTACATCGCCAACACGGAGGAGTTAAGGATGCGCTCGAAAGCCGTGTTTGAGATGATTGCCGCCGGCCGCCTGAACCTGCGGGTGGGGGGGACCTACAAGCTCTCCAACGTGCAGCAAGCCCATCGTGACCTCGAAGGACGAAAGACCACCGGCAAGCTGCTCCTCGTGCCTTGAGCCCCCGCCCGGAAAACTAACGTTTGCGCGAGTAGCTCTCGGCATAGGAGGGAACCGGGTAAGCCGGATCCAGTCGGGGATCGGGAATGGGTTTACCGGCTACCATGTTCAGGGGAACGACGCCCGCCCACACCGAAAACGCGTAATCCTCGGCGTCATCGACCGGCGGTCCTTGCCGCACCTTGGCGGAAAACTCGTCAATCGGCAGACGCATCACCAGGGTTGCTTTGAGCTCTTTCGCACTCGGCTGGCGCGATTCCGCCCAGCGGCCGGGCAAGATGTGTTCGGCAAGCCGTCGCAAGGCTTCAAGTTTCTCTTCCGGATCCGTGACTGCGACGGCCGTTCCCAGAACCACTACGGAACGGTAATTCATGGAGTGGTTGAAGACCGAACGGGCCAGCACCAGCCCATCGAGGAGCGTGACCGTCAAGCAAACCGGAACCCCCTGGTCCAGCTGGCGCAACATGCGGCTGGCGGCAGAACCGTGAATGTAGAGCTGATCGCCTGCCCGACCATAGCTGGTGGGAATCACGAAGGGCTGGCCATCGACCACGAATCCCACGTGGCACAGAAAGCCTGCATCGAGAATTTTGTAAACCGCGGCGCGGTCATAGACACCACGTTCGGCTTCTCGCACCACTCGGGTGCGCGCACTGGGAGCATCCTTTTCCACCATTCAGAGTTTTACTCCGGCAATCGCCAAGGATCTAGTGAGTGTATCAGGAGGAGAGGGCCCCCGAGATCTGGATCGGGCAGAGAGGTTTTCTTAGATGACATCGGTTATCTTTGCGCTACGCGGCGCAATTGTGCTTTAGCACAAACGCCAATTGGATACTGCCGGTGCGCCAAGCACAACCGAGATCAGCCAAACTCATTTGCACGATTGACGTAACCGGCCTCGCCGGCGTCATGTTTGCACTGGTGGCAATGTTTCTCCTGCCGGCTGCGGTTGTGATCGATTCCCCGAGAGATGCTCGGAACGTAGCCGTGCATCTGGCAAGGGTGTCAAACTCAACCGACATGCGCGGCGCACGTCGAGAAGATGCTTTATTGGTTGCAGTTCGGCGGGACGGCCGCATCTGGTTCGACAGGGACCAAATTACCCCAGAAAACTTGGCCGCAGCCATTCGTGACCGTGCGAGCCATGGGGCGGAACCGAAGGTCTACATCCGCGCCGATCTGGGTGCCAAGTACGGCAGAGTTGTTGAGGTATTGCGCGGCGTGCGTTCTGCCGGGATCGAGAATGTTGGGCTTCTGGTAAACCAGCGGAATGCGCCTCCCGCCCGTTGAAAACTGCTGGGCTTAGGGGCTCTATTTCACGTCTCACCTGAACTTCCCTGCTTAGTAGCTGATCCCGCGGTTTTCTTCAGAACGAGTCTTGAGGGCCCAAGCCATGCGCGGTGTATTGTGGGCGATCCCGAAATTTCCTCGCGCATCGAGCAAGATGATTCCCCCGTGTCCGCCGACCCGCGATTGCAAATAATGAATGGCTTCTGCGGCCACCCATTCCGGCAAGTTGCCGGCCGCCACCCGGTCTGCGGCCCACTTTGCCAGAACCAACTTCATGATGGGCTCTCCCCAACCGGTGGTCGATGCCGCGGCGCTCTTGTTATCGGCGTAACATCCACATCCGATTAGCGACGAGTCCCCCAACCGGCCCGGAGCCTTGCTGAGGGTGCCTCCGGTGGAGGTCGCCGCCGCGATGTCACCGTTTCGATCAACGGCAACTGCACCGACGGTATCGTGGGAGATGGAGGGGGCAAAAAGATCCGGTTTCTGTTCTTGGGCGTGGGCTTGAAATTGGCGAAGCCGTTCGATTTCCCGGGGGATAATCAGATCTTCATTTTTGCATAGCGGAATGCCGCGTTCGGCGGCGAAGCGCTCCGCCCCTTCCGCCACAAAATAAACATGGGGGCTCTCACTCAATATCTTGCGGGCCACGCGCACCGGATTGCGCAGACGCTCAACGCAGCCAACCCCTCCCGCGCGCAAGCTGGCACCATCCATGATTAAGGCATCGAGCTGCACCTTGCCCTCACGGTTCAAAAAGCTGCCCCGTCCGGCGTCGAAGGTTTCCTCATCCTCCATGACCACCACCGCTTCCTCCACGGCGTCGAGCGCGCTGCCATGTCGCTCGAGCACACGCCAGCCGGCAGCGAGGGCATGTTGCACCCCATCAAGATGCTCTTCGACGACGTCGTCGGGAATAGCCCAGGCTCCGCCATGCACGACAAGTACGGGATCTACGGGCAAAGTCCTCCCTAGAAAATGACTGACCAGTCTAACAGCCGGGGAATTTTCGGCCGGGGAAGCTTATGCCGCCACTTCCGAATTCGCCGCACGATCCACCAGTGCGGTTCGGGTCCAAGTGTAGCGCACGCGATGAATCACCGTGATCGTGGACAGGATGGCGATAACCCACAGTACCGGCGCCATGCGGTTGAACAGGGCTCCGAGAATCACCAGGACCAGGCGTTCGGGACGCTCGAGGAATCCTACTCGGCACGATGCAATCAGCGATTCAGCCCGTGCCCGGGTGTAGCTGACCATGATCGCGTTGACCATTACGTATGCGGTCAGCACGACGTAGGCGAACCGCTGGCCGCGAGCATAGAAGACAAGGAGACCGAAAAACTGCGAGGCATCGCTGTAGCGATCGATGACCGAGTCGAAGAAGCCGCCGAACCGAGTCACCCGGTTGCTGGCCCGGGCCACGCGTCCGTCTACCAGGTCGAAAAATCCCGACCCAATGATGGTCAGTCCGGCATAGCGGAACAACCGGGCTTGATTTTCGCTATTGGCTAAGCCAAACAGAACTGCGGCAATCGCGTTGACCACCAGGCCAAGAAAGGTGAGCACGTTCGGGTTGATGCGGGCCAGGGCCAGCCAGCGGACAATCGCGTCCAGCAAGACTCCACAGGCCCGGCCAAATGCGCTGGTCCAAGTCACGTAGGACAAGTCATGGCACCTCAGCCGTGTCGTGAATCGTGGTCAGGCTCAGAATCTCCAGCTCGCGCTTGCCATTGGGAGTTACGACCACCGACGTGTCACCAACTTTCTTGTTGAGGAGGGAGCGGCCAATCGGAGACGTGGTCGAAATCTTCCCCGCCGCTACATCGGATTCCTCGCTGGTCACCAGCTTGTATTCGACTTCCTCATTCTTGGTGCTGTCGAAGACCTTCACGGTCGAACCCAGGCCGACCTTGTCCTTGGGGATGTTGTTCATGTTGATCAGGGACAGGTCCGCCAAGCGCCGTCCGAGCTGGCGCAAGCGCGCCTTGACATACTCCTGCCGCTGCTTGGCCATGTGATATTCAGCGTTCTCGCTCAAATCGCCCAGAGCGATCGCCCGCTTGAGCTCCTTGGGAAGTTCATGGCTCAGCTCGTGCTCGAGCACGTTAATCTCGTCCTGCAGCTTTTTCTTAATTTGCTCGGTCATGCTTTTCGGGATTATAAACCCAAGCGTCTCGAATCGACCCTGCTCCGAACGGGGAGTCTACGCGGCAACGATCGCGTAGTTATCGAAGGACGCCAGCCAGCTAAGCCTGGAATTCTGAGGCTTCCGGAAACTGCAATCCGGACTTCGCCAAAGCCTTGGTCAACAGCTCCTCAATCTGCGGCTCTTCGCAATTGCGCGCCATGGCTAGTTCGCTGACGAGGAGGTAGCGGGCGCGCTCTAACATCTTCTTTTCACGAAAGGAGAGCGGTTTGGCTTGACTGAGTAACAGGAGACCTTTCAGAACGGCCGCCACTTCGAGCAGCGAGCCAGTGCGCATCCGGTCGGAATTTTCCTTGAAGCGATACTTCCAGTCGGCGTGATTGTCACAGGCGCCGTCCTCGAGAAAATCGACGATCTTCTGGACTTCCCCGTTCTTGACAACTCGCCTGAGGCCTACGGCGCTGACGCTGTGAAACGGCACCATCACCTTCAAGCTGCTGGATTTTATCTTGAGCAGATAGAACTTTTCCACGGTCTGGCCGATGGTGCGGCTACTGATTTGCTCGATAATGCCAACCCCGTGATTGGGATAGACGACCTTGTCACCTATGTGGAAATTACCGTCGCTCGTTACCATGCTGGACCACCTACTGGACCACCTAAAGGTACACACGACCAGAGGGACAGGATGAACTCATTCTAGCGGAATCACCCCCAGGAACACAATTTGTCTAGACAGCTCGCTCGACAGCCCGGAGTTAAGTACTTTTTCCTGAGCAATTTATTCCTTTGGCTTGCCGTGTCGGGGAGCCCAAACGCCGCGGCCAAAGCCAAGGGAGAGCAAATCACACGGCCAATCGGGCGTTTCCGCCCGGAACGCCCCCGGGAACCGTCAGACTAGAGCCAAGGAATTGAGCTGCAAGCGGTTGCCGTTCGGCGAACGGAGCGCTATCTAGCCGGCAGCCCGACCGACATATAATGCCGGGGTGCACAGTGAGTTACGGGCGCACCTCCGATCCTCCGGCATGCGTGTTCTTGGCCTCGATGTCGGCACAAAGACCATTGGGCTCGCCGTCTCCGACCCTCTCGGCATCACCGCGCAGGGCCTCGAGACGCTGCGCCGGAAAAATAAGCGCAGCGACTTTCAGCAACTCGAAAAGCTGATTCGTGACTATCAGATTGGCGAGCTGGTGGTGGGGTACCCGCTGGCCATGAGCGGCGCCGAGGGCAAGCAGGGCGAGAAGATGCGGAGCTTCGCCGCGGAGCTGCGCCAGCGCTTCGGTCTGCCCGTGCACCTCTGGGACGAGCGCCTCACCACCGCCCAGGCCAACCGAGCATTGCGGGAGATGGACGTCTCCATCGCGCGTCGCCGCCGGCTGGTAGATCGAATGGCAGCTGTGCTGATTTTGCAGAGTTGGATGGATCAAAAAGGCGATTAGCCGCCGTTAGAACTCAGCGCATGGCCTCGCCTGCGTTGCCCAAGCACCGCCTCTGGGAGGTCCGCTTTGGTGGGGTCCCGATCGAAGCCGCCGCTGGCCCCAGGTCGTGGTGACCAACGGCTACCGACCAACGCGACTGCGTCCGAACCCTGGCCGTCATCTAAACTATTTAGTAGTGCGCACCTTTTTCAGCCTGCTGTTGGCCGTGGTACTGGCCGTGGGTGGTTGGTTAGCCTGGGCCCTGTATTTGCCGGTTACGCCGCCTGAACAGACGTCAATCCTTCTGCGTTCCGGCTATTCCACGCGCCGCATCGCCAACGAATTGAAGTCTGCGGGCGTGATTCACAGTGCCCTCGCATTTGTCCTCTACCACCGCCTTCACCGTCGGCATTCCCTGAAGGCGGGCGAGTACCTGTTTGAAAAATCGGCGAATGCGCTCGAGATTTACGACCGACTGACACGCGGCGACATTCACGTGTTGACGGTAGTGATTCCCGAGGGCTACGACCTTTTTGAAATCGCCCAAGTGATCGAACAAGCCGGGCTCGGGTCCAGGCAGGACTTCCTCGCGGTCGCCACCCGCGATACGGCTCTGATCTCCGACCTTGCGCCCGAGGCCACGAGCTTGGAGGGTTTTCTTTTTCCCAGCACCTACGAGTTCACGCGGACGGAAACGATGGAAGAGGTCGTCGGTGCCATGGTGAAGCAGTTTCGTCAGGTCGCGCATGATATCGGATTGAACCAAGACGTGGAAAAGACCGTAATCCTCGCCTCCATCGTGGAGAAAGAAACGGCTGTGCCCGAGGAGCGTCCGCTGGTCGCCAGCGTCTACTCCAATCGAATGGCCGATGGGATTCCGCTACAGGCCGATCCCAGCGTGATCTACGCCGAGCTCCTGCAGGGACGATATTCCGGGTCCTTGCACCATGCCGACATGCGGTTCAGTTCGGCTTACAACACCTACACCCACGTGGGACTTCCGCCGGGCCCTATCGGCAACCCGGGCCGGGGTTCGCTGCTGGCTGCCATGCATCCCGCGCAAACCGAATTTTTCTACTTTGTGAGCAACGGAAATGGCCAGCACCGTTTTGCCCGCAGTCTGGAAGAACACAACCGCAACGTTGCCGCCTTACGCCGGGCAATGGCCGGCAAGTAGACGGGCAAGCTCGGACCCGCATATCACCCAAAGGCGAACTGAGTATTCACCTTGGCGATTACAGCGCGAGGCACCATTCGCTATACTGCTGTCTTCAAGAATCCTAATGATGGTTCGGGGAATCCAAGGGGTCTAATGTCTTCTTCCCGCCGCGCTGCGGCACTGGTCGTCGCGAGCGTGTTGCCGCTGACTGGATGCTTATTTCGATCCCAGCGCGTCGAGCAACCGATCACCGTCTCGCTCAAGAGCGCAAGCGGCCAGGAGTTGATCGACTACGTCAACACCCAAGCCGGCAAAGTGCAAACCATGCAGGCTACGGTGGACATTGACACCTCCGTGGGGGGAGAGAAAAAGGGCACGCTCACCAAATATCAGGCGATTCGCGGTTACGTGCTTGCGCGCAAGCCTGCCATGCTCCGCATGATCGGCCTTCTGCCCATCGTTCGGGACCGCGCCTTCGACATGGTGAGCGATGGTCGCGAATTTAAGCTTTGGATTCCACCGAAGAACCGTTTCGTCATTGGCCGCAACGACAGCGAGATCCACAATCCTACGGTGCCGCTCGAGAACCTGCGGCCGCAGCATATCTACGACGCCCTACTGTTACGAGCGATCGATCCCCAGACCGAAATCGCCGTCCCCGAGAACGAAACCAGCTCGACCACAAACCCCAAGGGGCAAAAAGTGGTGCACGCCGAATACATTCTCGACGTCATCCACACCGGCGACCATCCCTTTCTCTCCCGCAAAATCATCTTCAGTCGCGAGGACCTGCTGCCCCATCGGCAACTGCTCTTCGATCAGGAGGGCAATGTTCAAACCGTCGCCGTTTACGAGAATTATCGCGAGGACAGCGGCATCAATTTCCCTTGGCGGATTGAGATCTCCCGGCCGAAGGAGGAGTACGCGATCACTCTCAACCTGGTCAAGCTGGAACTGAATCTGCCGCTTCCCGACGACAAGTTCGTGCTCCAGCAACCGCCGGGCGTCGAAGTGGTTTACTTGGACAAGCAGCCAAGCGGTCGCGTATCGAGCTCTCAAGCGAGACCCGGTCAAGCGAATAATCGATAGAATAAAAAAGAGCATGAGAAAAGCCAGCGTAGGACTCCTGGCTTTCGTTCTTTTCCCTCGAACTCCCAGGTATTGCGCATGATGAACCAGATGATCGTCGCCAATCTCACCCGCCGCCCGGTGCGGTCGCTGATCAGTATCGTGGCGGTCACGCTTGAGGTGACCCTGATCCTGTTGATTGTGGGCTTGGCCCTCGGCTTGCTCCGCGACTCGCGCCAGCGGCAGGCGGGAATCGGTGCCGACGTTTTGGTCATGCCCCCGGGTTCCCAGTTCATTGTTGGTCTCACCGGTGCTCCCATGCCGATCAAGGTCGGAGACATTTTGGCCACGCTCCCTCACGTGGTGGCGGTGGCGCCCGTGGTAACCACGGTGTCCACGGCTGGGGCCCTCGAACTGATTGCCGGTATCGACCTGAACAGTTACGAGAAGCTTTCCGGACCTTTTCGCTTTGTGGCGGGCCGCCCCTTCGATGCTCCCAACGAATGCATGGTGGATGATATCTCCGCCCGGGCGAAGCACGTTAAGGTGGGCGACACGGTAGAAATCCTCACCCATCCCTTCCGCGTTTCCGGAATTGTCGAGCCCGGCAAGGGCGCGCGCAAATTCGTGGAAATCGGGGCGCTGCAAGACTTGATCGGCGCGCAAAACAAGGCAACCATTTTTTATCTGAAGACGGACGAACCCAGCAATGCGGATTTGGTGGTCGAAGAAATCAAACAGGTTCCCGGAATGGGACACTATGTCGCCACCTCCATGGCCTTTTATCTGTCGATGATGACCACCAACCGATACCCCGGCGTCTCGGAATTCATCGATTTCGTGATCGGGATCTCGGTCATCATCGGCTTTCTGGTGATCTTTCAGTCGATGTATACAGCGGTGATGGAGCGCACCCGCGAGATCGGCATTCTCAAAGCGATGGGAGCCTCGAAGCTCTATATCGTGAATGTAATCCTGCGCGAGACTCTATTGTTAACCGTCGTCGGCATTCTCACCGGAATCGTCTTTAGCTTGGCGGCGCGCGCCGCTATCGATGGGCGCACAACGCTTCCCGTAGTGGTGACCGGCGGCTGGATCCTGAGGACCGCCGCCATTGCCATCGTGGGAGCGATCTTGGGGGCTGTCTATCCCGCTTACAAAGCCGCCCAGAAAGATCCGGTTGATGCGCTCGCCTATGAATGATTCGGGCGGCCTCTCCCCAACGCTCGGAAGACTCACCGAATCGCCTGCTGCTCGCTCATTCTGCTCGCGCTCTGCCCAGGCAATTGACAGAAACAAAGTACCTTTCTGTCTTGCCCGAACATCGGGGATGCTCGCTCTCGGAGAGCCGCGAACGGCGTTTCAGCAAGCCATCGGACGGCCGCCGACCTAATCGCTTCGTTGACAAGCCCAGCGGGCTACGCTATCTTTAAGCTTTTAGCAGTCTTACGGTTGCCGTCCTGGATAGCCCAGCGCGTTCAGCGCATGCGTGGTTACTCAGCGGTTTTCTTTGTTTACTATTTTTCTGGAGAGTTTGGTGGCAACGTATTTTCCAAAAGCGGGGCAAGTTGTGCGCAAGTGGTACGTGGTCGATGCTTCGGATCAAACCCTCGGCCGTTTGGCCTCGCACGTGGCGCGACGGCTGATGGGGAAAGACAATCCCAAGTACACCCCTTTTCTCGATACGGGCGATCACGTCATCGTGGTGAATGCCGAGAGAGTGAAGATCACCGGAATGAAGGCCGAACAGAAGGTTTATGAGCACTACACCGGCTATCCCGGGGGTTTACGAAAAGAGCAGTTCCGGCGGCGTTTTGCCCGTAAACCTGAGCAGATCGTGGAGCA
>DATJVZ010000015.1:0-15379 GCA_035501575.1 Terriglobales bacterium | reverse complement strand
AATTTCGCCGCTGACATTCACCGTGATTTTCTTGGAAAGGTCTCCGTTGGCGATGGCGGTCGAAACCTCAGCGATATTCCGTACCTGGTTGGTAAGATTGCTGGCCATCGAGTTGACGGAGTCGGTGAGGTCTTTCCAGGTACCCGCGACGCCGGGCACCGCGGCCTGGCCGCCCAGCTTCCCGTCAGTACCGACTTCGCGGGCCACGCGCGTCACTTCGGAGGCGAAAGCCCGCAGCTGGTCGACCATGGTGTTGATGGTGTTCTTCAGCTCGAGAATCTCGCCCTTCACGTCCACGGTGATCTTGCGGGACAGATCGCCTCGCGCCACCGCCGTGGCGACTTCTGCGATGTTGCGCACCTGCGCGGTCAGGTTCCCGGCCATGAAGTTCACATTGTCGGTCAAATCCTTCCACGTACCCGCCACGCCCGGCACCTGTGCCTGACCTCCCAGGTTTCCCTCCGTGCCGACCTCCCGGGCTACGCGCGTGACCTCGCCAGCGAAGGCGTTGAGCTGGTCGACCATGGTGTTGATGGTGTTCTTCAGCTCGAGAATCTCGCCCTTGACGTCGACCGTAATCTTGCGCGACAGATCGCCCCGTGCCACCGCCGTGGTCACCTCGGCGATGTTGCGCACCTGGGCGGTCAGGTTGCCCGCCATCGAGTTCACCGAATCGGTGAGATCCTTCCAGGTGCCGGCCACCCCCGGGACGTTGGCTTGACCTCCTAAGCGGCCTTCGCTACCCACTTCGCGCGCCACACGGGTAACCTCTCCGGCGAACCGGTTCAGTTGGTCCACCATCGTGTTCAGGGTTTCTTTGAGCTGCAGAATCTCGCCCCGCACATCCACGGTGATCTTGCGCGAGAGGTCACCGCCGGCGATAGCCGTCGCCACCTCGGCGATATTGCGGACCTGCGCGGTGAGGTTCCCGGCCATGAAATTCACGTTATCCGTCAAATCTTTCCACGTGCCCGCAACTCCGGTGACTTGAGCCTGGCCACCCAGCTTTCCTTCCGTTCCGACTTCGCGGGCGACGCGCGTGACTTCGCCGGCAAAGGCGTTCAGCTGGTCAACCATGGTATTGATGGTTTCTTTCAGTTCAAGAATTTCGCCCTTCACGTCCACCGTGATCTTGCGCGACAGGTCGCCACGGGCCACAGCCGTCGTCACTTCGGCGATATTTCGGACTTGAGCGGTCAGATTCCCTGCCATCGCGTTGACGGAGTCAGTAAGGTCCTTCCACGTGCCCGCCACGCCGGGAACCACGGCCTGGCCGCCCAGTTTGCCATCGGTTCCCACCTCGCGGGCCACGCGGGTAACTTCCGACGCAAACGAGCGCAGCTGGTCGACCATGGTATTGATGGCTTCTTTCAGCTGTAAGATTTCGCCGCGAACGTCAACCGTGATCTTGCGAGACAGATCACCGCTGGCGACCGCAGTCGCGACCTCGGCGATATTGCGCACTTGGCCGGTGAGGTTGCTGGCCATGGAATTCACCGAATCAGTAAGATCCTTCCACGTACCCGCCACTCCAGGCACCACCGCCTGCCCGCCAAGCTTCCCGTCCGTACCCACCTCGCGGGCCACGCGAGTGACTTCGGAGGTAAACACGCTTAACTGTTGGATCATGCGGTTCACAATATCCGCCGAACGTAGGAATTCCCCTTCGAGCGGCCGGCCATCGACCTCCAATTGCACAGTCCGCGTGAGATTGCCCTGCGCAACAGCCGCAATGGCCCGGGTTACTTCCTTGGTCGGACGCAACAAATCCTCGATCAAGTTATTCACCGAGACTTCCATCTGTCCCCACGCGCCTCGGGACTCGTGGAATTTGGTGCGCTCCCGGATTCGTCCTTCCTTTCCTACAACCTGGCCGACACGCTTCAGTTCTTTTGCCATTTCCTGATTTGCCGCCACGATGTCGTTAAAAGTGTCGGCGATCTTTCCCCCTAGTCCGGTCCAGAAGCCAGGAAGTCGCACGGAAAAGTCACCGTCGCGCATGGTCTGCAGCGCCGCTAAGACTACGGTGAGATCGGCGGCCGCCAACTCTGCGGCGGCAATGGGGGCAACTCCCGGATACTCGGTTAGACCGCCATTGACGGTTGTGACCGTACTACGGGAATTCTTCTTCATAGCTCCCTATCCTTTTCGAGTGCTTGGATGGCAATGGACAGACGCACTGCCAACCCGGTCACCGCCGTCCATGGCAGTTCGGGCCGACACGAGCGCCTCGGGCGAGCGAGGTCTGCCCAATCTCAACTTTAGCGCGATTCGCTGCTTCACTGGGTCCCGCCTATTGCATCACGAAGAAATCTTATTGGTCTCTACAGTATTTCCTGTAGGTCCGGGTTAGCCCGGCTTGTACTTCGCTTTTTTGCCTTGCTTGCCGGTTCGGGCCAGCTCCCCCCCAGCGGTTGACTCCGTGGATTACGAGGAACGATCCCGAGGTCGCGGCAAGGAAGGCTCCCATTGGCTTCAAGTGCAGGCTCGCTCCGACCACCACGAACAAAAACACAAACAGACACGCCGCAAGAGAACAAGACTTCAGTC
Source organism: Terriglobales bacterium (assembly GCA_035501575.1). Taxonomy (GTDB): domain Bacteria; phylum Acidobacteriota; class Terriglobia; order Terriglobales; family Acidobacteriaceae; genus JAFAGX01. The sequence continues at coordinate 12,829 of DATJVZ010000015.1, read as the reverse complement.
GGCTCCACATCATTTCGTTCCTCTTTTATCTCGTCAGCCGCAGCCTGTAAGGCGCCGCTTCTTCGTATGCCAAAGGCATGCTCTTCCGAGCATCCGAACTCTCCTCGAGCTAGCCTGTCTTGAATGTCCGAATCGGATGGCCTAGTGCCGCGCGGATCATCTGCTTGCTGCAACCAGCCCAGCACTTGTAAAACCGCGTGTTGCTGATCAAGATCGCGAGGTTATCGCCGCCCCGGTCATGGCCGCAGCCAGCGCAGGAAGGACACCGTGTCACATAGTTCCGCCCGACCTTGCGTACCTTACCCACGTGTCGCAAAATGTTGAACTCCGTCGCGCACTTCCCTCCGCTATACTTCCAGGCTTGCGTTGATGCTGGTAGGGCCGGCCGCAGGTTGCAGGGCATCTCCGTGCCGGCAATAAAGCGGCGCAGTTCAATTTCCGTTACCCGCCGCAAGCCCTTGAGATACGCCATCTGCGCCGCCAGCGTATGGTTCGCCCCGTAGAACCAAAACCGGCGGTTCACCTCGCGATGAATGCCCAGCGGCCCACGAATGGCATTGCCGAACCCGCCTGCGCTGAGCGTATCGTGCTTCGGGAAAACTTCAATTCCATCCCTCAAGCTACTCTCCTTCACCGGTACACCCAATCGCAAGGCGAGGTTGTAGATGTAAATCCTGCATTCCTTCGCCAGCAGAGGCGAAGCAAGAAAGATCCAGAGGTGACCACCGCGCTTACTCCTTTCTAAGGCAGCCTGGACATTGTCTTCGCCCAAGCGGTACTGAAGCTTGAGGAGATCTTCCAATGCGTTCTTGTAGTCAGCGTCGATCGCTACCCATTTGCAGCGTTGGGTGGCGGGATTGATGGCGTAGAGCCCGATCGTGATCGTCCCCTGCAGGTGTTCTCGGATGGTCTCCTCGGTGAGCGCAGCCGGTCTCCTCGATCCGTTCTCTTTGGGGCGGAAGTAGTAGTGCCGTCTAGTCTCCGCATGGGGCCGCATCGACTGCAGCGTGTATGCCCGGCGGTTTACGAAGAGTTCCAAGTAGTCCTTGACGGCCTGACTGCTTGTTTTCAAGGGCAGATCCATTGTCCCCTTCTAGAGCGAGGGCCTTCGCGCCGGTCGTACGGCCAGATTCCCAAAGCGCGCATGATCGGCGGTCCCAGGGCTCATCGGACCAGATAGGCCGCAATCTCGCCCTCCCCGTCGCTCGGAAACTGCAATCGAAGCACGGTGGGCACGGCGCTAGCAGGAAGTTGCAGCGCGACGACTCCCGTCGTCTCTCCACCCGGATCGAGGTGCGACTTTTGAAGTCGGCTCTCTAGAACGGGTATCTTGGTTTTCCGCTTGGCGTTCAGCCACGCCGCTTCCGGCTCTGCCAGTTGTGTGTTCGCCAGCGCATATAAGGATCTGGGGTATTGCGCACCATCGAGGGCGTATACCTCGGGAGCGTCGACGCGGTATACATGGTTTCCCTGGTTGCGCGCCGTGTAGCGGATGAATAATGTGCCGTCGTTCTCATAGAGGTCCCGGATCAGAACCTCGACTCGCTTCTTCCCGTGCTTCGGAATCTCTGTTTTTACCGGCCTATCAGCAAGTAACACAGCGGTTGGCGATATCGTTGGAGGGTGTGCAGGGTTGACGCTTTCCGATTGGGTGACGCGCGTCGCTTCATCGATGGCAAAGTTCATGGTGTCGACTGCCCCTGCGGGATCGAGTTCGTAGTTCAGGCGCCCCGATGCAGTCCAGATGAACAGATTGGTGGCGACTTCTGCTTCCGTCGGCTGGACAAACACCTTGTTCTCTTTCCATTCCACCTTGAAAGACGGGCTCCCGGTGGCGACCAGGGTGACCGGCTCATTCACCTCAATCACCGTCAGATGGTTCAGGGCGGTTTGCAAGTGCACGATGCGCCGTCGGTCGCCGGCCTCGCTCTCGACCCGTTGTGCCGGGAGCGGAAACGCGGCCAGCACGATCAATATCAAAATTGTCCATTTGCACTTCATGGTGATCCTTTCTTTCGCCAGGCTTGGCGTGGTTCGGTTCACGAGAGCGAGATCTCCGAGTCTTGGTCGGCACATCATGCTCGTAGTCCATCTGGAACCGGACGCTGTGGCAGCTCCGCCGATTGCTTCTCTCTCGTCGCCGACTACGCTTCGCTCCCTTAGTTGTGCTGCAACAGATTGATGAGGCCCTGCCGCAAATTGGCGGTGTTGCTGGCACCGATTTTTAGTTCCGCACTGGAATCTGCGAGATCGACCGCACGCAGTCGCAGCAGGTCGGCGGTGGCTGCCTGGGTATAGGCGTTGGCTCGGATCAGCCACGCATCGGCTTGCGCTTCGAGAATCGGAGCACTCCCGGGCGCAGCATTTTGCACGCTCGCGGTGATCTGGCCGGCAGCCTGCAGTTCTAGATCGGCCAACGAGTCAATCTCAATGGCACGTTTCATGGCAGCCTGTGCCGCCGCATCCGTCATGTCTACCAGATCCCGCACTTGGGCAGGTGCATCCGTCTCACTGGGAACCGTCCCGTACACCGCGTTGTAGGCCGCGGTGGTCTGGGCGATCTGATTGGGATTGCGGGAGAGGAGATTCTGCTCGAGCTGCTGCGATCCCGGCAAAGTCGCGCTGTTCACGGGGATTTGGGTTAAGGTTTGGATCTGGTTGAAGCTTGCCTGCAGGTTTCCGACCAGGGCTCGCGCCTGGTTGATCAAGCCTTGCGGCCAGACCACCTGCTGCTCGAAATTGGAGATCGATTGTTCGACCGAGAGTATGGAATTGAGGCCACCCCCGACCACGCTGCTGAGCGTATTTGAGATTGTGGTCAGGCCCGCGGCGAGGAGGGCGCAACAGGGGTCGAGAAACTGCCCGCTGCCGGTAGGGGGGGCTGTGGCCACCAGTACCAGCACCAGGGCAGCTGTTCCTAGCTTGTGCTTCCTTATCCACGCCAGGCTTCGCTTGAGAATCGAAAGAATTTTCCTCTTCAAGGCCACTCCTTCCTCAGTTGTGCTGTAACAAATTGATAAGCACACCGCGCAATTGCAGGGTGAATGTGGCGCCACGTTTTCGCAGTTCGTTCCCGTGGGCCATTTTGGCCGCTTCTTGCCGTAGTTCTGCAGCCAGCATCTTTTGGCTAAGCGCTTGACTGCGAATGCTCGATGCCGTCGCTACCGCGGTCAGAAAGGGTGCTGAGCCCGGGGCTGCCTGGCTGGCGGCGTTCTCCATCGAGTCGGCCGCTTGCAACTCAAGATCCGTGGCACTGTCGGTGGCTTTGAGCGTCTTCAGATTGTCGAGCGCCAGCGCATCGTCCATGTCTGCCATGGCTCGATCCTCCGGACTGGCGTCTGCCGAGGCTGGAATTGGCCGGTACGCGTTGCCGAACGCTTGTGCCAGACTGCTGAAATTGTTGATCCGGTGATCCCGCATCAGGCTCTCGAGGGCCTGGGGAGCCGGCAAGGTTGCGCTTTTGAGATTGATGCTCAGAATGCTTGCCATCAGATTTCGATACCGATTCATCATCTCGAGCACTTGGGTCCTGGCTTGAGCGATCAGCTCGACCGGCCACGCCACACTCTGATACAAATTGCGGCCGGCCGCCCGCACGTCGCTGATAGCATGCAAAGCGGTTTGAATCACGCCGTTGATCACGTTCAGAACTGCCTGAACCGCTGCGATCAGACTTCCCTGGGCTTGTGCCGGAGGGGGAGCGGCCACAGTCGCGATCAGCACCACCGCCACGGCCGCCGCCACAAGCCGGCGGCGACTCCCGACGTTCGCCGCGAGACCATTGGACAGGAAAAGCAAAACCACACAGGCGACGAAGACCGTCAAGTGCATAGCCACCTCCTCGAACGCAATCGATCCGCTAGGCCGATGGCCGAAATCACCCTTGAGCGCAGCCTTCGCTTTGACCTTGCCGGTTGCGGGTCTCAAATGCCACGGCATCCACCTCGCCCGACAACTCTTCGGGCAATTTGGGCGTATCGGCGAGTCCTTGGGGAAACCTTCGAGCCAGCTCCTGATAGGTTTCCAGGAGGGGCTGGCCTCGACGTTCGCCGAGGAAGTAGGAGCGGTATTTACGCTCCCGCGGGAACGTGGTGCATACCCAATATTCCAGGGGTGTCGGGACGATCCGAATGGTCTGCGTTGTTTCCGCCTTTTCCCCCAGCGCGAGAAGCACCTCGGCGCCCCGCCCTTTGCGCGGTGCCCCAAAGCCTTTAACCTGGTTAACCGCGACCGGATTCAGATTGAGCTGGCTGACGAGAGGCGTCGCATCACCCGGCTGTTGACCGATGATCTTGGTGCCTGCATTTTTCAAAATGCCCGGTCCATGCTCGCGCGGCTGGAACTCGGTCCCTACGAAATCCTCGACCGTCTGACTGATTCCCCATACGCTCGAGTTCCGCTTGCGAGCGGTGCGGAACAACTGAACGACCTCGGGAGCTAAGGCGGGAGAGTCCAGCAAGAACCAGCATTCGTCGAGCACGGTCACGCTAGGCTGGCTGGTCTTCCCCGAGGCGCGCGACGCCACGGTGGCAGCAATCAGCATGCTCATCGCCGTCTCGAGCCTGGGATCCGACTTCAGCCCTTCGATATTGAAAAACAGCCAGTCGTTGTCGAGGCGCATGGTCGTGGGCCGGTCAAACAGCCTTGCATAGATGCCGCTTTCCTCCGTCCACGATCGCAGTTTGATCGCCGCCAAGTGAGCTTCATCGATCGTACGCTGCATCTTCTCCGGGTCGCGCCAGTTCGCCAATTCTTCGCGCAGGTCAGTAAAGGTCGGTGTAGGGTTGGACAATTGGATCGCGCGCCGCTTGTACACCCGTGGAATGGCGTCGTTCAGCACGTTTTCCACGAGCGACGGGTCCGAGCCAGGGCTGGTGCCAATCATGTGCAGGGTGAGATTCTTTAAGAACGCGATCTTCTCGTTTTTCGGTTCGGTTTCACCGGCCCCGAGCTCCCAGGGATTCAGGGTTTCCCGGCAGTCAAGATCGACGTTGATGACGCGGCCTCCCATGAGGTTCACGAGTGGTTCATAGGAGTCTCCCCGCTCCAAGATCGAGATCCGCGTATTGGCACGAGCCACCATAAGGAGCATCAACTGGGCCAGGAAGGTCTTCCCGCCACCGCTTTTGGCCATGATGAGCAGATTCGAATCTGCCAAAGAGGAATCAAAGGGAGAAAACGGTATCAACTGCCGATACGGTGTCTCGAACATCATGAGCGGTGAGTGCGGATGTCCTTGCCAGGGCGTCTCCACGGGAACAAGGTCGGCGGCATGCAAGGTGAGGACTTCGATCTCGCGCTTGTTTTCTTCCGCCAGGCCCGGCAAACCGGAAAAGAACAGCCGCTTCTGTGCCAAGGTCTCCGGAATGCCGCGAGCACCATTCATCCGCGCGATGGCGTGCAGGACACGCTGGCGCCGATCCGCCAGAATGCGCTCTGCCTGTTCTCGTTCGAAGCGATTGTGTGCCGGCTTCGAGGTGCGGATTTGAATGACCAGGCTCATGTGACACGACTTCAGGGAGCTCGAAATTAGGTCTTCGAGCACCTTCACCAGCTGACGCTCCGCCACCTGCGCATCCACGTTAATCCGTAATCCGCCGTGAATGTCACGCTGTGCCGCCGTCATCTTGCGCAAACGACTCTTGTACTGCTTCATGGCTTTGGTCTGATCCGGAAGGACGACTTCTACATTCATGACCAAGGGGAAGTCCATCACAATCAACTCCCGCAACACCCCGGGAAACGTCGCATCGGGCAGATCCTTGAGGCTGATCCACGAATACAACAACCCGCCGATCTTCAAATAGTCATCCAGTTCATCCTCGAGATTGACATTGGCCGCCTGACTCCGGGCGCTCTCATACCGAAGTTGCGCTTGAGGACGTCGCAGACGGAGGTAATCCTCCCCCAGCGGGTGGAGCGCACGCTTGATCTCGATGAAAAGGTCGTGGTCGGTCATTCGGACGATCCTCATCCCTGTCGCCTCAAGTGCGGCTTCGATGCCGGACAGCAGGCTGCTGAACTCACAGAGCAGGTCTTCATGGTCGCGTCGTGTCCGCTCCGTACATTTGCTCGCCGACATGCTCCAACGGTCGGAGCGCATCCTTCGCTTCCACTCGAGGTCCGGCGCCTGGTGGTGAACCACAGGATTCCAAATCACATAAAAGTTGAGCAGCTGGCGCAGGTAGTAACCTTCGCAATCCCGGGTACGCCAGACTTCCGAACGCGCACGGTCGAGAGTTTGCAGCACGCGGCTCTGGCTTTGCTGTTCCTGGTTGTAGCTGGCAATCAGGCCCCCCGCGCCCTCCGTAGTCTCCAAGCGAACCTGAAGCCGCATGGATCGTTCCGCCAGACCGCGGAACAGAGCTTCCAACAAAAGTTTTGTCCGATTTCGTTCTTCGTCGCTCGCATAGTAGGAATGGATGCCGCTGACTTTGTATCCGGCGACCAGAGATCCGTTCAGCTGCACCAACACGTTGTCGGTGATATCCCGCAACTTCAGCTGTTCGCAGAAGGGCGGTTGCGCGAGTGACTTCGCATGCTCTTCCATGGTGAGTGGCATCGTTAGTCCTGGATGTATTCTGTTAACAGCTCTCGGTCACGCTCGAGCGCCGAGTAGACATGCGGCTTGGTGTGAAACATCACCCAGTCCCACAGGTAACCGCGCTGCTTGCCGTACTTGAAGAGCATCAGCCCGGGAATCGTCAGTATGGGGACGATGTATTGCAACACCATGTTCATCGGCACACCGAAGATCTCCCGATTCAGGAATCGGCCGAACACATTCACGACAACGGCGACCGCAAGGATCGCAAACAGGTCCTCGGCTTCGAGCCCGAAGAATGTCACTCGAGTGCTTAAGTTGCGATAAACGGGTGTCACATCCAACGCCATACATGAACTCCCGGTCCTAAGTCACACCAGCGGTCCCTTGGGAGACGAATGCTTCTGCCAACCGGAGCAAGCCGGATATGAGCAAGCACAGGCCGGCCGTGGCGAACTGCCGCAGTCCGCCGCTGGCGGGATGGAGATAGGAATACATCCCCATGCGCAGTGCTCCGGCCACCACCTGCAGACCCGCATAAACCGGCAAGATTACGTTGCCTACCCAGTCGATGAGCGTTGTGAGTGCCACCCAGTAGAGATCGGGATCATCCCACGCACGCTGGCTGGCAAACGTCTCGAAGGCGCGAGTCAAGCCGGAGACCAGCAAGCAGGCCAAGGCGCCGTACATGCTGTGGGAGAACTCTCGCCCTTTGGAGAACTCGATCACAGCCATGATGATGAATAGACCCGCCAAGATCGGCATGATGACGTTTCCCATCCAATTGGCCAGGCTAAGGACTCCCTGGTCGAAAGACATGTGGCTAAGGTTCATGGGCTGCCTCCTACATCATGGCCAGCACTAGTTTCCAGATTGCCGAGACCGAAAGCAGAGCTAATGACGCCGCTACGTGCTTCATGAATGGCTTGCGCAGCGAGAAATTCAAGATGGCAGCCACCAGAGCGAGAACGGCAGCCACCGGCATGATGGTTCCAACCAAATGATTCCACAAGGAGTCGAAGACGTCGGCCGTCGCATAAGGAGTTCCCGTGTTGTAGCTTTCGATCAGGTTGTAGGTGGTTTGTAAGCCCAGCAAAAACATGGCCGCCAGAATCGAGGGCAGAGGATGGCCTCCCGAAGCTGTGTCAAGAATCGCGCACAGAACAAAATAGGCTGCACAGCTGGGTACGAGCCGCTCCAGGATGAAGTTGGTCACGAAAGACGCCACATCCCACTGCAGGGTCCGAAGCCAGTCCGTGTTGATTCCTCCGGCCGGTAGCGGCACTCCTATGCCAAACGACGGGAACCAGCCGAGCAGCGGTTCGAGGGTGAGGAAAATAACCGCCCATAACATCCATTTCGTGAAACCGCCGCCCATGCCAAATGTCGTGCCACCTTCCCGCCGCAAAGCGATGCCCGCCAGCAGGAGAGAGAGAAGCGCCGCCGATGGCGCAAGCAAAAGCAGCAACGAGATGATGTCGTTCAGGAGTTGTGGAGTCGGCATATCGTGTTCGGAATCCTTTCGTACCGAATTGTGTACAGGCCGCAGGCAGGAAACTGGAGGCCGCATCAAGTCTGGGACTCCAGTCTCCCGCGTTGCGGTTTCTAGGTAACGCCTCCTGTTCCTTGGGCGATCCAGTATTCGAGCAGACGGGTGACACCCGACACGGCTAGAAGCGACGCCGCCGCAAATATCCAGCGGGCAAAACCCCGTCCCGTCAACCAGGACACGACCGCGCCGACAACCGCTCCGCCTGCGCCCACCGGGGCGATCACGTTGCCAATCCAGTTGATGAAATTCAGGAATGCGCCTTCCGGTTGTGTCGCCTGTTGCCCCTGTACGGCGACATTCGTTGCCGGGGCAGCTCCCAAGTTTTGTGCCTGCACGAATTGCACGGCGAGCACAACACACAGGATCCATCCGGCGAACCACTTTGCCCGGGCCGGGCGCGCTTGGACTTTTCTCATCGGTTTCTACCTCCTTTCTCGTTCTTCGCTTTTCCACGAACTGGCGAAACCGGGTCGTGAAAAACGATGAGCACGGGCGAAAAATTAGATCCGAATGCGGCAGCTGTCAAATCCGCTACGGCTTGAAAACCGGAGAGGAAGAATATGGAAACCCGTTCTACTGCGCAGGCGTCTGTGCCGCGCTCGTTGCCTGAGGCCCGCTCTGCTGGTACATCTGACTTAGCTCGCGGCGGAGTTCGATCAGCTCTCGCAACTCTTCCAATGTGAGCTGGTTGCTGTTGTCCATTTCTGAAATGGCGGTTCCGCTCGAAGGTCTTCCTGCGGGGCTCCCCGAATCCATCCCGCCTTCTTCGAGCACTAAGTAAAATCGGGTGTTGGCCGGTATCGTGACCACGATGTTCTGGTTGAGGGAAAGCTGGTTCAATTCTCCCTGGCCGGCATTGGCAACATTGTCGGCGCCGCGCTCGCGGAGCAAAGAATTTTCCGAAAGCGGCCCATTGAACGCTGCGTTCGAGTGACCACCCACCATGTAGGCTGCCGCTGTACCCACGCCGCTTAGCGAACGGACCAGAAACTTTGCGCCGCTCTTTTTGCCGGAAACATGTCCCTTCAACGGCCCAAATTTCAGATCCATTGCGGTGGCATGAATCTTGTCCGTCGACCCGTCCGGCATCTCAATGTGGTCGAATCGCAGGGCAACGAATCCGGACGGATGCGCTTCGACAAGCTTGCCAAACACCTTCGCTCCAGCCGGCAGTAAAATTTCTCCCTCGCGCTCGTAGTTGTACTCAACCACCGCAACCACCGGAGCGCCTTCCGCCGAGCTTACCGGAGCCTCGAGCCGCGCCAGCAATCGAGTTCCAGCCGGAAGAACGTCGATCGAGGTATCTTGCCCGAACAGCGCCGGCTGCGAACGAGCTGTTGGACCCGCGCTCTCGGTCGAGCGCACAAACACGATCGCCGGCTTCTTCAGTTCGGTACTGTCGGGTGGCGGGAGAGGCGGGCCTTGAGCCGCTGGCTTAGCGGCCAGAGGATCCGAGAAATCTATGCCCTTCAGCGCGTACGCTGACGAGTTCTTCGGGTTCGCTGGCGAGGGTTTCGCGGGCGCCGCAGACAGAGTCGATCGATCTCCTGATCGGGCGGTACGGCCCACGTCTTCGGCGGTGACCGGGTTGCCGGGGGCTGCCTCTTGTGGCTGTTGGCCCGCATCGAGCAAAGGAGTTATCGATTTGCCGCTTTCCGACGTCTCCTGCCCGGGTGTTACTTTGTTCCCTAGATTGGGCTGGTTACGCCTTCCGCTTGGAAGAGACACCTTCCTTGGGGCCGAGAGAACACCCAGGAACACAAGCAGCAAGACAACGGCTAGGCCAACCAAGAAAAGCATGGATTTACTCTTGTCGCGGCTGAGTTCCTTGCGACTGCGCACGTGCATGTGCTCGCGTCTTGTCTTCTTCAGCGCGTTCCGAAACATCTCCCGCAGGACACTCGTGCGGGCTGTCACTACTTCCTCCTCGGCTGGCGCTGGTGATTCCGTTACTTGCGGGGCGCTCGGCGTCGCCAAGATCTCTTCATCACTCATTTCCCGGTCTTCCATGGTCAGTGATCCCTCCGCGCTGTGCTAACACCAAAACCGATCGGCACCAGAGCCGGGCGGTCAACCGCACCCGACTCGGCAACCTGTAGGAACAACATCTGATTGGACTGCTTGTAGGGCGGTCGCGCAAATATGACCACACCGTCTGCGCGTTCCTCGGACCCAATCCGTCGCCGGCTCCAACGAAAGTCGATCACGGGAAGCTGCTCGGCGGTTAACCATCGATCATGCTTTACCAGCTTCCCGGATTTGATCGTGCCGCCGAGCTGGATCTGAGGCGGCATGAGCAGGATTGCGTGCTTGCCCATATTGACGGCAGAAAACAGAACTATCACCTGTTGCCCACCGTCGATGACTTCACTGATGCCGGCGCGAAGGAGCTCGTCCTTCGTACTGGCTTTCTCGACCCGCTCGCCAAATAACGCGGGCAACGGGGCCTGTTTTTGGCGATCGAGCAACTGATCGACAGACTCCGGTTTCATCTGGTTGTCCGCGCTTGTACCAGGTACGCTGACTTTCGCAAGCGATGGAGCCATCAAGGGCGGAGCAGCGGCATTGAAATTGGTTTGGACAGGCGGCTTCGACAGGCTCGCGCTTTCGCCAACCAAGAAAATCGGAATCGTCTCCTGCTCCACAAGAAAGCCACTCAGAGGCTTGTATCGCAAAAGAAAATCCACCTTTGCCCGGAGGAGTGTTCCTCCTTTACTCACCAGCAACAAACTGATTTGTCGTCCTCGCGTGGTCGAGATGAGGAGATTGCTTTCGGCAGGTTTGGTGGTGAGGACCTTGATGAATACCAACTGTGGTTCGTGTTCATTGTATTCAGCTTGAAATAGGGTCGGATCGCCAATCACCACCGAGTTCACCGGTTCGGGAAGACGAACCGCGGTCACAAAATGAGGCGACGCCTCCACCACCGTGACCTTGCCTTCGGCTGCCGTTCGAGTTCGGATTTGTGGTTCTACTCCCGCAGTTTGTGCCGTCACGAGCTCCGTCGAAAGCAGGCTGCCAAATAAAAGCGCCAGCCGATACACTTGGTTCATCACTCACCTCCCTGGGGTTTCCTGCGGATGGCTGGTGCTTTCGGCCTTGCTGGCCAGCCGTGCCCGATATCTTTGTGCAACTTGGCTGACGTAGGTATGCACGTCCGGATTGGCATACGCCAGGCCACGCAACCGAATCGGCGCTTCGCCGACATAATAGGCGGCCGTGACCAGTCTCAAGTCCGCGTTGAACTGTTGCTTTAACCAGGCTAAATACGCCATACCCCCCTGGATGTTCTGCTCAATGCGGAAGCGATTTGCGACGCCGAACCGTCTGGCGGTATTGGGCATCAATTGCATCAGACCCACTGCACCTTTCTTGGAGACGGCGTGCGGGTTCCACGCCGATTCCTGATCGATGATCGCTTCCACGAACTCGATTGGCAGCTGATACCTTTCGGCATAGAACCGGACCCAGGCACTTGATCGCTCATAGGTCCCGTCGGCTTCCGCCGGTGGTGGTTGAGCTTGTGCGCATCCAGCAAGTACTAGCAGGGCCGCCCACAGTTTCCTTGCCGCTCTCACCTCAAAACCTCCTTCTAGGAGCCGAAGGGTTCCGGTCTTCCTTCGACGGTGGAGAGTACACCCACGCATTTTTCTCCGCACTTCGTCCCGGCGCAGGTTCGCGGCGAGTCGGCCGCCGAGAGCCAATCGATTGAGAGGCACGCCCTGGTTACGAGTTCCATTGCCGGACAATCGAAACCACGAGTGGATGCGTGCGTTAGGCGACCGCGAGGAGATGAACTTGATCGGCGCGGCAATTTTTTCACAGCCGGCTTTTGCTGACATTTATCTGGGTAGCTGCATGCAGAGAGGGAGTGACCGCTCGCTAGCGCATCGCCACTTGACTTTCTCGCCTGCCCAAACCCGGCAGGCACAGACTTCTTCTAACTTGCCTTTCTTCTGAACTCGTTGGATGTGGTTGGGTGTCCGACGCGGTCTTCCTCAACCTTTTCTGGGCGGAAAGCAATTTTGGTAGTTGCAGACAATCTGAGATCGTACTGTTTGACACCTACGGCGATAAGACGTAGAACATGCCTTCGGCGCATGAATATCGAAACAACCCGCTCGGAGATTTGTCGCATTCTTCGGGAAAGACAGCTATCCTCGGGCGGATGGTCCGCCCTAACCCTCTCCTCACAAACTGCCCTTGAGCCGACCGTTTATGCGATGGTGGCGCTTGGCCCCGGTCACAAAAATGAATACCAGCGTGCCCTGCGGTGTTTGCTGCGCTGTCAAAATCGCAACGGCAGCTGGCCCAGTTTCATTGGGGACGACGCGGAAGGAGCATGGACGACTGCCCTCGTTCTAATTGCGTTGGCCGATCACCCCGGGGAGGTCCGGAGCCGGCGCCAGGGTTTTCGCTGGCTTTTGCAGGCCGCCGGCAAGGAATCGAGTTGGTTTTGGAGATGGAAGTTCCGAACCACGGATCGCCATGTGCGCTTTGATTCCCGCAAGTTCGGTTGGCCCTGGCAGCCCGACACCAACAGCTGGGTGGTTCCGACGGCTTTTGCCATTCTGGCTTTGCATCATCTCCCACGCTCTTGGGCTCTGGAACATTCAGAAATCCGCTGCCAGCGAGGTATCGAGATGTTGCTCGATCGCGTCTGTCCGGGCGGCGGATGGAATGCGGGCAACAGCGTCGTCTACGGTCGAGCGCTGGCGCCTCACCCAGACGAT
>DATJVZ010000014.1:0-5079 GCA_035501575.1 Terriglobales bacterium | reverse complement strand
GCGTCCTTGGACAGGAAGAAGCAATATGTGCAATCGATATTGCACGTGGACCCGCTTGGCTTTGCCAGCAAGTGGAAACTTGGTGGTGTGTTAGTCAGCAGTGGATCGTTGGTTAGGGAAGCCATTTTCGTATCACCTTTTTGCTTCGCGGCGTTTTTCTGCGATCCGATATCTTCGGTGTTAAATGTCCGCGTAACACGATTGACCGGGGCTCGCTTCTCGTCTCGGCGGATATGCAGGATGCAATCTATCCACCAATGCCAAGAACCCTCTGACCTGTCGTAATCCACTGAGAACAAGCCTATTGAACGAGACTCATCGTTTTGACGGAGTAAGGAGTGCACGACATTTCGGAGCGGCTCCGAAATGCCGTAGGAAGAGGGCTCGTCTCAATGCGGTCGAGACCACAAGAGCTCGCATCTCGCGGCACCGGTAGCTCTCCGACATTTCGGAGGCTCCCCGACATCTCGGATCGTCAGCTAGCGAATTGACATTTCCCTCAACGCATCACACCACTGCAAGTTAGTACAAGCTCAAGCCTTAGCTTCACTCGGTTCCTCGCGCATGGTCCGAATTTGGCCTGCATGCAAAGCTCATTAGATAGATCCGGCTGTCGGGCGTCGGCCTACAACTACTTGAATTGCCGGATCGGTTGTGGGCCCCGGAAGGGGAGTACGGTTGGAATGGATTTGTTACTGGGCATGACGCGCCGCCAGCGATCCGCACGCGTACCAAGGATCGGCGCGCTGTGAGTGATGCGGATTCCTGCACTGTTGGCGCTTGCTTTCGCGCTCTGTGCCGTGAGCCCGGCCTCGGCACAAGAGCACGAAGTACCTCAAGTCGAAATCTTGGGAGGGTATTCCTCCCTGCGCTCTTCGGACACCAACTTCAACGGGTGGAAGGCTACGCTGGTCGGGAACGTGACTTCCTGGCTGGGAATAGCAGCTGATTTCGATGGTCACTATGCCGGAGGTCCGAGTGAGCACAGCATTACCTTTGGCCAGCACTTTGTCCTGCGAAAGAACAAGAGATGGGCGCCGCTCGGTTACGCTCTATTCGGTGTTGCCTTCGAGAAATCGGCGTCCGGCGAGACGGAGCATGGCTTCGCTACAGAGTTGGGAAGCGGACTCGATTACGAAATCAGCCACCGGTGGACGCTCCTCGTGTTTGACGTCACCGCATCCATCACTCATGTCGGGGGAGAAACTAACCTAAGCCCGAAGGTCGGAGTCGGTGTGGTTCTTAACCTTGGACACAAGTGATCTGTGTTCGTCACATTCAGTCTTTCTCCTAACACTCTGCCATCGCAGCGCGAAGACGAAAGGCCCTTTTAGCCGGCAAGTCAGTCTCCGCCGACAAGGGTCTCCATGGTTTGCTAAGCTCCGACATTTCGGAACGACTCCGAAATGTTGGGGGCATTCGAAACCATCACGATCGGGAACAAGGCCGCGACAACCTGCGGTATCAGCGTTTTGGAAACGATCTTGGAAATTCCCGGGCTTGGTGACTGGATTGCATAAGGCATGTGCAGAGTTTGGAAGTCGGAAAAAACTCCGGCTAAACAGAGCGAAGAAGCAGAAGCTACGCTTTGATCCTGGAAATCGAGAATCCATCGTTATCCGAATCAAACTTTGTTCTTCTCAGTAACCAGGGTTGTTTTTAGTGCTTCAGTATTGGCGCAGACGGCGATTCCGAACAAACGGGAGGCAAAGCAGCCCAGGTTCGAAAGCGTGCCACGCCACCCATAACTAAGGAGACGAGACAGTGAAAACCATTCGCAAACAAAACTGCGTCGCGGCAACTCTCGCGTTGCTGATACTCACCGGCAGTGGGATGCTGGCGGCGCAGACTTCGGATGGCGGATTTACGTTTGCCGCCTACGGTGATGCCCGCACCATGATCTACGTACCCTACAAGGCGGATCAGGATGCGGAGGCCCGCCACCTGCTGGCCGGCATGTTCAATCTGGTGATGCCCCAGAAGGCCGCGGAGGATCTGGTCGCGAAGTCGATCCAGTTAAGGTACGACCCGGTTACCCATGACTTGACGGCAATCATCGAGCCGTACATGTCCAGCAGTGAGGTGGCCCATCTCAGGGTCGACAAGGGCTGGGTCACCGAGGCCGCCGTCGAAGACACCAAGCTCAATCCCGGCGTGTGGATCCCGTTTTACCGGATGATGGCCCTCGACTGGGTCGCCCGCGAAGTCGTGAAGTCGGTTCAGAGCGGACGGGCCGATTTCGTGGTCAACGCCGGCGACATCGTCTGGTGGGGACTCCAGGGTCAGACGGTCTTTGATAGCCCTTACTGGAAGAAGGTCGACAAGAGTGTGTTGAGCCAACTGCCGGCCCCCGATGCGACGATGCGTGCTGCCGGTCTGGAAGGTCGCTGGTTTCCCGCGGTCGGTAATCACGAGGTGTGGGGAGATCCCAAAATCGACGGCGTGCTGAGCGCGGTTCCCTACCTGAAAAAGCTCGGAGTGTCGGCCAACAACCTGACGTACAAGTTCGACTACAAAGGCACGCGCTTCATGTTCTTGTGGACCGGCTCGTATGACTATCGCCAGCCCACGGCATGGACCGGCACCCGGCCGACATACGAAGAGCAGATGAAGGAATTGCGGCAATGGCTCGACGAAGCCAAAGCCGCTGGCATCAAGAAGGTCTTCCTAACCTTCCACAATCCCGTCTTCGCCCGCTCCGGGATGGGCGCCATTCCCGAAGCGCAGAATCCCCACAAGCTGCTGGCCTCGTATGCGAAGGACATGGAGGTGGCGGTCTTCAACGGTCACGTGCACACGACCGAGATCTACGATGTGGACGGCGTGAAGTACCTGCTGCTTGGGGGCGGAGGCGCGGAGCAGGATCCGATTCTTCCGGGCCGCACTCACGTGAGGGTGCCCGCGGATTATCCGCCTGATCTCTACTGGAAAGGAGAGGACCCCAAGGAGGATTACAACTACGTCCTCGTGGACGTGAAGCCTGGGCAGAAGACGACGTTCACGCTCCATCGCTGCCGGCCGTGGTCGGCGGAACCTTTCGAGAGCATCGAGCTGTTCAAATAGCGCACTAACTGTGCGTTCTTAGCAAGCGAGGGCCGGGGGCCTGAACTAGACAAGGAAATCGAACTATGAACACCAAAGGTCTTGATGAAATGAACATGAAAGGCTGGAGGAGGTCCACCAGTGATGCGAGTTAATGCCGTCATTCCTGTGCCACGCTTTGTGTTGCGCCCACTCACGTCATGGATCATTGCCGCTGTACACGTTTACCTGGCGTACGGTCACCTGACCAAGTTGTTGAGCGGTGATGCAGAGTGGGTGCATGTCTGGAAAGGCTTTGGGGCGTTGTTCGGCGCGTATGTTTTCACCGCTCTGGCATCGCGCCGACCCGCAAGGTCGCCAGAGGGGCCTATCCCGAAAGAAAATGACGCTGAAGACTCTAACCGAGTGTCAGAGCCCCAGTTTCATGTGTTCGAAAAACACGATGACAAATGGGACATTTTGAAAACGAACCCTGAATGATCTTGTTCAATATGTTCGGAAAGGATGCGAAAAATGTCTGCGGCGGGAGTGCACTCTTCCCAAAGTGACAATGCTGATATGACCGACCGCCTGACGTCGGGGTCAATGCATTTCCTGCTCGGGGCCGCGTGCATCGTGATTGTGTCGGCGGGAATCAAGGCTGCATCCGATGTCCTCTCGCTCATCTTACTCGGCTTTCTCCTAGCCTACAGCGCTCTTCCATTACTGAAGTGGATGATGCACCAATTCCACCTGCGCAAGAGCGTGGCTTTGGCACTTGCGATCGGCCTGATGGGTACTTTGGCCGTAGCCTTATTGGTTCTGTTGTACGAGAACCTCGCAAGCGTGAAGGCGAAATTCCCCATCTATCAGGAGCACGCGCGCGACCTATACCAGCACGTTGCGGTTTTCTTACATGCTCACAGCATCGATATCACCAGCTTTTCGGCGACGAAGTTGTCCACCTCCAACGAGATTGTCAGGTTTGCGAATCTGATCCTGCCGGAGGTGGGCCGCCTTTTCTCGGATGGGCTGGTGGTCATCCTGCTGGGAGCAATTCTTCTCGCGATGATAGCCGAAGATACGAAGAGAGCGAACGCCCGGCCGATCTTGACCCAAGTCCAGAATGACGTGGCCCACTATGTCGCCGTCTACGCCACGACCGGAGTTCTGACGGCGCTGGCCAACCTGGTGCTGTTGGTGGCCTTTGGCGTGGATTTCCCGCTGGTTTGGTGCGTCCTGTATTTTTTCTTCAACTTTATTCCCAGCATCGGTTTCCTTCTCGCCCTGGTGCCGCCGGGTTGTCTGGCGCTCCTCATGCTGGGTTGGAAGAAGGCCTTACTGGTCGTGGGAGGGTTGGTGCTGACCCAACTGGTACAAAACTATGTAATCACTCCGATGTTCCTGAGAAAGAAGGGCGCGACTGTCTCGTTCATGGAGCAGACGATCTCCCTGCTGTGGTGGGTGTTTCTGCTTGGCCCGGTTGGCGGCATTCTGGCGATTCCATTGACTTTGGCAATAAAGCGGTTCCTTCCAGGCTTTTTCATCATTGAAAGAAGCTATGCGCCGGCGCCTCCAGGATGACCGGGGTCATTGACAGGCGGTGATTGGCGATGAGGCTCAGAGAGAAACGCGAAGCAAGCGACATTCTCGAACGACGAGAAATTCCGATCGAATTCGGTTGAGTGCGGATAGAGACAGGCTGAATCGATAGGTTGAGTTTTAGAGGAGTGTGTCATGATGCGAAATCTCGTAGTGACGGTCGTGCTGATTGTATTGATTGCCGGGGCTCCGGCATCCTGCCCTGCTCAAACAAATGCTGAACTAGCCAACTATCTCCAACAGGACGTCAAATTGAGTCAGGACCAGATCGCCGACCTTCATAGGGGGGAAGCAGTGTCGAAGACTCTGGATTCGCGGATTCCGGATGAGGTTTTCTTATTCGGTGTGGTTTACATCAACGCGACCCCGGAGAGCTATGTCAAGGAAGCCTATGACTTCGACCGCCTTCGCAAGTTGCCGAACTATCTGGCCCTCGAGAAGTTCAGCAGTCCGGCG
>DATJVZ010000013.1:0-11178 GCA_035501575.1 Terriglobales bacterium | reverse complement strand
CGCCTTCGAGGTAGACCTCGAGGAATGCCGGCCTGGTCTGGATCGCGCCCTGGATGAGCGCCTCGGACAGCGGGTCCTCGATGTACTTCTGGATAGCCCGGCGCAGCGGACGCGCGCCGTAGCTGCGGTCCGTGACCGTCTTGTCGAGGATCCACTTCCGTGCATCTTCCTGCACGGTGATGGTGATGTGCTTCTGTGCGAGGTGCTGGTTCAACTGCGTGACCATCAACTCGACGATCTGGATCAGATCCTGCTCCGATAGCGCGTTGAACAGGATGACTTCGTCCAAGCGGTTGAGGAACTCAGGGTTGAACGTGCGCTTCACCTCGTTCTTCACCATGTCCTCGACCTTGTCGGAAATCACGTCTTCCTTCTCCGACTGGAAGCCGAGGCCAGTGCGCTTCATGAGGTGCCGCGCGCCGATGTTCGACGTCATGATCAGGATCGTGTTCTTGAAGTCGACTGTGTTGCCGAGACCGTCGGTCAACTGGCCGTCTTCAAACACCTGCAACAGGATGTTGAACACGTCGGGATGCGCCTTCTCGATTTCGTCGAGCAGGACCACCGAGTAGGGCGCGCGCTTCACGCGCTCCGTCAACTGACCGCCCTCCTCGTATCCCACATACCCCGGAGGTGAGCCGATCAGCTTCGAGACCGAGTGCTTTTCCATGAATTCGGACATGTCGAAGCGGATAAGCGACTTCTCGGTGCCGAACAGGAATTGCGCCAGGGTGCGGGCGACTTCGGTCTTGCCGACACCCGTCGGTCCCAGGAACAGGAACGATCCCACCGGACGATTCGGGTTCTTGAGGCCAGCACGCGAGCGGCGGATGGCCCGGGCCAGCGCGGTGATCGCACGATCCTGCGAGATCACGCGCTTGTGCAACTCTTCCTCGATCCGCAGCAGCTTCTGCGACTCTTCTTCTTTGATCGAAGTAACGGGCACGCCCGTCCAGCGGCTGACGACCTCTTCGATGTCCTCGCGGTTCACAACCCCGGTCGAGGACTCGTCGAGATGATATTTTTCGCGCAGGGCGCGCAGGTTCTCGCGTTCCTTGCGTTCCTCATCCGAGTAGAAGCGCGCCTTCTCGAACTCGTGGTTGGCGATGGCGTTCTCCATGCGGTGCACGATGAACTTAATGCGCTTTTGCACTTCGGTGATCTCTTCCGGAAGCGAGGTCTGGCGCAGCTTCACGCGCGCGCCCGCCTCATCGACCAGGTCGATCGCCTTGTCGGGCAGAAAGCGGTCGGGAATGTAGCGATTGGAGTGCGCTACGGCGAAGTTGATGGCGTCGTCGGTATAGGTGACGGCATGGAACTTCTCGTAGCGGTCTTTAATCCCAAACAGAATCTTGGTGGCGTCGACCTCGCTCGGCGGCGGTACCTTGACGGCCTGGAAGCGACGCTCTAGCGAACGATCTTTTTCAATGGACTTGCGGTACTCGCCCGGAGTCGTGGCCCCAATGCACTGAATCTCGCCTCGCGACAGAGCGGGCTTGAGGATGTTGGCCGCATCGAGCGAGCCCTCGGCTGAACCCGCGCCCACCAAAGTGTGCAGCTCATCGATGAAGATGATGGAATTCTGCGACTCCATCAGCTCCTTCATGATCGTCTTCAGCCGTTCTTCAAATTGGCCGCGATACTTGGTGCCGGCTACGATCAAGGAAAGATCGAGAGCCAGAATTCTCTTGTCGGCGAGGAAGGAGGGCACTTCGCCGTCGGCGATGCGCTGCGCCAGACCTTCGACGATCGCCGTCTTGCCGACGCCGGGCTCTCCGATCAGCACAGGATTATTCTTGGTGCGCCGGCAGAGAATCTGCACCACCCGCTCCAGCTCGCTTTCCCGCCCGATCAGGGGATCGAGCTGGGTATCCATTGCGGCCTGGGTCAAGTCGCGGGAAAATTCGCTCAGCAGGGACGATTCCCTCTGGCGCTGCGGCTGAGTTTTCTCCTGGCTGGTACGCGCTAGTTCCTCTCGGATCGTCGAAAGCCGCAGCCCGCGCTCATGCAGGATTTCCGCGGCGAAGCACTTTTCTTCCCGCAACAGGCCCAACAGCAAATGTTCGGTGCCGATATGTTTGTGCGAAAGCCGCTCGGCTTCTTCGGCGGCATAGGCGAGGACTCGCTTGCACTCGTTGCTTAGAGGAAGATCGACCGAAGTCGAGACCTTCTCACGGATGGTAGTATGAGCCTCGATCTGCTTGCGAATCGATTCGACCGAGGCATGGGAACGCAGAAAACGGTTGGTAAGAGCCTTGTCTTCGCGGAGAAGTCCTAACAGCAGATGTTCCGTCTCAATATAAGGTGACCCAAACTGGCTGGCTTCATAGCGTGCGAAAAAGATGACGCGTCTCGCCTTCTCCGTATAACGCTCAAACATAACCCTGTACCTCCCCTTACGCTCGCAACCTACCCCTCGGGTCAAGCCCTTTTAGCCTGGCTTTGAACCTCGGAATCCAGTTGCCAGCCAGACCATGGCGTCTAAGACGTTCCAGCTATTCAAACACTCCTTAGCCGGCCCTTTCGCTAGGCCGGACTTCCCATTATCTATCATTTCGGCACGCTCTATTACAAAAGTCAATTGCCGCTTTGTGCTATGCCGGCAACGCCTCCGGCGCTACTTCGGCAATTCGCCCATTTTGTAGACGCAATACGCGATCACAACGGCGAGCGAATGTGAGGTTGTGCGTGGCAATGAGCGACGTGAGTTGACAATCGCGATGCAACCTGGCGATCAGTTGAAAAACTCCGTCCGCCGTGTGGCTATCCAGATCCCCAGTGGGTTCATCGGCAAGCAGGAGTTTGGGCTGGGTGATCAGCGCCCGAGCCAGGGCTACGCGCTGCTGCTCTCCCCCAGACAACTCGCCCGAGCGATGTTGTGCCCGTTCCTCTAAGCCGACGGAACGAAGCCACTCGGATGCTTGCGCTTGAGCTCGATCCCGAGCGTAACCCCGAACCAACAGAGGCATTGCCACATTCTCCAGCGCCGTGAACTCCGGCAGCAAATAGTGGAACTGCCACATGAAGCCGATTTCGTGATTACGAAGCGCCGCAGCCCCCTCCTCGGAGAGCGAATTCAGGCGTAGGTTGGCGCAGTATACGTCACCTCCTGAAGGCCCATCAAGAGTGCCGAGGATGTGCAATAAGGTACTTTTGCCGGCTCCGGATTCGCCCACGACGGCAACCATCTCGCCCTGTGCGATCTGAAATGATAAATTTTCAAAGACCTGCAATTCCGACGTTCCCGAACGGAAGACCTTCTTAAGGCCTTCCACCCTCACCAGAACCTTGCTATTTAGATGCAACAGCTATGCTCCTCGTCTCCAAAAGGGCACGACCAGGCTCCAGCCACTTTCGCCGGCCCCCAGCCCACTTCCATTAGAACACGAGCAGCACGCCCTTGCTCCTCCCCAATCCCTCTACCAGAAACTGTACGTCAGAATCGAAAAACCTGTATATAACCGAGGTCATCGGCGTCGAAACGCGCACGGATTACCAGCGTGCGCCGGGCTAACCTTCGGAGAGAGCTGGCATTGGCGGCGTTCACTCGTAACGGAGTGCCTCGGCCGGCAGGATCCGCGCCGCCGACCAGGAAGGATAGAGGGTGGCGACCAGCGAGATTCCGACGGCCAGCAGGGCCACCAGTACGCCATCGATCGCGTGTGGCGCGAACGGCACGTAGTCAATGGAGTACACCTCGGGAGCCAAGGAAAGTAGATGGTAATGGCTTCCCAGCCAGGAAAGCCCATAGCCCAAAAACAGGCCGACGGCGGTTCCGATGATGCCAATCAATGCTCCTTGTGCGATGAACACGCGGCGCACTTGGGATTTTCGTGTCCCGAGCGACATCAGCACGGCAATATCCCGGGTCTTTTCCATGACCATCATGGTCAGGGAGATCAGAATGTTCAGCGCCGCCACAAACACGATCAAGCCAATGGTGACGAAGGTGACGAGCCGTTCGAGGCGCAGCGCCCGGAAGATGGCCTTGTTCTGCTCCATCCAATCGGTGGTCATGAAACCGGCTCCCGCCTGCTGTTCAATCTCCCGGGCAATATCCCGGGCCTTGTAGATGTCGTCCACTTTGAACTCGAGCACGGAAATCTCATCACTCAGGCCGAACAGCCGCTGGGCGTCGTTCAAACGGGCGAACGCCCAGGAGTAGTCATAGTCATAGAATCCGGAGTTGAAGATCCCAGCCACCCGGAAGCGGTTGTATTTGGGAACCATGCCGAATGGCGTGAGCTCACCTTGCGGGCTTGTAACCAGAACCACGGAGCCAACGGTCGCACCCAAATCGTCGGCCATCTGTTTGCCCAGGATGATAGGAGGCATTCTTTGACGGCGGGCCTCGACCTCGCCGAGAACGTCCGGCGCGCCGCCTTCGGCTTCGGAGTCCGGGGGGGCCGGCGTTTCGCCAGTGGTCTCGTCGAGCGCACTCCCCGACCCGGCAGATTCGCTGCCCAGCAGATTGCTGACCTTGCGCTCGTCGGCGGGGATGATGCCTTTGAGCACGGCCCCGCGAGCTCGCGGACCGCGGGAGATCAGGACTTGTTCGTAAATGGCAGGGGCTGACGCCAGCACATGGGGTTGTTGGCGCAGCCGATCCATGAGCGGGCGCCAGCTCTTGATCCCATCGCTTTCCACCCGCAGCAGGTTGACATGAGAACTCGCGCCGAGAAGGCGATCCTGAAGATCCTCCCGGAACCCGTTGTTAATAGCGAGAGCAATTACCAGGGATGCCACGCCCGCCGCGACACCCGTGATGGAGATGGCGGTAATCACGCCGATTACGGCTTGCCGGCGCTTAGCCCGAAGATAGCGGGAGGCAACGAAGAGTTCAAAGCGCATCGCTAGCGCGGTTGGTCCTCTCTGTCCGCTCAGAATCGGTCTTAGGATGTTGCTCTCTGTCGGCAGGAAGAGCGACCGTCGTTCTCATCATATCTCGCCGGTCCAGCTTGCCGCGCCCGCCTTCGATCATTTCGTCAACCTCGGCCACAGCGCGGGCACACGTTGCTTGTAGGCAACGTACTCCGCACCGAACCTTCCTTCCAGTTCCCGGTCTTCCATCGAAATCATGATCCAGCCGGTCGCGGCGGCGAACCCGGTCAACCCATAGCAGACGGTAAGTCCGGTTCCGAGACTCCAGGCCAACATCTCGCACAAATGCGCGAGATAAATGGGATGGCGGATGCGAGCGCGAATTCCGCCGGTCACCAGGCGTTCGTCGACATGTCCCGAGATGACTTCGGGAAGCCCCCCGAGCTGGCTTGCCTTGAAAGTCTGGCCGGCTTCCGCATACAGCCACAATCCGATGGCCAACAGCAAGCTCGCCGGCACCAAGGACCAGGGAGTCGAGTACAACCGCTCGGAGCGCCAGGGGGCGGTGAGCGCCGCCATCGTCATCCCGGCGAGAACCCAGGCCGGCAGTAGAACTAAATAAGGTGAGCGCTTCCAGCTTCGCCAGCGCCCGGCGCGGGAATGGATCAAGACCCAGAAGCAAGGAATGGTCGAGTAGGCCACACAGACTAACCAGGCAACGAGCTCGACAGATCGAACCATGGCCAGAAACATTATTGTAGAGTTAAGTCACCATGACCGCGTCCGCCAGCTCCGGTTCCCCCGGCCGTATCGCCTTTTCCTATCCCAATTTCACGGCGTACGTTGGCGCGCGCTTCTTCGTGGTCGTAGCCTTGGAAATGCAATCCGTGGCCGTGGGATGGCAGGTCTATGAAATCACCAAGCGTCCACTCGATCTGGGACTCGTCGGTTTGGCCCAGTTTCTGCCCGGAATCCTGTTTTTTCTGCCTGCCGGTCATGCGGCGGATCATTTCGACCGGCGTTCTCTGCTGACTCTCTCCTACGCGGGGTATGGCCTTTGCTCGGTCCTGCTGCTGGCCATTGCTCTGACAGGCCCCCGTTCGGTTTCGCTCATCTACGTGGTTGTGGCCCTGCTCGGCCTGCTGCGCGCGTTCAGTTTCCCTGCCAGTCGCGCCTTGCTGCCGCAGCTGGTGCCGCCTGCCCATTTTTCGAATGCCGTCGCTTGGCATTCCAGTGTCTTTCAGGCGGCGACCATCTTGGGCCCAACCATCGGCGGCGTGGTCTATGCCCTTTCCCGCGGACCGGCTCCGGTTTATGCAACCGCCGGGCTGATTGCGCTTGGAGGGGTGGCTTCCATGCTGCGAATTCAAGTACGAGAAAAGCCCCGCCCGCAGCAGCCTTTGAGCCTGGCGAGCGTTCTGGTTGGCTTCCACTACATTTGGGACCACAAGCTGCTTCTCGGTTCGGTAACGCTCGATCTTTTCGCCGTTCTGCTGGGAGGAGCCGTAGCTCTGCTGCCGGTCTACGCCCGCGAGATTCTGCATAGCGGACCCTGGGGCCTCGGGCTGCTGCGCAGCGCTCCCGGAATCGGGGCCGCCGTCATGGCCGTCTTGATCGCTCATCGTCCTTTGAAGAGTCGGGCAGGACCCACGATGCTGTGGTGCGTGGCCGGCTTCGGGATCTTCACCATCCTCTTTGGCCTCTCCCGCAATCTGGTACTGTCACTGGTTGCACTGCTGTTGGTCGGAGCCTGCGATATGGTCAGCGTGGTGATTCGCGCCATTCTGATCCAGCTCGGCACCCCTGATGAAATGCGGGGACGGATTAATGCCGTCGACATGCTGTTCATCGGGGCCTCCAATCAGTTGGGAGAGTTTGAGTCCGGCCTGACGGCCCACTGGTTCGGAACCGTGCCGGCGGTTGTGCTGGGCGGGGTGGGGACGCTGGTCATTGTCGCCATCTGGGCCTGGCAGTTTCCCGAACTGCGGCAACCGAACCCCTCGGCTCGAGAACTGGAACCGGCCGGGGGCTGAGTCGGCGGGCTACTTGGCCGGAACCACGGTTTTTGCGGAGCTCAAATTGTCGTAGCGGTCGTAGACCCGTACGATAACGATGTGTTCTTGGCTCCCCGCGCCACGGTTCGAACCCGGCGATCCGCGGTCGACGGGAATCGCCACGTGAAAATCATAGTTCTCGGTCTTCGAATCCGAGATCTGTCCGACCGGTTCCACAAATTGCCAGTCGCTGGCATCAAGCGAGTATTCGGCGCGTTTGATGGCCGAAAAGCTATCCACCGCCCGGAAGCTCACGCGCAGTTGCCCGCCATCGACGGCAGCCGCCAGGTTCTCGATTCGGGGAGGAGTGGTGTCGATTTCAAAGCGCTCACTCTCTTTTTCCGTGCTCAGCGCCTGACCGGGAGAATGCGACGGAGCGTCGGAGGCCACGATCTTGACCGTGTATCCCCCATCGGGAAGCAGCGAGGCATCAAAGGAGTAGAACTTATCGGTCAGATTGTCTTTGAGCAGCAGCCATCGCGTCTCGCCATCGCCGCGGTAATAAACCGTGTACACCATCTGGTCATCGTTGTCGTCGTGCACGTTCCACTTCACCCCGACCGAGTCCCGGTCGCGGATGGCAGTCGGGGGACTCTCAAAATGCGGCTGGTTGAGTTCCGAGCCCGGAGCCTTGGGCATGGATTGGTAGCGCATGCCAATTTGCACGGTCACATCGTCAAATTCCGGCGCCACATTCTTGGGCAAATAGTTGAGCCGCACGCTGTCGAGGCGCGGCGCCGGCTCGCCGGAGTCGAGCACGGCCTTCCATTGAATGAAGCGGGCCGGGGGCGCATTGACGAGCCCGTCTTTCTGGAACTCAACCGGCTTCCAGGCGCTCCAGTTGCGATCCGGGTTATCCACATTGCCGCTGCGCGCGAACAGCTCCAGCTTGCCGGCTCCGCGGAACTCGAGCCGTCCCCACTGCGAGAAAATGTGCGCATCGAAAACGTCGCTCGTGTAAGTGCCTTCGGCGGTGGAATTGGCGCTCACCAGAAACACCTTGCCTAGATTGCTTGTGGAGACATACAACCCGCCTTGCGGAGCAGGCGTGAAAGCGGTGACCTGGCTGGCAGCGGCCGTGAGCAGATCGCGGAACTCACCCGGGCGCCCGACGGCGAAGATTTTCCCGTGATTCCCGGTGCCTGCCAGCAAGCGGCCGTGGCCGTCGAAAGCGAGAGCGTAAACCAGGTCTTCCCGTGAGCTCCAAATCCGCGCCGGCGAGCCGTCAGGCGAAATCCGATAGATCTCCGAGCCGCCGCTGGCGCTGGCCGTAGAAGGATTGCCCAGCGGTAAGGGAGTGCTCGGAGGCGCTCCGGGGCCGGGCGGTGCCGTCTGAGGGCCGGCTCCGGTTGAAGGCGGAGTCGTGATCGGAATCGAAAAGCCAGTTGCACCGCCTCCGCCATGCTTTTCGCCTGCGCCCGCCACATAGATGTTGCCGTCCGGGCCGATCGCCAGGGCGGTGATTTCCTTTTTTGGCGCGCTGTAGAGGACGAAGCCTTCCCCGCCAGGAGAGATCCGATAGACCAGACCGCTTCCATCCGAACCGGCAATCAAATTGCCGCTTCGATCGAAGGCGAGCACGCGAATATGGGTTTCTTCACTCTTGAAGAAGAGAGAGTGTTGGCCCTGGGGAGTTATGCGGAAGATTTGTCCTTGATCTCCGGTTGCGGCATACAGGTTCCCCGCTCCGTCGATGGCGAGGTCCCAAATGTATTTGCTTTCGGGATCGAAATAAACCGAGGAACTCCATTCCGCATCCGCAGCAACTCCCTCGGCTTTCTTGGCCGCAGCACCGCTATGTACGAGCTGGTAGATCTTTCCATCCGGATTCGTGGCCGCGTAGATCACGCCCGCCGGGCCCACGACCAGAGCCTGGACTTGCAGTTCCTGAGGGGAAAAGATGACCGTGGATTTCCCCTCGGCAATGCGATAGATGCGGGCGGGAGAACCGGCGGCAGCGAAGAGAGTGCCATCGGGTTGGGCGGCGATCGACCAAATGTAGGTGGACGGGGTAGTGACCAAGGGTGTGAAGGCCGGAGCCAGTTCCAGGCCGCCCCGGCTCATGATGGCAACTCCCTGGGCGGTACCCTTAACCAGGTCTTCAAAGCTCGACTGTTCCCAGCTGCGGGTGCCTTGCGCGACGGCCAACACGGAGAGTGCAATCAGACATAGAAGAAGCGCGTATCTAGCCAGGCGGATCGCCAAAGTTGAAACCTCACGAACAAATTTGGGGAAGATTTAGATTAGCATGGCGCTCACCCGCCGCCGAGGTATCCATCCGCACGGGGGACAGCGACCGGGGGGACCGAGACCAACTGCACCAACTATTTGATATTGATGGTCAGCACCTGGACGCCGACCACGACGTAGTCGAGCGGGGGAGTAGCTGCTTCGTTGACCGAGGATTCATTCGACACCACCATGTCTTGCGTGCCTCGCATGCCATCCATGACGTTCATGATCGACAGAGGCAGGGACGGCATAACCTTGTCGGCGATCATCGCCTCGGGATCGGCTTCGAGCAGCGACACGTAGACTCGGTTATTGCCTCGCTCCTTGTTCAGCAGGGAGATGGTTGAAGCCAAATCCAATTTGCGCGCCAGTAACGAACTGCTGCGGCGAAGGTGATCCAGGGTGTCGCCGTCGCTGACCAAGATTCGCAAAGGACCTTTGGAGGTAGAGGTTGGAATGCTAATCGGGATGTGCTCCAAGATGCCTTCCCCGCGATAGGGCCGCAGCAAGGCTTCGATGGTGATGTCATCGCCGGGTCGGGCTTCGATGATGTCGGTACGAGCCGTCTCCAGGCGGGCCCAGCGGTGATCCCGATCAATATCGAAATCGAGCTGGATGCCGCGGATGGCAGGTGTCTTATAGGGATTGTCGTAAATTCGGCTGAAGCGTTCCCCTAAAGAACTCGCCGCCAGCATGGCACTGGGCGGTCCGCTCTCGAGACCGGTAAACATGTTTTCCAGAGCGACGTCCGGGTAGCCTTCCACATGGATTCGGCCTTTCATGCGGTAGGTGGCGTCCTCTCCGTATTCGTTTACTCCATGCAAGGCATTGAACACCGTTGCCATCATGGCAATCGGACTCAAGCGGGCATTATTCAGGATCTCGTAGTGAAACTGCTTGTCGCTCGACTCGCCGCGGAGGGTGAGCGTGACCGGAATCATCTCCGGCTTCCTGCCGAACTCCCCGAGCATGCCGTTGTGGCGGTCCTGGACAAAAGCACCCACGGCTTCGGTGGCATTCACAATCTTGAAGGCATGGAGCGGAGAAGCCAGGGTGGCCAGAACCTGCGCCTTGGTCATGGGCATGTCCACCATGCCGAATTGCATCAGAGGATGGCCGCAAGCCAGCAAATGATCGGCATCCATGTAGGTGACCGTGCAGGTGGCGGCAATGTCCATGTCTCCCCGCACTAAAATAGCGCTCACCGCCGAACCGGGCTCGAGCGGTTCCACTTGAGCGGCATCGCTCACCGAACCCGTGCCCATCACCGGCACAACTCCGGCGGCAGCAAACTGAGTGGCAAAACGCTGGACTGCGTCCTCGGAAAATCCGCTAAAGACGAGCGGGGTATCGATCGGAGTGAGATAGTTGGTGAAACCTTCGACCGGAGTGCCATCGAGGCCTGGGCTCGCGGTTTTGCTCGACAAATTGGCAGCGGCTTTCGCCTCGACCGACGAGGGTACCCCAGGGCTGCGGTCCAGGGCGTTGATTTCGAGCATCTCGGTGATCGGAGTCACTCCGGCAATGGGCTCCTTCGAGAACTCACCGATGCGAAAAGCCACCGCGCCCGCTAGCTTGCCATTCAAATAAACCGGGCTGCCGCTCATTCCGGCTACCACACCGTTATATTCAGCCTTCTCCCCGCCCAGGCGAATCAAGATGACATCGCCCTTCGGTCCGTTGGCATTCTTCAGCACACCAAGGACTTCCACCTCCATGGCTTCGGGCTTGGTGCCTTGAAACACGGTGTAGGCGACCCCGCGCATGCCCGTATGAATCTGGCTTACCGGAATCGTATCAACTGGTTTGGAGCTTTGGGTGGCGGCGAGAGAAAGCGAAAAGCAGAGCACGACAGCGGCCAGAATGGCTCTTCCCATTACTGTTTTCCCCGGAGGGATGACCCACAGATCCCTAAACGCAAACCTTAATTTGGCTTCGGTTTGCCGGCGGGAGGTTCGTTTAAGCACCAGCAAAACATCCCCACTGCGAAGCTCTGCGTCTATACTAGCATAGGGTAAAGCTATGCCTTCAAAGTTTTCTTTTCGCTCCAGCGCATGGAAAGAGGCGATAA
>DATJVZ010000012.1:0-6722 GCA_035501575.1 Terriglobales bacterium | reverse complement strand
CGGCACGCTCTGGTGTGAGCAGCCGCTGCCGGTTCAGCTTTACTTCGTGCTCGACCGCGTAAAGGCGCTCGCGCCGCAGCATCCCGAGTGGAAAACCACAGAACCGTTCGCCTCGGTGCTCAAGGGCGATTTGAAAGGCGTGGCCGCAGGCGGTGAACGCGCGCTCCTCGAAATCATCATGGCCACGCATGCGGGAATGACCACGACGGAATTCGAGCAGATCGTCAGAGACTGGATCGCCACCGCGAAGAATCCGAAGACCGGCAAGCTCTATACCGAAATGACTTATCAGCCGATGCACGAGCTGCTCACCTACCTACGCGCGAACGGCTTCAAGACGTTTATCGTCTCCGGTGGCGGCGTCGAGTTCATGCGTCCGTGGGCCGAGCAGACCTATGGCATCCAGCCGGAACAGATCGTTGGCAGCACAATTAAGACGAAGTTTGAAATGCGCGACGACAAGGCCGTGCTCGTGCGTTTGCCAGAGGTGAACTTCAATGACGATAAAGCCGGCAAGGCGATCAGCATCAACCAGTACATCGGACGCCGTCCCATCATGGCCTTCGGCAATTCTGATGGTGACCGGGAGATGTTGGAATACACGCAGAGCGGTGGCGGCGCGCGGTTCGAGCTTCTGGTGTTACACGATGATGCTGCACGCGAAACCGCCTACGGTCCGGCAAACGGATTACCGAGCGTCGCACTGGGCTCCTTCACGCAGGCGCTTTACGATCAGGCGCAAAAGGACGGCTGGACGGTCGTGAGCATGAAGAATGACTGGAACCGCGTTTTCGCGTTTGAAGAAGTAAAGAAGTAGAACCGATTGCTCTTCGTAGCGTTCGCCGTCGACTAGATTCGCGGCGAACCGGTCGTCGATCAGCCCGCTGACCATGGTCTGGGACCGGTAGTTTGCTCTGACAGAGGCTACTGGTATGGTTTCGAGATTCACGAAAGATGTGTAGGGCCACACCAGGGAACGATCACAGGAACGAGATCGACTGCACAGGTACCCTCGGTCTGGAATCGCAACGATACAGGAGAACACGACGATGAACGGAGCTCAGGCGTTATTCAAGGCACTGACCGACGCGGGACTCGACACCTGTTTTGCCAATCCAGGCACGTCTGAGATGCAACTCGTCTACGAGATGGGGCGGACCCAGGACACGCGTGCCGTTCTTTGCCTAGAAGAGAACGTAGTGACAGGCGCGGCGGACGGATACGCGCGCATGGCCCGCAAGCCCGCATTCACTTTGCTGCACGTAGGCAGCGGCTTCGCGAACGGCATCGCGAATCTCCACAATGCGGGGCGGGCCAACACGATGATCGTCAACGTGGTAGGTGCCAACGCGACTTATCACCAGCCCAATTTCGCCGAACATGAGCTTATCAACGGTACCATTGTTGACTTGGCCCGCGTCGTCTCGCATTGGGCGCACCAAGCCAAGTCGGCCAGTGATCTGGCCGTACTCGGGGCGCTGGCGGCACGTTATTCCCGTATTGGCGCCGGGAAGATTTGCACCGTCATCGCTCCCACCAACTGCCACTGGGATCCGACGGTCGCTCCGCCGGTGCCGGCCCCGCCGATGGAGACATCCAAAGTCTCGCCCCAGACAATTCAGGAAGTGGTCGCGCTGTTGAGTAACGGCAAGAAGACGGCAATCCTCCTGGGCAGTCACGCGTTGTATGGCGACGGTTTGGAATTCGCCGGGCGCATCGCCGCCAAGACCGGAGCTGACTTGCTGGCAGAGACTACCCCGTCACGCCTCGCCCGGGGGGAGGGCCGTGTTGCGGTCGAAAAGATTCCGTATCTTCCCGAACAAGCGATCCCGTTCTTTCAAAAGTATGCGCAGCTCATCCTCGTGGGCGCGCTTTTCCCGGTTACGACCTTCGCCTACAAGGGCAAGCCGGTCATCAAGGTCCCCGCCGACTGCCTAGTGACAGCGCTGGCGACCGTCGATCACGACATATGGGCTGCGCTTGGCGATCTCGCCAAGGCGGTCGGCGCCCCTTCCCAACCAGTCACACGCCGGGCGCGCTCTCAGAACGCTCCGCCGACAGGTGTTCTGACGGATGATTCAGTAGGACAGAGCATTGGAGTAGGGCTGCCGGAGAACGCGATATTAGTGACGGATTCGCCCACAACGGAAGCAGCGCTTTATCGTCGGACCGAAGGAGCCCGGGCACACGACTATCTGTTCGGGGAATGTGGCGGGGCCATCGGCGGGGGACTCCCAGTCGGGTTGGGAGCCGCAGTGGCGTGCCCGAATCGGAAGACCGTTATCTTCGAAGGCGACGGTAGCGGGATGTATACGCCCCAGGCGCTCTGGACCATGGCACGGGAAAAGGTCGATGTCACCGTCGTCGTGGTGAAGAACGAAAACTACGGGATTCTGAATATCGAATTGGCAAGGGTTCGCGAGGGCGAGGCCAACGAAAAAATGCTCTCGATGATGCACCTCGACAATCCGTCGCTGGACTGGGTCAAGATTGCCGAGGGACAGGGCGTGCCCGCCACCCGGGCGACGACCGCGGAGGAGTTCCATAAGCAGTTCGACGCGGCGATGAGCACCAAGGGTCCTCATCTGATCGAAGCCAAAATCGTCCAAAACCTGCAACTGGCGATCGACGCGGTCCACAAGACAAGGGTGCCCTAATCGCCATCGCGGCCCAAGCAAAAGTAGTCAACCCGGAGGGACGGCTCGGAGGGACGGCTCGCAGGAACCGCCCTCACATCACATCGACGGAGGAACTATGTGCCTTGAAGAAACCACCTTGCGATCTCTGAACAGGTATCTGCGGATGTTTTTCTCAGTGTTGCCGCTGCTTCTAACCTTCCCCGCGCGTGCGCAAACGCCGGTGGACCAGACCTGGGCTGTATTGCGAGATGGGTTATCCGATAAGAGCACCGAAAATCGAACTGCCGCCGTGCGTGTGCGGGGGCTTCCTGCCCAACGATCCAGCCGCCCCCGAGTTGGCCACCAAGGCTCTGGCCGATGAAAAGCCCGACGTCCAGGCGGCGGCCGCGGATGCCCTGGGTCAAATGAATGCCAGGTCGGCCGCGCCCAAGCTGGGTGACATTATTCTCGGCGGCGAGAAGGACGCGGGAGTCGTTCTCTCGTGCGCTCGTGCCATGGTTGCACTGGGCGATAACCGAGGCTATGGCGTTTACTACGCCGTGCTCACTGGGGAGAGAAAGACTGGCGGCTCCCTCCTCGATGAACAGAAGAGCGACCCGAAGAAAATGGCGCAATTCAGGTTTGAGCAAGGCATCGGATTTGTCCCGTTCGCAGGCATCGGCTATGGCGGTTTCAAGATGTTGACGAAGGACGACGTCTCGCCGGTGCGTGCCGCCGCGGCCCGGGTGCTCAGCAAGGACCACGATCCAAGAAGCGAGGCGGCACTGGTTAAGGCTGCCTCCGACAAGAGCTGGATCGTCCGCATCGCTGCTCTGGAATCTCTTGCACTGCGGGGGGATCCAAAGATGGCTCCGGAGCTCGTGGCAAGACTGGACGACGATAAAAGAGGTGGTCCGGTATACGGCGGCGGGCGCGATCATCCGCCTCAGCCAAATCAAGACTCAGCCGGTATCGAGCAACAAGCATCCGAAGTAATCAAAACAAACCTCGACGAGGTGGACGTGATGAAACCATCGATGAAAAGCTATCAGAAGAGATTTCTGTTCGCCCTGCTGGACGGTTTTGAAATGCAAGACATGATTCGAAAAACGAAGACGGATGTGTGACATGAAATGGGGAATATGGGATACGAAGACTCGGGTAGCTGATTTGACGTTTTCGCTCCCGCTGCTGGGTGCAGGGGCCGCGAATGGGGCAGCAACCGGATTCAATCCATGCCGGCGGTAAGGGCCCAGCATCTCCCGCAGCCGGAGTCGAAAGCGAGGCGCTTTCCGGGACACCGGCAGCTCAGTTCGCAAGATTCCGAAACGGACCTCGTTTGGTCTTTCAACAATAACCAGCTCGTAATTCAAAGAGAAACAAGCCGCGTGCAAGCGTACGCCGCGCTCGGCGGAAACCAAGGCACAAGGAGTCTGACCATGAACCTACAAACTCTTATTCCGCACGTCTTGAAGGCTAGTATTTTCCTCACCGTGTTCGCGCTGGGATTGCGAGCGACATTTGCCGACACAACGTTCCTGTTCCGGCGCCCCCGGCTCCTAATTCGCGGGTTCTTCTCCATGAGCGTGATGATGCCCTTGCTTGCGTTGCTCTTGGTCATGACGTTCCACCTAGACCCAGAGGTGAAAATCGCCCTGGTTGCCCTTTCGGTTTCCCCGGTTCCTCCGATCTTTCCAAAGAAAGCACTCAAGGCTGGCGGCAAGGAAGACTACACGATTGGTCTCCTGGTGGCGACGGTGGTGCTCTCAATTGTTGCGATACCGATCACCATGAAGATATTTGAAAAGGTCACCGGCGTGCCGCTGTACGTGTCGGTTCTGTCGGTTGCCATCATAGTGTTCAAAACCGTATTGACGCCGCTGCTAGGGGGGATTGTGCTGCGTGCCGTTGCATCGTCGTTTGCTGACCGTGTAGCGAGACCCATTGGCATTCTGGCCGCGGTGCTCTTGATCTTGGGCGCACTACCGGCGCTTTTTGTTTTGATACGGACCAATCTGCGGTTTCTAGTCGGCGGCACGCTTCTCAGCTTCGTTGCTTTCGCTCTGATTGGCTACATCATCGGCCACTTATTCGGCGGGCCGGACACCGAGGACCGCTCCGTGCTCGCCATGGCAACCGCTTCTCGCCATCCGGGCCTTGCACTGGCGATTGCGCATGCCAATTTCCCGCAACAGAAACTGGTTGTACCAACCGTCGTTCTCTACTTGATCGTCAGCATCGTCGTGACCGGCTTGGCTTCGAAGCTCATGAAAACAAAGACGACTCCAGCAACAGCCGAAGGGCGAACAGCAAGTTGAGGGCTAACGCCCCTCCCGGGATTCAAGGCGCCGCCGGGATACCCGGCCATGACGCCAGCGTGCATGTGAACTCCGGCGACTGTTCAACCATCGGTTGGATGGGCGTGGCGGCGGAAGTTCGCCTACAACTGGGTGGTCTTGCCCGTCGATTCTCGTCGCGGCGATAATTTTCTGGAAGTCCAGACCTACCGCGGAGCCTCTCAGGCTGGGGTAGTGATCCGGGGTTGTCCGGACAGCGTGCTCATCCGAATCGATGTTTACCATTTTGCAAAGAACTTCCGCCGCCCTTTGCGATCTGCTGTAGCACCCAAGTTCGCGCGGCAATCACATCGCCCCGGGTGCAGTCCAGAAGAAGCGAGCACTCGTGATCGGAGGAGCGCTCGAGCACGGACATCACGAATACAAAGCGCTCGAATTGCGGGAGCTCCACAAGGTTGGCAATCTCCGCTGGCTGTGTCATGGCATGGCCCGCGCTACGATCTGACGTAGAGCTTGACGTGCGGTTGCGTGCTGGCCGTGGCCGGATCATTTGGATTGCACTCTGAATAATCGACCGCCGAGCCCAGGATAGTGTCCATTCCTTGAAAACAGGGTTGCCTTTTTGCGAGTCCTCCAAGCCTCGGACAAAACACTTCTCAGCCAGTAAGTGATCACCGGTCAGCCAAAACGACAACAGATACAAGCTGTCCATGTCCTTCTCGAAGATCTGACAGAAATCCGCGCTGGATGCATATAGCATGGTTTGGGCGGAGATTCGCGTTGCGCCGAGCATTTTTACTCCATCGCTAAGAGATAGTCGGGTTGACTTCGCCGAGACTCAAACAATCAATGTACCCGCTCATTCTTCGACCTCTAGATTCGAACCTGCAGTTAGTCAGGGGCAAGACCCTTGCATTTGTCACCGCTCGCCCTCGGCGGAACCTTATTGACTCTTCTCCAAAGCGGTCTTGATCGTCGTCAACGATTTTTGCAGATTGGAAACCGATCGTCCCACCGCGGCCTTGCGGACGATCGAGCCCTTGAAGCCGGTGAGCCCCCCCTGCTCCGATCCCATGATCATGATGAGGTAAAAGCCCGGCTGTTTTGGATCGTCGCTGCGGATGCAATAGGTAAGGTCCAGGGCCGTCTCAAAGTAGTGGCTGGAATAAATTTGTTTTTCAGCGATTGTGTAGGCTGGCTCGTGTGGATTGTTTCCCTGCATGGTCACAACCTGCACCATCCGCAGCGTCGGCTTAAGACCAAATTTCACCTTTTCCCAATAAAACATGTTCTCGACATTGGCGGGCTTGCCGTTGGGATAGTCGAGAAGGTAGTTGTAATAATCCGGCAGCGCTTTCGGCAGAACTTTGGCATAGCTCAGCATGTACTTAAACTGTTCCGGCACTTCGGTCGGGTCGTGCTTGTCGTTGTAGACGCCCAGGGCCTGATTCCCTTTTTCTTGATAGTCCAGAAGATGCTGCAACGCTCTCTTCTGTGCCATTTGATTTACTTGTTGTTCAGCATCGGGATCGGACCAATTAATGGTTTGATGAACGTCTGCAATGGTGCTAGCGGGAATCTGAAGGTTACAGTGGTCGGGTTTGCAGTCCTTGAGGTCCTTTATGTCTTGGCTGTCCAGAGCGAAGCCCTTCAAGTCGGAGAGTTGCGCCGGACTGCTGAACTTCTCGAGGGCCAGATAGTTCGGCAACTTGCGAAGGCGGTCGAAGTCATAGGCTTCCTTGACATAGCTCTCCGGGGTCGCGTTGATGTAAACCACACCGAATAAGAAAACCTCATCCGGAATCCG
>DATJVZ010000011.1:0-38775 GCA_035501575.1 Terriglobales bacterium | reverse complement strand
AATGCTTTTCCTATAGATAGGATTTTGGCGGCCACTCGGCAACATCCTTTGCACTGTCCTCTACGTCGAAGGTTGCCTGAGGACGATTTCACACCCGCCCTGTTCAAGCTAGCCATGTTCCCGATCGGTAATATCTATCGTCTGGGAAGCCCTAAACATCGACTCATGAATTCCCGTACGGTAGCATTATATCGGCAAGGCGGACCTTGAGTTATGTTACCGTTCGGTAATATTATGTTGAATTTAAGCCTGGAAACGCGAAGAGATTACCGTACGGTAATATCAAAGAGGTCGAGGTGAAATATACACCCCACGAGATTGGTAAGCTCGTCCGAAACACCCGCAAGAGCCTTGGGGTGACGCAAAAGAGTCTCGCCCTAGCCGCAGGTACGGGTCTGCGGTTTGTCATCGACCTGGAAAGAGGGAAGGAAACCTGCGAAATCGGAAAGGTGCTCGCGATCCTCAACGGGTTGGGAATAAAAATCACTCTCACGCCGCCGAAGCCGGAGAAGGGAGAGTAGGCCCATAGCGAGAACGCTCGACGTTTACCTGTTCAACGATCTCGTCGGCCATCTCATTCAGGATGAGGGCGGACAGATGGTGTTTGACTATGCCGAAACCTGGCTCAGCAAGCCAGGCGCAACGGCTCTTTCGCAGTCCTTGCCGCTACGCAAGGAACGCTTCAGGCGTAATGAATGCCGCGGGTTCTTTGCCGGCCTTCTGCCGGAGCAAGCCCAGCGGGCAACGGTCGCCCGCAACTTAGGCATCAGCGAGCGCAATGATTACGCTATGCTGGAGCGCATCGGCGGCGAATGCGCGGGCGCCGTCACTTTCATTCCGGCCGGCGAGTCTCTGTCGGAGCCCGACTATGGTTACCGCAAACTCTCCGCACCGCAACTTGCTGCGATTCTCAAAGAACTTCCGAAGCGCCCATTGCTTGCAGGCGATAAGGGGATACGGCTCTCGCTAGCCGGGGCGCAGTATAAGGTTGCAGTTCGCATCGAAGGGGGGGATGTCTGCCTTCCGCTCGGGGGAGCGCCAAGCACGCATATCCTGAAGCCGGCAGTAGAGCGTTTTGAGGGTGTCGTGTTTAACGAAGCGTTCTGCATCGGACTGGCTGTGGCCGTGGGTCTTCCTGCAGCTTCGGTGGAGTCACGGAACGTGGAGGGCATGGACTACCTGTTGGTGGAGCGCTATGACCGCACGCATCGCCAGGTAGCCGGCGGCAGTCCGGTTCTCGAAAGGCTGCACCAGGAGGATTTCTGCCAGGCACTGGGCATCGTCCCGGAACTGAAGTACCAGAGGGAAGGGGGACCATCGCTTAAGCAGTGCTTTGGGCTGCTGCGCGATGTCTCGAGCACGCCCGTCATCGATTTGAACCGGCTTCTTGATGCGGTGATTTTCAACTATCTCGTCGGCAATAACGATGCGCACGGCAAGAATTTTTCGCTCCTCTCTCATGGTGCAGGCGCGCCGGACCTGCAGATCCGGCTTTCGCCACTGTACGATGTCGTCAGTACCTTGTACTACCCCGAGCTCAGCCGGGATATGGCGATGAAGATCGGCGGAGAATACTCCTCTGAAAAGGTTATGCCGAGAAACTTCGACCGGCTGGCGGAGGAGGCGGGACTGGGCAGGGCGCAGACACGCAGGCGCGTGCCGGAAATGGCCGAGAAGGTTATGAGCAGCCTTGGAAAGGTGGAGATTGCGCATCCGGTCGCGGAAAAGGTCGCGGCGCTGATACGGCAGCGGGCTGAACAGACCCGGAGGAGTCTTCAGTAGAAATCCGCAGGCGTCTCATAAAGCGGGTCTCGGGATGGGCAAACACTTGGAAGATTTCTTTGAGAGGGCACGGGCGGGTATCACCCAGTCAACGGTGTGCGATGTCAGCTTCCTCATCTTTAGGCATCAGCCGGATACGCTTACTCTGCCAGACGCTCTCTACGAAGGCATCCGTGCGCGTACGCCGAGTCTCGAACTCCTTCGGGAGTCAGGACCGTATAGTTGATTTCCTTGCCCAGTTGTCGCTCAAGCTCGGGAGTGGTTGGGGCACCCTACTGCTTACCCTTTAGACCGACGCCAGTAACAGTCGGACAATCACACTGCCGCTCGGCGACAATGGCGCAACGTTCGGAACCGATGGTACGAATTCTAACCACGGCCCTCACGTTTTCAGCTCTCAGGGCACCTCAACCTAGAAGAGTATTTTCAAAGCCAATTGACCCTGCCGCGGGCCGATTGGTGACATGCTGCTAATCACTCCGAAATTGGGATCCCCTACTGAGGTTGTGCTGGCCCCCGGGCCACCTACGCTAAACGTGGGATGATTGAACGCGTTCTGAGCCTCCAGCCGCAGCTCCAATCTTATTCCTTCGTGCACCGGAGACAGCAGGAACTGCTTGATCAACGACAAGTCAGCCGCAAACAACAGGGGCGTACGAACCTCCGCCAGAGACCGCGGCACGTCGCCAAGAGTGTACGGCGGTGGAGATTGGAGGACACCCGGATTGGCAAAGAAACTGTCCACCCAATCGTGACCGTAATTTCGTCTCAACGTGCCAGTTATGTTGGGCCGCACCGTGCCGTAGGTAGGTATCGGTGTCGTACCGGTTATAAAAGTAAGTGGCCGGCCGTCGCTGATCGACCATATACCGTTGGTCGTCCAGCCACCGACGATCGCGTCGAGCACCCGCGGCATGTCGCTTCCGAATTCCTTGCCACGCCCGAATGGTAGATCGTAGCTGTAGCTGAATCTTAAAACCGAGGGCGTGTCGAAGGTTGACAGGCTCCTTTCCAGATACGGTTTATTCGGGTCCTGCAGGCTGGTGAAGCTCCCCAGCCAGGTGACGTTGTCGTCCGCCTGCGAGGAGTCGTCAATCGACTTTGACCAGGTGTAGTTCACCAGGAACTCCAGGCCGTTGCTGAAGCGCTTTTCTGCGGTGAGCTGCAGTGCATTGTAGCTGGAGTTCGCAATCATCTGAACATCGGTAAACACGCCGGGGGAAAGGCCGAACTGCGGATAGGGAAGCTCCAACTGATAGGCAGGGATTGTCGCAGAGGATAGGCTGCTGTTCGGGTCGGTGATGATTCCGAAAAACGGATTGCTCACGTAGCTATTCAGAGTGTTCATTTGCGGCGTATTCCCGGCGTACTTCTCCACCCCTGGCCCGAGAATATCCGGAGTGTTGGAGCCGCTGAAAGGAAGATACGTGCCCTTCTTCCCGAGGTAATCCGCAGTGACAACGATGTTCCAGGGCAGCTGGCGCTGGATTCCCAAAGTCCAACTTTGTTCCTGTGGCGTGCGGTTCGCGGCGGCGGTGCGGATCGTTCCATTTGCTGTAAGGCCTACATCGTTCAATAGCCCAAGAGAATTCCCGGCAGGCTGAATCAAACCGGCGGGGAAGGGATTGTTCAAGTGCAGGTAAGGCGTTTGGCCATCGTTGTGATACGTGGTGATGACATTGGTAAATTGGTTGAACCCTGCACTGCCATAAGGCACAACTCCGCTGGCTCCCGAGCGGGACTGCCCGTAATAGATTCCATAGCCGCCACGCAGCACCATTTTCGGTGAGAACTGAAAAGCGAGGCCAAAACGCGGCTGGATGTCTTTCCAATCCGTTACATAGTTTGTGCGCTCGCTGGGGCTCGCAAACACTTCGCCGCCGACGAGCGCGCGTGTAACCTTTGCGCCGGTTAGCGGATCGGTGTACGAAATCTTGCCGCCATTCAGCGGGTTCACGGCGTTCGGATTGAACCAGTTCTGGCGGTTGTACCGCTCGGTGCGCGGCAGTGTGACGTCATAGCGCAAGCCAAGATTCAAGGTGAGTTTGGGCGTCACCTTCCAATTGTCCTGGGCAAACCAGGCATACTGGAAGCTCTCGGTTGCGGGTTGGAACTGAAGTTCGTAGTAGGAGCCGCAACCGTTGCCTGCGCAGTTCTGGGTAAACTGGCCCGTCAGGAAGCTGGCAATTGCGTCGCCGCCGCTGGTCTTGCTGGGGTTGTCTGCACATTGTGTTGAGGGCTCCTGTAGCGAGCACAGCGAAGTGCCGGTGTTATCGAAGCTGAAGAAACCCAACGGTGCATTGGTCTGGATGTAATTCATCTGGTGCAGGCGGCCCTCGAATCCAAATTTCAAGTCGTGAGCAGCGTGGACTTTGCTCAGCATGACGGTCAGCTGTCCGGTGTCCTGGCCCTGCTTATAGTTGCCGTAGGGATCATTCCCGGCGTTCGGATAGGCCGCCGGATAGTAGTCGTTAATGAAGATGGCCGGGACCCCGTTGAAACCATTCGATTCCAAGTACGCGGGGAACCCAAGCGTAGCGAGGGGGTTGGGATTCAGGCTCGTGTTATAGGCAAAAATCTTCTCGCCGCCGCGCGTGTATCCCAAAGTGGTAGTCAGCAGCAGCGTGGGGCTGAAGGTTTGGGTATCGCTGAGCGCGAAAACGTAAGCCCAGGTGCGGTTCGCTCCGCCACCACACGGATCGATGAGGTTCCCGAAGCAGTTGAACGGAGTATCGTGCTGCCAAAAATGGGAGAACTTTCCGCTGAGCAAGTTTTTTTGGTTGAATTGCTGGTCGATCTTAATGTCATACTGGTTTTGCACGTTTGGCGTGGCCCCCGAAGCGATCCAATTATTGTAAGCGCCGCCTACCGCCTGGTTGTTGGGGGCGGGGAACAGATTCAGCATCTTTGATGCAACGGGATCAATGAGATTGCCTTTTTGGCCTGGAGTTGGTTGCAGATTGGATGGGAACCCGGCGGTGCGGCTTCCCGGGCTGATGTAGTTGGCAATGTTGTTATAGGGGATGAATGCGCTCCGCACCGGCCCGCCGTCGGCGGCGTTGTAGACACCCGAATAAGGATCCCACAGCTGCCCGTCGGTGACGCTGCACTTTCCCGTGGAATCGAAATTCCCGCCAGCTGCCCCGCATATCTCGCCGAAATCACCCGCGCGCTCGGCTGCACTCGGCACGCCGGCCGTGTAGGTGGACATGGTGCTGGCGCGAAGTCCCTCGTAATCGAAGAAAAAGAAGGTCTTGTTTTTAATAATCGGTCCACCGATGGTGCCGCCGAAGTCGTTACGGTGAACTGGTGGAATGGGAACGCCCGCGCGATCATTGAACCAGTCGTTCGCATCGGTGATCGTGTTCCGGATGAAGTCATAAACGCTGCCGTGGAAGCTGTTGGTCCCGGAGCGGGTGATCATGTTGACGACTGAGGCACCGGAAAATCCATACTCCGCGCTGAAGTTGGACTGCTGCAGTTTGAACTCTTCCACCGCTTCCGGCGATGGCGTGTACGTGAGGTTGGTGATCCCGCCGTTGGGCTCGTAGTTGGTGAGGGAAGCACCATCCATCAGAACGTCGGCCTGGGACCCGCGACTGCCATTGGAAACAAAGTTAGTCCCAGAGCAATTCGGGCACTGGTCGTCCATGTAGCTGACGCCGGGCCCCAAAAAAGTGAGATCCATCACATTGCGATCAATTAGTGGAAGGTCATTGATCAACCTTCGGTCGATCACTTGACCAGTAACCGCGTCTTCGGTTTCAATGGTCGCTGTTTGGGCCTCTACGCGAACACTTGTGGTGGCGGCAGCAACCCTCAGCGTCATGTTGGCTGTCGGGTTCTCGCTGACATTCAATTTGATGTGCTGGATTAGGGTCTTTTCAAATCCTGGCGCTTCTGCTGTGACAGAGTACGTCCCAGGGGGAATGGAGGCGAACACGTACCGACCACTGCTCTCGGAGGTGGTCGTAAATCGGTATCCCTTCTGCTCATCGAGAAGCGTGACTTTTGCCCCCTGGATAACCGCCCCAGACGAATCCGTCAGAGAACCACTCACGGTACCAAAATATCCCTGGGCCAGAACAATTGCTGGCAATAGCAGCACAAGGCTGACCAGAATTAACGAACAGGAAAGGAACGCCCAGCGCTTACGCATGACGACCTCCTTTGATCACCGCCAGTTCTCCGGGAGAGAGGACGTGCGAAAAAGCCAGAAACGATATTAAAACGGTTCATTATGTGTCAGAAACAAGACCAATCGTCAAGAAAAAAAGTTGTCGGACGAATTCTCACAGGCTGAAATCTGCCCAAGGTCCTGTCCCGGGCTGTCCCTTCAGGTAGCAGAACAGTCTTAGTGCCCCTAGAACCTGTCTGGGTGAATAGGCCGCGGGCGGGAGGCTAGGGAAAAGAAGGACGACGCGGCTACGCTCACCAAGTGGGCGAAGAAGGGCGGCAGGCAGCCGAAGAAAACAGAACGGCAATGAGTGTTTACCGACGCAAAGAAACATGTTGGTACAAATCCAAGTTGCCGGTCGGGCATTCGCGAGTCGGCAAAGACGGGTTCGAAGACCATTGCGAAAAGTGCCGAGCGAACTGGGAGACGCGAACTTGAATGGTTTCAACGGGATCAGCAAGCCACAGAGGGAACAATTGTTCAACCGGGCGGCGGAGCAGTACTAGGATTACACCAACTGTCGGGATTCGACCGAATCGGAGTTGCGGCTGCCCCCTCGCCTCGTGGCGGCTATTCTCGAGTCTTTGCACGTGAGCTCTTTGCACGACCGGATATCACGACCACGACGAACACCTACGGCGACGTGGTGACCGATGAGATGGAACAGAGCTCGAACCTGAAATCTGCAAGCAACGATAACCTACCCAAAGACCGCACCTGGACATTCGAAGAAGAGGAGATTTTTCCAGAAGCGATGCTCAGGTAATTAATCCACATTGGACAAAAGGCCTGGAGAATACGCTCGCCCGTATCGGCGGCTTGTGGCTGTGGACTTCGAGCGCCCAAAATGTTCTCAGGGAAGGGCACCTTCTTTAATATAGTGATAGTGATTGATCTCGAGCTTCGACAGTTTCTGCAAGGTGCCGCTCGGCCAACGAATTTCAGCGGTTACGTTTGTTCCCGCCGGAAGATGGCCGAGGCCCACCAGCACCCGCTTGTCGTGCGATGAGAGGTAGCTCGATCCACCTGTAATCCAACGCACTACGTGGCGCTTAGCATAGAAGACGGTGATTCTCGCTCCAATCGCGTCTCGATTGCTCCTGGTTCCCTGAAGTTCGAACCCAATCCAGTCATTGTCTTGCCCAATGTTATTTCGCAGGAGCAGAGGCGAACCGTTTAGCGTCGTGAACACAATGTCGGGGTCACCGTCGTTGTCGAAGTCCCCGACGGCCAGTCCGCGCGCGCTGTAGGCGGAGTTGAACGTAGCCCCGGCTTCCCGGCGCGCATCGCGGAAGATTGCGTTGCCCTCATTGTGGAGCAGCAGCGGAGGCTCCCGATATTTCACGTTTTCCCGCGTCGTCTCGATCACCTGATTAATATGGCCGTTGGCGATCACCAGGTCGAGATTGCCGTCATTGTCATAGTCAATGAATTTGGCCCCCCAGCCGACATAATTTTTAGAGTACTCGGCCAGGTGCGAAGCGACAGTGTGGTCGACATAGGGAAGCGAAGGGGAGCCAAGGAACAGCGAATGGTACTGATCGTTGAAGTTGGTAACCACGAAGTCGGGAATACCGTCGCCGTTCACGTCCCCGGCGTCTACGCCCATGCCGGATTTGGCCATGCCCGCCGAATCGTAGGCCACCTCGGCATCCAGGCCTGCATCTTCGAAGGTGCCATCCTTCTTGTTGATAAGAAGCAGATTGGGGGAAGCGTCGCGAGCAACGAAAA
The DNA here is from genome assembly GCA_035501575.1 of Terriglobales bacterium. Lineage (GTDB taxonomy): Bacteria > Acidobacteriota > Terriglobia > Terriglobales > Acidobacteriaceae > JAFAGX01. The sequence continues at coordinate 31,085 of DATJVZ010000011.1, read as the reverse complement.
GATCCGGCCAGCCGTCGTCGTTTACGTCAATGCCGACTACCCCGAGCGCTCGTCCGACAAATTTGTCCAGTCCCGAACGCGCGCTGACATCGGTGAACGATCCATTGCCGTTGTTGTGATACAGAGTCAGTGGCATGCCTGGATATGCGACCTGCGCGCAGTACGCGCGCGTTCCATTCACCTCGCATTTTTGGGGATTATCGAACGAGAACTGCGCGTAGTTCGTCACCACCAGATCCAGCAACCCGTCGCGATCGTAGTCAAACCACGCAGCACTGGCTGCCCATCTTCCCGCATTCTTCACACCGGCAGAATCGGTGATATCGGTAAACGTCCCATTGCCATTGTTATGAAAAAGCGCACTGGCAGGAAAGCCGGTTACGTACAAGTCTGGAAGGCCATCATTGTCGAAATCGCCCACAGCAACGCCCATGCCATAAAAATTCAGCTTGTCGACTCCCGCGCGTGCGGCGACGTCGGCGAACTTTCCGTTGCCAAGGTTGCGATACAGCGCATTCTTAACTTGGGCAGTGCTCTTGCCATGCGGAGTCTCGCCGCCATTTACCAGAAAAACGTCCAGCCGTCCATCGCCGTCGAAATCGAGGAAGGCAACCCCGCCTCCCATCGTCTCGATCAAATGGCGGTCCGCCGATTCGCCATTGAACTGCCGCCAGGTGATGCCGGCTTGGTCAGTGACGTCCGTGAAGATTTCCTTGGGCGGTTGAGAGGATTCGACGGATGGGCCGAAGGCAATGGCAGAGCATAGGAGCGCTAGTAACGAAAGCCCACTCCTGCACCTCCCTTTAGAAATTCGGTAGAAGTGCGTGCCATCACGAAAGCTCATTTTTGGGGCATGCCGGCCGGTGAGGATACCGGCCCGGGCTCGGCTTCCTTGAGTTTCTGATAACGGTCCATCTCCCTAGCTGCGTCCTCGTTACGGCCCAGCCGCCGGTAGGCACGAGCCAGGGCATAACATGCCTTAGCACTTTTGGGATCAAGCTGCGCGGCTTGCTTGAGCTCCTGCACGGCCTCGACCGGATGGCCGCTCTTCAGAGCAAGATCTCCGAGTTGGTAATGCGCTTCCGGCAAAGAATGATTCTGAGCGACCGCGGATCTCAACAGTTGTTCGGCGCGTGTCTGCGCGACCGAGTCGCCGGTTTCGGCTTCTTTGAGCAGCATCAATGCAAACTGCAGTTTGAATCGGGCATCCTTCGGGAATCGAGTCATGCCTGCCTCGTAGCGCGCGGTGGCGTCTTGAATCATTCCCGCGGCATCCTCAGCTTCCGCGAGTCCAAGGAGCCCATCGGTGCTCGCGGGATCAAGCTCGACGGCGTGAGCGTATGAGGCAATCGCATTGGTGAACTGGCCCACCTTCAGCTCGACGGAACCTTTCAGCAAGAATATGCGCGAGGAGCCCGGAAGGGCTGCGCTCGCTCGTTTTGCGGTCTCGAGCGCACGAGGAAGCGAGCCGTCTGCCGAGAGGATCTGAATCAGGTCAACATAGTTCGATTCTTCTGACGACCCCAGATTGATCGCTTCCTCGAGCGCTTGAACAGCCTCCTTGGAGTCGTTCCCTTTTTCGTAGCACCAGGCAAGCAGATTGAGGATCTGGCCGCTTTTGTATCGCGCAGCCAACAGGTCGAGAAGAGTTTTCTGACATTCTTCGAACTGTTTCGCGTGATACTGAACCAGCGCAAGCCGATAACCCAACATCGCCGGATCGGGAAAGTTCGATCGTATTGAGGTAAGTAAGTTCTCGGCAGTGCCGTAGTCCTCCGCTTCGTCAGCGATTTGGGCACCCAGGAGAACTCCTTTTTCTCCTCCCTCATTCGTCAGTAAGTCTGCGAGTGTGCGGCGCGCCTGCTCTTTCTGGCCGAAGTGGTAATAAGACCTCGCCAAGGCGGCTGTTGATTCCGGTTGCTTCCGCACCTCGCCGGGCACAGACGATAGCATTTTCAGTGCAGTCGCGTAATCCTTCATATTTTCAGCGACCATGCCCAGAAGGAGGCGAGATTGCCGGTCGTCCGGGTGTTCCTTGAGAATGAGTTCCAGATGCTGCCGTGCCTCCCGGTAGCGGTTCAGTTGCCAAAGATCCGCCGCCAGGTAGCGCCGGACCGCCACGTCGCCAGGATCCAGTTTAAGCGCCCGCTCGAACATACTGACGGAATCCTCGAGCTTATTCTCCATTGCCAATACCGTACCAAGATTCGCCAGGAACCGGCTGTCGCCCGGCGCAAGCCGTACCGCCTCCCGGAGTTCAATTTCTGCGCCGGAAAGATCTCCGGCGCTGGCCAACTGCAATCCTTTATCGCCGTGCTCGGCGGCTTCGCTCTGGCTATTGGAGCCGTGGACGATGGGAATCACGGAGGCTCTTTGGAAGGCCAGTAGCAGACCAGCGACGGCCAATATCCACACGATGGAAGATGAAGAACGTGACAAGTAAGTGTTATTGCTGGCGATCGAGGTTGCAGATGCCCTCATATCGTGCTAGCGGCTTCTCCAAATGATTCCAGTATAAGGCGTCCATAAAACTACCCGTCTCGCGCAAAGCGCTCTTACAGTTGCTTCGCACGCAATCGCCAAAATGACGGACAAGCCCCACGGAAGAGCCTCAGAGGATCGGGCAAGAAACTCAGCGAAACAGGCGAACACATGATGCTCAATGCAAACTACACTTTCTCCTGAGGTTGGCCATTTGACCATACGTGCTGAACGCTGGCGTGAATCCGAAGAACCCGAGCGAAGGGCGCGGGGGACGATCACAAGGGCTCGCCCGATACTCTGAAGGCCTGCAAGTTTTCAGCCCGATCACCAGCCCGACGACCATTTTCGTTGGCCCAATTTAGTGATACTTAGCAGCCCCCCTGCTGGTCTCTCTAAATTGTTGTAAACTAAAACGGTTGCGTATTAACACGGTGGAAGCCATAGGTCCGCATCCTATGGCGCCCACCATTTTCCCTGCCCCTGCAGATTGGGGAATCTCTGGAGTGGGTCTAGAAGGATCAATTAAGGCATAGAACCCTCGCTGGGCCTGCCGTCCCGAGGGTATTACTGCCCGCACATAACGGCTTCTATGGCGGGCAGCGAAATCATAGATATCAGCGGACGGTCAGTCGGATGGTTCGCCTTTAACTTTGTTTTCTTCGAGTCCTCTGCCCGCATCGGGCGACGCAGGTTTGCCTGGGTGTTCGAAACTTGATGCCAGTCCTCCTGCTGTAGGAAGAGGTCGTGATGGCGGAGAGAAACCCGGTTCAGCTAGATGACGCCGCGGAACAGAAGGGTGCGATTGCGAGGCTGCGGCCCGAAGATGCGCTTTATCTTCATCCCCGAAGAATCGCAGCTCTGCCACAAACTGAGCGATTGGCAAGTGATCTGAACATTCTGCTGAAGATCGCGCTGGGCATCGGAGGCATCCGTGATGAAGACGGGCTGCTGTGGCAGTTGTTGGGGATGATCTTCGATGTCGTACCTGCCGAGCGCGCCGCCATCCTGCTCCTTGACAGTGCAGGCGAACTTAGCAGGAGTGCCGGCTGGGACCGCGTGCGTGGACCGGAAACCCCAGTTCGAGTGAACCGCACCTTGCTCAACCGCGTAGTCCAAGAGCGTGCGGGCTTGTTAGTGAGCGATGTCTCCAAGCCGGAATCAAGCGACCTTGTAAGTCTGATCGACCCCGGCATGAAGTGTCTGCTCTGTGTACCGATGCTGGTTTCGAAGAAGGTGGCCGGCATCATTTATCTCGACACCCGATGCGCGACGGATTGTTTCGACGCCGATCATCTTCAGCTAATAACGGCAGTTGCCAGCATCGCGAGCCTGGTTTTGGATAACGTTCAGCATCTGCAACGGTTGCGAGAAGAAAATCGCCAACTGCAGACGGAGGTCAATCTAAGCCACGAAATGCTCGGTGAGAGTCCTCGCATGCGGGCGGTATATGAACTCATCCGCCGGGTAGCTGCTACCGACTCGACAGTCCTCATCCAGGGCGAGAGTGGTACCGGGAAAGAACTGGTGGCCCGTGCCATCCACGCCTCCAGCTTGCGTGCCGGCGGACCGTTCGTAGCGATTAACTGTGCCGCCATTACGGAAACCTTGCTGGAAAGTGAGCTGTTCGGGCACGAGAAGGGAGCGTTCACCGGGGCCACGTCACAAAAGAAAGGAAAGGTTGAGCTAGCCAACGGGGGTACTTTGTTCTTGGACGAAGTCGGCGAGTTTGCCCTGGCACTCCAGGCCAAGCTGCTACGTGTTTTGCAAGAACGCGAGTTTGAGCGCCTGGGCGCGACGCGCACGCAGAAGGCGGATATTCGCTTGATTGCGGCCACCAATCGTAGCCTGCTCGAAGCCGTGGAGGCGGGAGCGTTCCGGCGCGATCTGTATTATCGTCTCAATGTGGTCGCAGTCACCCTGCCTCCTTTGCGCGAGCGAATGGAAGATATACCGTTATTGGCCGAGCATTTCGTTGCTAAAGCCAGCCGTAAGTGTCGCGTACGTCCCAAGCCCTTGTCGGCAGAGGCGCGCGCCTGCCTTTTAAATTACGACTGGCCCGGGAATGTTCGTGAACTAGAACACGCCATTGAGCGCGCGATGGTTTTGGGGTTTGCAGAGTCCATTCTGCCAGAGGATTTTCCGGAAGAGATACTCGAAGCCAGTCCCGCCGCATCGGCTTCATCGTCCAAGTACCAGAGTGTCGTTAAGCAGCAAAAGAAACAGCTCATCGAAAAGGCGCTGCAGCAGTGCAATGGGAACTACATCGACGCTGCCAAGATGCTTGGCCTGCATCCTAACTCCTTGCTGCGGCTCATTCGCAATCTGGGTCTGAAGGGGTCAGGCGCCGAAGGGCAACGCTCCGCCTAGTTGATCGGTAGCGGGTCGGCCATAATAGATACGGAGCACACGCGCAACGTGCGCTCCTTGTTCTTTGTCCGAACCTGCGAAACCCTCCGCTCCCAGGATGCTTTCCTAACGCAGCTCCGCCAAAACGACCACTTGCTCGGAGGTCGTGTTGTCCGCGACCTGCCGTGCGCGCCGGCTCTTCGGAAGTTGAATCCCCGTAGTATTTCCCTCCACCCACATCTCGGAAAGGAAATAGCCATCACGATCGTGAATGAAAACCAGCTTAGTCTGTCCGGACGCTTTGGTTGAACGGCACGAATTGGCCACGAAGAACATGGGCCCCTCCGCCGCACCGCTGAGGGATAAGACCCGGCCCGACGAATTCGTAGATCGAATTATGTATTCGCCGCTCGGTAGAGCGCTCCCGTTCACCACAAAGTCGAAGGGAACGTCAGCTTTCAGATTGATGGTCTGGGCGTAAGCCGGTGCAATCGCCAGCAGCAAGCCAAGGCCGAGTAGCGCAAACAGGTGCTTTTTCATAAATCCTCCTCCTTAAATGTGTTGGCGACGCAAGCCGGGTTTGCTGCATGTCGTTCTCGAGTTGGCAACGGCTTGATGCCATCAGAGCCTCTCCCAATTGCAGCTTGCGTGCCAAAGAGCGATCGAACCGAAGAGCGCTGCCCGACCTCGACAAGTCACGGATCTATCGAACAGTTAATCCGATGGTTCTGAGCCGGATCGCTGAAACGAGGCTTGCGGGGACGTTCTCACTAACCGAACGGTTAATCGAACTAACGCTTTGGTTAGGATCGTCCGCTAAAGACGCTGGAAATCAAACCGTGAGTGCGCTTAGCGGGATAGGTTCTTGGAAAAACCACTGCAGATTTCAAACTGGGGAGAGTGTAGTGAAAAACCCCGAACCCATGGGTTTTACGGTGTTCGTCGGGAACATCAGCTCCAGCCCAGAGGCGCAGACACTTTTCAAGGTGGCCTGGTTATTGTCTCCCCCAGGGCGAAGCTCACGGGACTGGCAGAACGGGCGAGTCGAGGTCAGCCTCCGGTTCGAGGTTTTCGGTTAGTGAGAACTCTCCAACGAACAAACTTCACAACTCGGTCTCGAAAATTCAACCATCTGGTCCGCAGCGCGTGGCGGTTATTCGAAAACATACGCGGCGGACGAATCACCATTTGGCACGCCAACTGCACAAGAGAGGCGCAGATGATTTCAAGCCGGTAGCAAAATCGAGAAGGCACACGCAACGCTGGTGCTAAAAAAGTGCTTGCCGGAGAAAAGGAGTAATTTATGTCTTTTGTGTCAAAGTTGATGATTGGCGGATGGATCACTACGCTTGCCATGATCGGCGTTTGTGCCCTGAATGAATCCGGCAAGCTGCTCGAGATTGGCAGACGGATGGTGTCGTGGTTGGAGACCTCGTCTCTGGTTGGCCGCACGTCCAGCGAAAGCCTGCAACCCGATGTAAGGGAAGCAGCTTGAGGGCCTACCGGAACTTTTGCTGGCTGCTAAAGCTTGCCGAGGAGCACACGCCGGGTGCTCCTCTTTACGGATCTCGTCGCGCCCCATGGGTTGCAACTGGGATTCAATGACGCCCGTTCCCACATGGCTCGAAACTCATCACCATTGCTCACCGATTGAGAAACACTTCACCTCCGCTTAGGCCAGACGGTTGACGCGGTGCTCGCAGCGTTTTCTTCCAGTCGATAACTTCACATCGTCAGAACGACACGGAACTGCGCTTTGCCGCTCATCATTCGCGCGAATGCCTCGCCGGCTTTTTCGAGCGGATACGTTTCAATCATGGGCCGCACTCCGGTTAGTTCCGCGAAGCGCAGTGTGTCCTCGGAATCGGCCGGTGTTCCCGAAGCCCAGCCTTGAATTGATCGACTTCCATTGATCAGCTGCAGCGGTGTGACCTGAAGCGGATCAAAGCTCGCACCAATCACGAAGAGCTTGCCGTTTGGGCCCAAACCATCGAACAGCTCGGACATGGCTTTCGAGCTAGGGGCTGTCGCTAGGATTACCTGAGCTCCGCCCAGCTTTTGCAATGCCTCTACAGCGTTGGTTGATTGGCTGTCGATGTACAGGCTGGCTCCGAGTTTTTTTGCCAGGGCTGCATTTTCAGGTCCACGCCCAATGGCCGCAACTTGATAGCCGAACTTGTGCGCGAATTGAACTCCGAGATGACCCAGGCCACCGATGCCCTGCACGGCAACAAGGTCGCCGGGAAGCGCACCACTGTGGCGCAGTGCATTGTAGGTGGTAATTCCGGCGCAAAGCAGGGGGGCTGCGTCGACATCGCTGAGGGTGTCAGGCATCGCCACTGCTGCTTCGGCCGGCACCACCATGTATTGCTCGTATCCGCCGTCGTAGTGGATGCCGCAAACTGTCATGTTCCGGCAATTGCCAAAATCTCCACGACGGCATTCGCGGCACGTTCCGTCATGGCCGCCGTGCCAGCCTACCCCGACGCGTTGTCCCTTCTTCCACTCGGAAACACCGGCGCCGACGTCCTCGACGACGCCCGCGACTTCATGCCCGGGAACTCGGGGATATTGAATTCCGGGCCAAAGGCCTTCTTTCGTGAGCACATCACTGTGGCAAACTCCGCAGGCTTGCACCTTAATGCGAATCTGTCGCGGGCCCGGCTCGGGAACCCCGCGCTCGACGATCTCAAAGTCTCCTCCCGGCTTTGATACCTGCGCGACCTTCATTGGTGCCACCTCGGCTTTGGCTGCGACTCTGAGCGTTGCCATAATTCCTCCTATGAATTCTCAGTTATTGTCGAACGGGATTGCCATTAGCTGGAAGACCGACGGCTCGCCGCGCCTCTCTCCCACTCTCCTCAACTATCTTAACAATCTGAGCGCCTCTGGGTCCCTTCAACGTAGAGTTCCGGCAGCTCCCCGCCGCCGCAGTTGTCAGCAATGTCTGTTGGTGGCACCTTGAATCGGTCTTAACTAGTTGTTGATTGAGCCCCGGCAATTGGATCACTTTTCGCAAGGGTAGCCGTGAGAATCCCTAAGAACGACATGGCGACAAGCTCCCATCCGAGTATCTTAGCGACGAAAGCTCCCGGCCATGGGTTCAATGACATAGTTGGTCAGATACAGGGGTAGGGATGCTATCGCCCACACCGCCAAGCCGAAGCGCATGCCCTGCCCGAGCCACGGCTTGGAATTTCTACCCTGGGAATACATCCACACCAGCGCTCCAGAAAAGCAAAGGCAGCTGATCAGCGCAAACGGCATGGGAGCCTGCATGTCCTCCTTGCTCCGCATGATGGGCTCTATCGCCACATAATCACGCCCCAACAACAGTTGGTGCCCGACAAAACCTAATGCAAACATCGCAACCGCCACGACCAGCGTGCGGAACAAGAATTTTGTTGTCGTCATTTGCTTGTGCCCCCCGGGGGCCGCAGATAATAAGTAAGACTGATGTGACCGTCCAAAGTTGTCAAAAGATTGTCATTCTCTTTTGAATACGGAGTTTGCGGATAGGATTCGGAGGCTCCATGAGCTTGTACATGGTGATTGAAAACTTCCGGAATGGAGATGCTAGGCCCGTCTATCGTCGATTTCGAGATCGCGGACGGTTGGCGCCCGCGGGGCTCACCTACGTATCGAGCTGGGTAGCCGACAAGCTGGATCGTTGTTATCAGCTGATGGAAGCAGAAGATCGCCAGCTCCTCGATCAATGGATTGCAAATTGGAGCGACATCGTTGACTTCGAAGTGCACCCCGTCATGAGCTCGAAGCAGGCCGCCGAGAAGATCGGCCCTAAGCTGTAGCGAGAGCCCAGCACTGCGAGATGAACAATTGGTGTATAGTAGCGGTCTTGAACTCAATCTAGGTTTCCGCCCGTTTTCTTGATGGAAACGAATATGGCGGTTGGGCTTAAAGGAGGATTCATGTCGTTCTCTTTGCAAAAGCGGGTTGCAATTGCCTCGCTGGTGGCGTTTTTTGCCGTAGCAGCGTGTCAGATCGTGTCAGCCGATGAAGATATGGTCCATGTTATTTCAGGCGTGGTGAAGCATGTAGACAAGGACAGCAAGACGATGGTCGTCAAGACGGCCGATGGTACGGAACACACCGTCAAGTGGACCGGCAAGACGTCGTGGGAAGGCACGAAGGACACGGGCAAGGGAATCAAGGAGGGCTCTCAGGTCTCCGTGAAGTACACCGAGAAAGCCGGTGAGAAGACGGCGGTCGGCGTAAAGGATGTCGGCAAAGACGCTGCTAAAGCGGCCCAGTAGATTTGACCGGATCCGTAGCCGACAGGCGGTGACCGAGCAGTCCTCTCATGGGGCTTTGCCTTAGTAGCCGAACCGCTCCAACGCAAACCCGGAGCTCGCTGTCTCAGTTACCGCCGCCGGTTACAATCAGCTCGGTATCTACCGAGGCGCACATTCCGTAAACTGCACCTGAAACGCAAGCTCCAGCCGAGAACTTGTAACAACCTGTTTTCTTCGCTACAACCGAAGCAGATCGGTCGGAACCCCCGATGATTGCTGCCCCCGCCGGCTCAAAGGGAGCAGAAGGGCCGAAATCCACCACAAATCCTGTGTTCTTGGATATGCTCTTCCACGTCATGGTGGTTCCGGTCTTCACGCAGAAAGGCATATTTGACTTCGCACCCGGCATATCTGGCGTGACCGCCGCAGACTCTGCTGTCCTCTTAATGTCTACCGTGCAGGGAGCGGTGGCCGATCCGCAGGTGTTTTTGGCCGTGCACATGCTTTCCGGGTTCGGCTCTGAGCAAAGATATTTATTGTGCTCTTCCGAGGCAAGATAGCCGGAGAGCGTCAATATCATCAACATCAACCAACTGCCGCGAACAGCACAATTGCTTGAAATTTTCATAAGCCACGTGACGCCTGGTTGCACCAGGCGTTCCTTTCCATCGAGAATGTCATGCGACTTCCGCGGATTCCGATCTGCCGACTAGGCGACCCCTTTCTTCTTATCCTGGTGGAGGGCGAGGTCCGCCGCCTCTGCGCGATCTTCGAGATCCGCCAAGAGCCCTTCGTCGGTTAGGTCCAGCGTATGGGAATGTTCCCAGTCGTGACGCACAACCTTGTGCAAGCGATCAATCACGTCTTCATCTCTCACCTCGATGGCGAGTTCCCGCCGACTGTCGAAGCTGCCGGGGGCCAGATTGATCGATCCCACAATTGCACGCACCCCGTCGGCGAACAGCATCTTGGCGTGCAGCTTCAGGTGCTTGAGTTTGTGGATCTTGATGCCCACATCGTCCATGATGCGCAGACCTCCGACTCCTTCAACCAACTTCTCCTTCTTAAGCGTGTGGGGTGGACGCGCCATGACGTGGACCTTCACTCCCCGTTCCTTGGCTCGCACCAGGTGCTCGACGATGATCGCGTCCTGATAGCGCTCGTTTTGAAGAAATAAGGTGTGCTTCGTCTGATCGATGAATTCGGCGATCCGATCGCGTCCATTTCCGCAACACCAGATGAGGCGGGCGTGTTCGCCCGCATCGAAATTCTTGCGGTGCCAGTCGGCTTCAAAACAGTCAATGATCTCCTTCACCTCGTGTTCGTGTTCGGTTACCACCGCATAATCACGGGTCTCGGTCAGGTTTTTGGTCTCCCAATTCAGAGACTTTACGAAGGCGGTCTTGTCATCGACAACCATGGACTTTTCATGGGTGACGTCGAAGGCAGGATTGCTATCGATCACCTCCACGCCTCCGTTCTCAAGCACGCGGCGAGACTCCTTGTTTTCCGCTTCGCCGCTGCGACGTGTCGGATTCAGCATGATCCGCACTTTCACACCGCGGCGTTGGGCAGCAAGGACCGCACGCAACAAGTCCGGATCGGAGAAAAGAAACATCTTGATCCGCAGCGACTTGGTCGCGCGCTCAATCGCGTCAATAATCGGTTGGGCAGAGTCGTCTGGCAGAACAATTAGAGAACGCGACATAAGTCCTCCGTTTATCAAGCGGCCCTCCGCGACTCACGAGGCTCGTTCGAAGCACAGGCGGCTGGCCACCATATCCGGGGTCGAGGGCACAACTTTCTCTGATACTCCATCCATCTGTATGTGGTACAACTCGGCATAGACTCCGCCGAGGGCAAGCAGTTCCTCGTGCGTACCCTCCTCGGCCACGGCACCATCTCTCAAAACCAAAATCTTGTTGGCATCCCGAATCGTACTGAGCCGGTGTGCGATCGTAATCACCGTCCGTCCCTTCATCAGTCTTTCCAGAGCCTCGATCACGAGTCTTTCTGATTCCGTGTCAAGAGCTGCGGTCGGCTCATCCAGAATGAGAATCGGGTGATTCCCTATGATGGCTCGGGCAATGCCGATGCGCTGCCTCTGCCCGCCGGAAAGCGTGAGCCCGCGCTCACCTACCATGGTGTCGTAGCCGTGAGGCATACGCCCAATGAATTCGTGTGCATTGGCAAGTTCGGCCGCCTTCTGGATCTCCGACTGTGTCGCTCCCGCGCGTCCGTAAGCGATGTTTGCCCCTATTGTTCCCCGAAACAGCACCGTGTCCTGAAGTACGAAGCCGATCTGATCGCGTAAGCCCTGCAGTTTGTATTCCCGGATGTCGACGCCGTCGACCTTTACTACGCCCGTAATCGGGTCGTAGAAGCGTGGAATTAGGCTTACCACTGTCGACTTGCCACCTCCGGTGGCTCCGACTAACCCAACGAATTCTCCCGGGCGAATTCGAAAATTGACGTCTCGCAGCACGCGAGTGTCCTTGTCATATTCAAAGGCCACATGCTCAAAGACGATTTCGCCGCGGACCGCAGCCGGATTCCGCGCATTGGGACGCTCAGAAATGGCAGTGTCGGTGTCGAGGATTGCCTTCACGCGGTCTACTCCGACAGCGGCCTGGGCCACGACGTTGGTCATCTTGGCAAGGTCCTGCACGGGCTTAAAGAACTTGTTCAGGTAGGAGAGAAACACAGTCAACCCACCCACCGTCATGAGGCCCGCGAGGACGAGCCGAGCCCCGCGGTAGAGCACAAAGGCCGTGCACAGCGCCACCGTAGTGGTAATAATCGGGGAGAGTAAAGACTTTACCTTGCGCGCTTTCAACGCAGCGTCTAGAGTAGCGAGGCTGGCCTCCTCGAGTTGCTTCTGTTCCAGATCCTGCCTCCCGAAAGCTTTCACCACTTGCACAGACTCCAGGTCTTGTTGGACGACAGTTACGATGTCACTCTGGCGGTGCCGCACCTCCTTGGTTGCGTTCTTGACCGCTCGTTTGAACCGCGACACGAAGAAAAGTAAGAAGGGCGTCACACAGACCGCGATCAGAGTAAAATCCCAGTTCAGCCAAAACATCAAAACCAGCATCCCAACAATCGTGAGAAGATCGACAAGGATGCCCAGCGTCGCAGAAGACGCGAAGGTCTGAATCGTCTGGATGTCATCGGTGATCGTGCTCAGCAGGGTGCCGGTTTGGTGGCTTTCGAAGTAAGCGAGGGAAAGCCTTTGCAGGTGATGATAGGTCCGCATCCGCAGATCGTGGGCTACCCACTGGCCGACGCTCTCGGTGTAATAGTTATCGACATAGGATGCGAGCGACCCTAGAACGGCTATAAGTACGGCCGCAAGGGCTGCCAAAGCCGCGATTTGCATCTTGCCGTCGGTGGCGAACGCGGTCGGGGAGCCCAAAAAACCGTCAAGCCAGTGCGGAAGGTGATGGTTTCCAACGACATTGTCGAGAACCACTTTTAACGGCCACGGGCCGGCAAGGCTCATGACGGTTTCGACCACCATGGCCAGCAGGATGATGGCCAGAGTTCCGCGGTAAGGCCGGACGAGTTCGCGGATCAGGCGTACCATAGCAGCATCAGTGTTCCATTCGCGGGACCTTACATCTGATGGAAGCGCAATTGCCGCACGATTCGCGGCTCCGGCTGGCTAGCTTTCTAGCATCGGGCAATCGCCGGTACCACTGTCAAAACATCCAGCCTGAGTCGAAGTAAGTCGAGGTTGGCATCGTGTAGCTAGGGGGGACCTGCAGCAAGACTTCGCCATCGTTCCGCTGGGGTTTTCGGTAATCCATTCCCGATACCTCGTGTACTCTCGGCTTGGCCGGGTAGGCGAGAGAAAGCTAAAAATTCACGCGGAACGCTGCTGAGGTATGCCGAGGCCTTGGCGATCTGCCACTGAGGCATCGAGTTTGTCTTGCTCATCGGCAAACGACCGCGCGATTGAGCTTTTCAATCGTCCTTGCCAAATTTTCAGCACTGCGCGGCGTTCTTCCGGGACAACCGGAATCAGATCGCTGACCAGCGCGTTCATACGCCGCATGACTTGGATGCTGTTCGCGCCGCAGAACAGAATTTCATCCAAAGCCAAGCGCACGAAGTCCTCCCAGGCGGGGAAGGGAATCACGAGTCGTATTTTGCCCCTGCTGTCGCGGAAGTCTCCAATTTCCAGGCGACGCCTGCCCAAACGAAGCAACAGGTCCCCGATTTGGTCCAGCGCTTGAACCGCTGTCGTCGGATCGTTTACCGCCGGGGACAGCGCCCGGATTGCAATATCGACCAGTAGCCGGATTGCATATTTGGGATCTTGTTCGAAGGTACGTTCATCGCCAAGTTCAATCGCATCCCGCAACTTCGACTCATCGATGGTTTGGCCAGCGCCCAAGACATGCAGTAGCGGCATCAACTCCAAGACCGTATCGCCCACCGCTGCAATCATCTCGATGACTCCGTCGGACGTTTCGGCCAGCTTAACCAGGGCTTCCACATCAACAGCTTGTACAGTGCGAGGCGGTCCATGATGAATCACGATCTGGCTCTGGGGCCGTTTGCGAAATTCATCTGGTCTACCGGCTGGGACAACGGACTCCGCCAAGGGGTAGGTTGTCGTGATTACCTTCCGACCCTGGTCACCTGTGAAAATCAACATGCGGCCAATCTGCAGCAACCCGATCCGTTGAATTAAGGCGACCAGCATGGCCACGCTGGCCAGCAGCAGGGCAACCAACAGCCAAGCACTGATGATGGGAACCTTTCCCGACCCGCTACGGTCCACCCATGCGAGCGCCGCGAAGGCATAGAGAAATGTGGCGGTAAATATTCCCAGAGCATGCGACACGACTGGATCACGAGCAACCCATAACGCAAGACGCGGGGAGTAAGCGGTTGCACTGAACGTGACCATGACGAAAATCAAAGAAAATACGATGCCGGTCAGGGCGATCATGCCCGAGGCGATTGAGGAATAGATTGACATCGCAGCCGACACGCTCATGCCGGCTGCGAGTCCGGGCCATAAATGAGTTTCAATCCGAGGGAACATCAGCCCAGCGGTGATCGCAGCTGCGGCATACGACATCGGGATTGCCCAGGCAGTTACCTGAAGACGGTCGCGTCTATAGGCCATGGCTGTGCAATTTTACTAGAGAGAAGCGGCCAACCAGTGAAAACACGGAAGTAGACCTCGGAAAACGGACGGAATTGCTGGTGACCATGGGAGCGCATAGCTGAGTCCACGCGGTTGTGATCGCCCTGGCCGATTTAACGCCTCGCAGCCTTGTACCGGCACGTCTGCCCCCCGTCTCGGCGCCGTCTGTGGAACTCCACTTGACTCGTTTGCCCTTGTTCTGACGCTTTTGACAGGTGCTAGCTCGATGTAGGGGGCAGATATTGTGAGAGCGGGGTATCGCCATGCTGCCGAAGGCTTTGAAGGCCGGCAGGTGGCGGGGAGAGGCCGGCTGGCCGACCGCGGTAGAGCAGGGCGTTTTGGTATCGGGTTAGGCGCCTTCCGACAATATAACTCTGGCGAATGCCGACGAGACATGCGGCTGGTCAAAGCTCGAAACCCCGCCGATTCCGTGGATGTTAAACTCGCGCTCTACCTTCGGTTAGACGAACGGGCGATATCGCACGTTTGGGCACACTAGGTCGCAGGTGCTCTGAACCCTCCGGTAGGGTGTGTTATCGATCTTGCGAGGGAGACACGGATGGACTACCGCAAACAGTTTCTGGCCGAGCCGGGGACCAGGATCCGGCTGGACAAAATCGACCCCAGTTACAAAGGCAAGCACATTTCCGAGGACAAAGCCCTCGCCGAGATCGAGAAGTATCGAACCAAGCTGGCGCAGCAGCAGTACTTACTGTACGCGGAGAGGCGGCACTCGATGCTGATTGTGCTGCAGGCAATGGATGCGGCGGGCAAGGACGGCACGGTTAATCACGTGATGAGCGCGCTGAATCCACAAGGAACCACGGTCGCCGGATTCAAAGGTCCAACTGCCTTGGAACTGGAGCACGATTTCCTCTGGCGCATCCATCCCCATGCTCCTGCCAAAGGGGCGGTTGCGATTTTCAACCGCTCCCATTACGAGGACGTGCTGATTGTTCGCGTCCACAAACTGGTCCCAAAGGAAATCTGGTCGGAACGGTATGAGCTGATCAATGATTTCGAAAGGCTGTTGCGGAAGCAGAATAACACCCACATTATCAAGTTCTTCCTACACATCAGCAAGGAAGAGCAACTGGCGCGCTTCAAGCAACGACTCGATGATCCTGCACGAAACTGGAAGATCAGCGATAGTGACTACAAAGAGCGTGAACTTTGGGCTGATTACACAAGGGCTTACGAAGAGGTGTTCGAACAAACCAGCACCAAGCACGCTCCTTGGTACATCATTCCTTCCAATCACAAATGGTTTCGCAACCTGGCGGTCTCGGAAATCGTTGCCGCAACGATGGAAGATCTTGGGATGAAGATGCCGAAGCCGCAAGTCGATCTCGACATGATTCGCAGGGAATATCACCAGGCGGCGAGCAAGATGGCCCACCGCAAGAAGTGAGAGGAGCAGGGCCGAAAGCGAACCGGAGAGTGAAAACCCGGACAGCTGTTGCGGACGGAGATCGAGGTTTGACAAGCGAGGTAGCGGCGCAGGCTTTCTGATAGAACGGACAATTGTGGATCAACTTCCTACCCAAGGAGCAGCACCGCTAAATCGTTCCGGCAGTCGCAGCTCTGCGCATGAGGATATTTGGACGAAGCTGGGCGGGGGCATACGTCCGGTCACACGCGGGGGAGTGATTCGCGATGCGTTTGCCGGATTCCAATTGGCGGCGATGAATATCCCGCAGGCACTGGGCTACACCAAGATCGCCGGTACTCCCCTCGTAACTGGCTTCTACACGCTATTGCTGCCTCTGCTGGCGTTTGCCGTATTCGGTTCGTCGCGCTATCTCGTGGTGTCCGCCGATTCTGCGACGGCGGCCATCTTGGCAGGTGGACTTCGCGACATGGCGCCGCTGGGGACTGCAAGATACGTTGCGCTAGCAGGACTTGTCGCCCTGCTGACAGCCGTCTTGCTGCTACTAGCGCGAGTTCTACAGTTGGGCTTCTTGGCCGATTTCCTCTCGCAAACCGTATTAGTGGGATTCCTTACCGGCGTTGGCTTTCAGGTTGGGATCGCCGTGTTGGGTGAGATGCTGGGTCTGGAAATTCGCTCGCGGCGAACCATAGGGCAGCTGCTGGAAGTGTTTCGCGGCCTGTCGCAGGTACATCTGCTGACCGTGCTGATTTCCGCAACCGTGGTCGTCATCGTGGTGGGACTTCGCTCGGTTGCTCCCAAGGTGCCGGGTGCACTGCTTGCGGTGATCGGTGCGATCACCGTTAGCGCAGAGTGGGATCTTCGAGGACGAGGCGTCGCCGTCGTTGGTCCGGTGGCGGGAGGGCTACCGCAGTTCAGCCTGCCCCCGCTTACCTGGCATGACATCATTGCGGTCTTTCCCCTGGCCGGATCTTGCTTGGTGATGATCATCGCGCAAAGCGCAGCGACGGCGCGCTTTTATGCTGATCGCCATCACCAGCAATTGGACGAGGACGCCGACTTGATCGGCCTTTCGGCCGCCAACGCCGCGGCGGCCTTTAGCGGTACCTTCGTCGTAAACGGAAGCCCGACCCAGACGGCGTTGGTCGAAAGTTCGGGCGGGCAAAGCCAACTCGCACAAGTGGCCACGGCGGCAATGGTCGCTCTGGTTCTGCTCTTCTTGACCAAGCCACTCCAATATCTTCCCCACTGTGTCTTGGGCGCCATTGTATTTGTCATTGCTCTGCAACTGGTTAAACTCCGCAGCCTCGGCGATATTCGGCGTGAAAGTCCTGGTGAATATGCTCTCGCTTTGTTGACGGCGGCAATTGTCGTGCTCATTGGTGTCGAGGAAGGTATCGTGATCGCGATGGTTCTGTCGCTCCTTCGGGTGGTGAAGCACAGCTATCATCCACAAACTGGAGTGTTAACGGTGGACGAACAGGGCGCATGGCATTTAAAACCTGCTCTCCCGGGAACGGTCACACGACCGGGTGTGGCCATCTATCGCTTCGGAGCGGCGTTGTTCTACGCCAATGTTGGACGGCTGTCGGAGGAGATACGCGAACTGGCCGGCGATGGCCTGTCATCTCGGTTGCGTTGGCTGGTGATTGATGCCGAAGCGATTCCGAATATCGACTACACCGCTGCGCACGTCGTACGCGACCTGCAGGCGCAGTTGAAAACCTCCGGTGTCCGCTTAGCCTTGGCGCGCGTGGCCACCTCTCTCGAATCAGACTTGGCTCGTCACCGCCTTCTGGATGTGATCGGCTCAGAATCGATCTTTCCGTCCTTGCACGACGCGCTGGCGGCATGCGAGACCTTTCGCAACCTACCCAAGGGCGCCAATGCCCAGGGAGGGTAATCTGACCAGGCCCGGCTTCTAGGATTCGAGGCGGACTCACACGGTGGAGTCAGAGGTCGAATCCCCAGATCGAACCCTGGTTGGCATCCAAATCTCTATCGCAAGTTAGCGCTGATGTATTGTTGGCCGGCGTTAAGACGGTAGGCGTGTACCATCCAGTGGCCATCAGGCGTGATTGCGGGCGTACTCACCGACATATTGAAGCTCGTCAGGGATGGCTTTATCAACTGCCACAATTCTCGCCTTCCCGAGCTGAGGTCTACCTTGTAGATGGAGACGGCCATGTTCAAACTATCGCGGCTTTCGACGAAAGCGTGGCCTTTGTCCTCTGCCCAGCTGATCGGTATCTCATCCGGCTGAATGGAAGGGACGGGCTTAATGCTCCCGTCCTTCAGAGACAGAAGTACCCATTCGCGATTCCGTTGATCGAAAATCGTATCTCCATCTTCGGCAATCCCAGCCTCAGCAACCGTAAAGTTTTTCGAACTGGATCGGCGTTGGTACCGCGCCACTTTCGTCGGTTACAAAGCTGCCGGCCTGTCCGGCTCGGTCGGCGTAGAGCAAGATGTGGATGTCGACATCGCGAGCGATTCTGGACCGCCGAGATGTTCTTCCCAAAGCGGAAAGAATCGCCGCCAACGGATCATCCAAGGCCCCGTTTACTCCGACCTAGTGCCCAGCGGGTTAGAAGTTAGAACTTCAGCCCGAGCGCGCTGCCGAGGAAAGCTGCGACCGGAGACATCTTGCGGCATGCGGCGACAAAGAGCGTCATGAACTTCGCGCTCGACACCTGGTTTTCGGTGAACTCCACGGCCGTACCGAGATCGCGAAGCTTCAGGTCTTCCACGAACTCATGGTCGCCGGGGAAGCCGCGCGGAGGGCGGCTGAGCTTGGCGGCATCGTCCCAGTTGAGCAGTTTGCGAACGGCGCGCCATTGTTCTGGCTGCGATACGATCGCATTGCGCACTCTAACGAGAGTTCGTGGCTCCGGATGCCACAATCCACATGCTGCGAAACAACCGCCCGGTTGGAGATGCAGATAGAATCCCGGAGAGTGAACGTCTTTACCCGGGTGCGAGAAGCGCATCGCGATATGGGTCTTGTAGGGACGTTTGTCGGGAGAAAATCGCGTATCACGATAAATGCGGAAAAGGGACCCACGGGAAGGGCGGGGATCGGCGACCAGATACGGGGTGATTTCATAGAGCGGCGCCGCGAAGTCGGTGATGAAAGTGAGCGCCGGCTGGCGGACAGACCGTTCGTATTCGTCCTTGTGGGAGAGGAACCAGTCGCGATTGTTGTTGCGTTTGAGGCGAGCGAGGAAACGGAAGAGTTCGGGAGTAAAGTAGGCGGACATCGGAATCAACACAAGATAAGAGGCGGGCGCGGCAAAAGTAAAGTGAACCGCCTTTCAATTCGCACTCACCCGGATTTGGGAAGAGTCTGGGCGGTGTGGGATCAAGTAAGCCTTATATTTTTGAATTCTCTTTTCAGCGCTAGCCTACCACGCGGCCTATCTCGATCGTTCCCACTGCAGCATCCCAGATTTCTTCGAAGTCGACAAAATATCCCTGCACCTCAAGGCCCGGTATCTCGGTCTTCAGATAGGCGGCGGCGCGATGCAATTCGCGCTGATGATGTGCGGCTTCGGCCGCCGTGTCCCCGCCGAATCGGCCCATAAGGCCGCCGTAGGCGCCACAATCGGAATGCACCATCAAGATGACCCGCCGGGTGCCATGAAGCCCGCTGGACTTGCGGATTTGCTTTGCTCCACCAGAGATCTTGATGGGATCGGGAGTCTTCACACCCATGCGTTTCAGAAATTTTCGGAATCCGAGCTCGAAACAGTGATCGAAACACCACCGGACGGCTGCGTCGCAACGATACTCATCGCGTGGAGCGTCGAAGTGGAAGATTTTTTTCATGCGGCCTCGCTGGTTCCAGCCGGTGCTTCCGGCCACATCTGACATAGCAAGTGGCAGCCCGATGGCCGACTCACTGTGCGCTTGGGATCCCATCCACTTAGCTAAGGTTAGCCGCCCCCGCGAATCTTTGGAAATTGTTGCAAATTAGAATTCGTCGGTTTTCCGCGGTGGAATCATCGGCGCATGCCTTGCACGTCATAGTGGAGTCCTGTATACCTTTTACCTATGGATCAGATGGATCAGACCGAAGCACAAATAGCAGGCCCTATCGGACTGTTCTATGACGCTTTCAAAGCCAGTCCGATCGGGATCGCTTTGGAGAACCTGGAAGGGCAGCCTCTCTTCGTAAATCAGGCTCTTTGCTCGATGCTGGGATTTAGCCAAGAGGAGTTGCGCAACAAGCATTGCGTCGATTTTTCTCCTCCGGAAGACGCCGCGAAGGATTGGGCCCTTTTTGAGCAATTGCGCGCCGGTTTGATCGATCACTATCACCTCGACAAGCGTTTCTTTCGACGAGACGGCTCGTTGATCTGGGGACGCTTGAGTATTTCCTTGCTGAACGATCGCGCCTCTCCGATGGTTGTCGCCATGGTGGAGGACATCACCGAACGCAAACGCGCCGAACAAGAACTCTCGCAGTCCAACGAACGACTGTTTCTCACCATGGAAGCTGGCGGAGTCGGGGGATGGGAGTGGGAGATCAAGACTGGGAAGAACTTGTGGTTCGGTCAGAAGCACGCCCAGCTCGGAGGCAAATCCGAAATCTCCGCGGAGGGCTTCTGGGATCGGGTGTATCCGGAGGATCGCAGCCGGTTGCACGACGCTGTGGAAAAAGCCATGCGGAACCGAGAGGAGCTCAGGGTCGAGTTTCGCGTGATTTGGCCCGACGGGACGGTGCGCTGGCTACAGTCGCAGGCGCGTTTTTTTTACGCCTCAGATGGTACCCCTGAGCGCATGCTGGGTGCTTCGGTGGACATCACGGCGCGAAAACAGGTGGAGGAAACCCTGCGAGAAAGTGAAGAAAAGTTCCGCAGTGTTTTTCAAGACGCCGGAGTGGGCATGATTATCGTCTCACCCGAAGGACGTTTTCTCGCGGCGAACGCGACGTTTTGCAGTTACCTTGGCTTTACGGAGGAGGAACTTCGCGCCAAGACCGTGCAATCGGTTACAGCCGCTGAAGATTGGCCCGCTTTCTCCCAACGGTTGAGTGAAACCCTCAGCGAGGGGCGCGGTTTCCAAAGGTTTGAGAAACGCTGCCTTCATAAGAGTGGGCGGATCGTCTACACGGAAAGCAGTGCTTCCTTGATTCGCAACCGCGAGGGTGTTCCACAATATTTCGTCGGTGAGGTCCTGGATATTACCAAGCGCAAGGAGGCCGAGGCGCTGCTGGCGGGCGTAAGCCGAAAGTTAATTGAAGCGCAGGAACAAGAACGCCAACGCATTGCCAGGGAACTGCACGACGATATCGGCCAACGCCTGGCCCTGGTCGCGGTTGGGTTCGATCAGATTCGACAACGCGCTCCCGGCCTGCCCCCTGAGGTACTGCGACGCATGCGGGAGCTGCAGGCCCAGACCATGGAGCTGTCGACCGATGTCCAAACCATGTCACACGCCTTGCATGCGCCGAAGCTGGAACTGTTGGGCTTAGTGGCAGCCATGAAAAGCATGTGCAATGAGTTCGCCGAGCACCAGAGAATGGAGATTGACTTCCGGGGCCACGATTTGCCCAGCCCGTTGCCGTCAGAGACTTCCCTTTGCCTCAGCCGTGTTCTGCAGGAGGCCCTGCAGAACGCCGCCAAACACAGCGGGGTAAAACATGTGAATGTCCAATTAAACGGAACCACAGAGGATGTTCAACTCACCATCACTGACTTAGGCAAGGGCTTTGACCTAAACTTGGCCTTGAAAGGCCGCGGTCTCGGTCTCACGAGCATGCAGGAGCGCGTGCGGGTGTTGAACGGAACGGTCGCGATTCGATCCAAGCCGATGGGTGGCACCACCATCCATGTTCGCATACCCGTGAGGTCAGAACCTGCCGCGCAACGGGCGGCAGGATAAACAGCCAGCCATCGGAAATGCCACAGTGTGGTAAGTCTTAGTTCTTGGCTCGAATGCCGCTGCCTTCAGCACCGATCCGTACACAGGGGAAAAGGCCGTCCGCAAGAGCAATGGCGGGCCTTAGCCGAAGAAGTTAGGCGCCTTTTTGGGCTGCTGTTTACCCCATCCGGCTTTAGAAACGACGGCAGCCTGGATGGTTTGCGACTCGCGCTTTCCAATCTAGGCAGCCGCCGGTTCCCGACCAGAGGAAGCCCGGAAAATGTTGACGTTGCCCGACTAAGCGGCGATCTTCTGACCCAAGAATTCCTTGGCCTTTGCCACCTCGGCATCCCACTTCGTGAGTTGCTCGGGAGTCAGGAAACTCACAATACGTTCGCGGATCCCAGTGCGATTCTCTGCCACTCGCCGGATTAGATCTTCCTTGGACGCGTTTGGATTCTGCTCTCGATATTCTTGCACCTTCTGGTAGGCGTCTGTCAGGAAGTAGTGCAGTCTCTGCTTCTGGTCCTCCGAGAGATTCAAATCGGTTGCGAATCTCTTCAGTTCAGTTGCTACCTGTTCACGATGTTCGGCGGAAAGAAACATGGTCGGTTCCTCCTTCAGAAACGCGGCTGAATCTTGCATTTGCGGTTCACGCCCTGATTTACCCTTGCGGGCATTGCTCCGGGCGAGTGTGTCTATTCATGTGTAAAACCGCGACTCACCCTCGTTGCACTGTCAATGTTTGATAGTGTCGAGCCGGTGTGATGTGCAGGCCGATACCTCGAGTTACGGTCCTTCGATTTGCTCGTCGAAAAACACTTGAGGTGGCAGCGTTTTCCGCTAGCGCGGTGATGGATGGCGTTTTATACTGGCACGAAAATTGCGAGGCTCTGGGGTGACGGTTGGCGGCATAGCTTGGCGAGCTTAGTGCCCATCCCATCTCAAAAGCGAGTTACCGGGCTCGCTGAATAGAATTCGCCACTGGCGACTATCCTCTTCGGTCCATCTCGCCGGACTTGTGATATCGCGTCTGATTCTGCCTGGCAAAACGTAAACCGAGCCGACGACGAGCATGACCACCAACGAACCTTTACCGGGAGAGCCGATGTTGAGCGAACCGCGTTTTCGGGCCATGCTCGACACCGCTCCGGTGTTGATGTGGATATCAGGAACCGACAAACTCTGCACTTACTTCAACAAGCCATGGTTGGATTTCACCGGGCGATCCCTGGAGGAGGAGCTCGGAAACGGCTGGGCAAAAGGCGTTCACGCTGAGGATCAGCAGAAATGCCTCGAGGCCTACGCCGAGTCTTTTGATCGGCGAGAGACCTTTCGGATGGACTATCGACTCCGCCGGCACGATGGAAAGTATCGCTGGATTCGCGACATTGGTGTGCCCAGATTCAATCGGGATGGTTCGTTTGCCGGCTATATGGGTATCGGCATTGATGTTAGCGATCGCGAACTGGCGGAACAGAACCTCACTCGAGCCTCCGAACGGCTTCGTCTCGCCCTGGAGGCCGGCAAGGCCGGGGGCTGGGAATGGGAGATTAAGAGCGGAAGAAATCTCTGGTTCGGGAAGTCGCACGAGTTGGTAGGAATTCCCGCCGAGCAGTACTCGTCCTCCATTCAGGAATTCTGGGATCGCGTGCATCCGGAGGATCGTGTTTGGTTGCAGGACGCCGAGCGCGAGGCTATCCAAAACCATAGGGAGTTCGCCCCGGAGTTTCGGGTGGTGTGGCAGGACGGAACAGTGCACTGGCTACGATCCCAGGCGCAGTTCTTCTACGGGGCGGATGGGCAGGCTGAGCGGATGCTCGGAATTTGCGTGGAGATCACGGAGCAAAAGCGAGCCCAAGAGGCGCTGCGGGAGAGTGAAGAGCGATTCCGTCTTGCGGCCCAGGCGGGAAAGATGTTCGCCTATTCATGGGATGCCACCACGGATGTTCTCGAGTGTTCGCCAGAGTTTGCGAGGATTTTGGGCGTCGACCGGGAAGCGGTAGCCACCGGGGCGGCGGTATCGGCCATGGTCCATCCCGATGACAAGCGAACACTCGGAGCCGCAATTGCGAAACTAACTCCCGAAAGGCCAAATCTCCAGATCACCTACCGGCTTATCCGCCCCGATGGCGTGATCATTTGGTTGGAGCGAAACAGCCGCGCCTATTTTGACGGCCAGGGGAAGATCCAATGCCTGGTTGGCATGGTTGTTGACATCACCGAGCGCAAGTGGGCGGAAGAGGCACTGCGAG
Source organism: Terriglobales bacterium (assembly GCA_035501575.1). Taxonomy (GTDB): domain Bacteria; phylum Acidobacteriota; class Terriglobia; order Terriglobales; family Acidobacteriaceae; genus JAFAGX01. Next base: position 7,331 of record DATJVZ010000011.1, on the reverse strand, counting down.
AGAGCGAAGAACGCCTGCGTTTAGCGGCGCAGGCCGGAAGGATGTTCGCCTACAAGTGGGACGTACGAACCGACGAGGTTAGGAAATCTCCGGAGTATAACAATATCCTTGGTTTGAGGACTGAGCCGGAACGTACCACCCGCCAGGAGTTTTTCAACCGTGTTCACCCTGCCGATCGTCCGAGACTTGTTGCCAACCTGGGCGAGCCCACGCCCGAGAATCCGCACACCCAGATCAGCTTTCGTGTGTTGCGTCCCGATGGCGCCGTAGTCTGGCTGGAGAAGAGTGGGCGGGCATTCTTCGACGCGAGCGGCAAGATGGTGAGCATGATCGGAATGGTAGTGGACATCACCGAACGTAAGCTGGCGGAAGAGGCGCTCTCAAGCATCAGTCAAAAGCTGATTGAGGCGCAAGAGCAGGAACGCGCCCGCATCGCCAGAGAACTTCATGACGATATCGGACAGCGGCTGGCTCTCCTGGCAATGGGATGCGATCAGATCGAACAAATCGCCCCATCACTGCCAGCGGAAGTCCTGAATCGAATACGTGAGCTGCAAAAGCAGAGCAAGGCCCTATCGGCCGATGTCCAAACCATGTCCCGCGCCTTGCACCCGCCAAAGCTGGAATATCTGGGTTTAGTTGCCGCCATGAGTAACATTTGCAGCGAGTTCGGCGATCACCAGAGAGTAGAGATCGATTTCCGGAGCCACGATGTGTCGGCCCCTTTGCCGCCGGAGATTTCCCTTTGCCTCATCCGAGTACTCCAGGAAGCTCTGCAGAACGCTGCCAAACACAGTGGTGTGAGACACATGGAGGTCGAACTGCGCGGAACCCCGGATGAGATTCAGCTTAGCGTTCGCGACTTAGGCAAGGGATTCGACCTCAACGCCGCCATGCAAGGCCGCGGCCTCGGTCTCACCAGCATGCACGAGCGCGTCCGACTGCTGAACGGAACCGTGCTGATTCAATCGAAACCGATGGGCGGAACCACCGTCGAGGTTCGAGTTCCAGTCAGATTTAGGGCCGACTCCCAGTGTGCCGCCGGATAAAGCGTCCATGCACCAAACGGCAAGGCGAATAGGCTGTTCTTCCCGCCGTAACGGTTCTCACTCCGCTCACTGAGAAGGGGATTGGACGTTCCTACCGGGAATGGATAGCGGAGTGTTCGGCACAGATTCGTTGGAACATGTCGCGGCCCATGTCGCTGTGAAAGCTATCGAGCGGATATCCGCACAGAATATCGACACCATGGCTCTCGACCAGAGTGTTGGTGTGCTTTTCGATTTGAATCGCTGCTTCTGCGTCACCTTGCGCCCACAGCAGAGGCGCAATCTGTCCGCAAGCGGCAACCCGGGAGGGCTCCCCCTTCGCGGCCTTCGCCGCTGTCAAAAGAAGGCTACCTAAGCCTTGCAAAAGACGAGCTGGGTCCAGGGTGCCTGGAACCATCAATGTCGCGACCGTATCCGCCGCATCCAAGGCGGTATATCTGCCTTGTTCCGCAGCCGCCGCAATGTCCAAGCCTTTGGCTTGTAATCTCGAGAGCACTCTATTTCGGTGGGACTCGTGGGCCACCACGATCGCCGAACTCCCGCCTTGGAGAGCGCGCTCTACGAATTGCGCAAGACTGTCTAAGAAATACCCCTCATCCGAATAAAAGACCACTTCGTGGCGGTGGGCGATCTGCTTGTCTGGCCGGAGCGGGGCGGAAACACTGTTGATCCCGACGCTTTCCAGCACTCCGCTCTCGGGTGTTTCCTCAAGACCATGATTCCCGAATCTCGTGCCTACAAATCTTTCGCCCCGAACGACCGCGATCACGGCGGCCCGCAATTCTCGTCCGGCATCCTGTTTCACCACGTAGCCTTCGCCCAGGCTAAGGGCTTCTTCGACTACCTCGGGAGAAGATTCTTGGCTCACGAACAGTATTTTTGTTTGGGGCGAGAGCTTCCTTATTTGCTTCGCAACTTCAATGCCGTTCAGGGTTGGAAGGCCGATATCGAGCAGGACCAGTTCAACTTGCAATTCCCGGACTTTCCAAACCGCTTCGAGTCCGTCCGCCGCTTCGCCCACGACCCTCAATCGCGAATCGTCTTCTAGCATTGACCGCGTAGAATCACGCCAAGGGTGGTAATCATCCACCACAAGCACGCGAATGGTTGATTCCTCCACGGCATTCCCCCGGCGTTCAGCCTTGTGCTTCGCGGATAGCTTCTGCGTGGAGCTCGAAGTCAGGCAATGCTGCTAACGAAGTACGACATTCCCTGCCGTAAGGGTCGAATAAATATAACAACTCCCCAACGGTGACGAACCGTTGCCAAGTTTCGCAGGGAACCGCACAGAAGCATGCGAAAGAGCAACTCAATAGTAACCGGCGTTGTCGATTTTTCCAAGAGCGGAGCTCTCCGGTCGGCGTGTTGAGGCCGGGACGGAGATTCCCAGTCCCAAAGCCGGGTTCGCCCTAAAACAGAATCGAAGGCAAATAAGCACCTGCCGGTTCGCTATATAGGCCCATGGTCATTAATGTCATTGGCTGGACGACACGCAGTCCATTCTCAAGGCACCAGCGGAACAGGCCGGCATTGCGAGTCGGGACGAGAATCCCTGGTCCTTGGAATTCAGTGGCGGCAGCTATCAATGCCTGCAAGTCCGGATTCGCCTCGCCGACGGCGTGACCGAAGAAGGCGATCGAGGAAGCGTAGGCTTTGATCCCACCTTCCGATTCGGCCACCACCGCTGTTCCTTGCCCCATCGCATCGCTCAGTTCGCCTCCCCGGTCGTGCCCGTGGACGCGAACACAAAGGTCGTTGCAGGCCGTAAGGTCGCTCGCTTGTGCCGGGCGGACTCGATAGCCCGGCAGAGTCTTACGGAGGGTTGGACCCTGCATACAGGCAAGCGGTTCACGTGCCACGAAACCCAGTTTCGCGTACAACGCTAGGGATCGACTATGGTAGGCCGCCTGCACCAAACGGACTCCGGCGAATTTCTTTTGCTCCGCCCGTTTGAGGACCGCCTGCATCAGTCGACGGCCGACGTTGCGGTTCTGCGTGACGGGATCAATCGTAATGGGGCCAAGGCCGGCAATCGGGGTTCTCTCGTCCAAGCAGTTGCTTCCGATGATTTTTCCACTCTGCTCCGCGACGATCGCGAAAAACCCGGGATGCGAAAATATCACCGAAAGGATGCCGATCGCGACCTCGGGCGCCGGGAAATCCAGGGGGAAGTGGTGCTGATCGGCGAGCGTCTTAAAGGCTTCGAAGCAGATTCTTCCGCAGGTTTCGGCATCGGCGGGGCTGGCCCGGCGAATGACGATCGAGGAATTCTCCCTCGTCAACGCTTGCGGCTGTGCTGACATGGCGGCTATCTCCTCATCGCAAGAAATTGCGGCGGGCACACCAGGCCTGGGTCCTGACTGACGGTCGCAAAGCAACCGCCCACGGCCCCGCCTAAGCTTTCTGCCCACCCAGCGAGCCAGGTGGCCGGCCCGAGTGGCATATACGGCTATTGGTGGGAATGGTAGGTCGGTCAGGGGAGAAACGTCAATCGAATCGATTTATCGCGTCGACGCCAAGGAGAAGGACCACCAGGGAAGTGGCTAGGTTTGGGAAGGGAAAGACTTCTTCACTAGCAGTAGAATTTGAGGATCGATCGCTGCCGTCCAGTCGAGTTGCAGCCGGTTTCGATCGCAGCGGGAGGCCAATGATCAGTCCTACCGAGCCCTCAGAGTCGCGCCCGCAGCGCAGGCGGTATGAGCGAACCAAGACCGCGGTCGAGGTAGAGTTGTACTCGGACCAACATGCCACGCCGCTTAGGTCCAAGACCGCTGATCTCAGCCTCGGCGGTTGCTACCTAGAAATGATGTTCACGCTGCCGGTGGGCACCAAGCTCAAGCTGGCGCTGTGGATCGATGATGTCAAGCTGAATGTCGATGGGGTGATCGTAACCTGTGACGTGCAAGTGGGGAATGGCATTCAGTTTACTAGCATGAGTGCCGAAGACAGCGCCAAACTGGAACAATACTTAGCAGGCATATCGCACTAGCCCCGCGCGAAGTGATCGGTCCCCAGCCAGGCCGCGGTATCGAACTCGATCGCTCTCGGAAATTCTGCCAACGCCCCACGTAGCGGATACGGCTGAAAAAAGCTTCAGGCTCCCAAGAGTAGTTCTCAAACTGTGAATTCTTGCTGCGTGCGCGACCTTCCGCTGCTGCCTAGCTCCGAACTTCGATGGTTGACTCTGGCAATTGGGTTTCGATACGGTTTGCTGTCCGATTCAGGCCTGTATCTTCAGCAAGCGATTGCGCGCGTTTCGAGTGGGGTTCCCTGAAAACTTGGCCTGCGGCAGCCGACCCCGCTCCTCAAGTTGAGTCGCCGTAAAGGAGATTCTATGAAAGCGCGCATTGGGCTCGCGATTGTGTTCCTGGCTGCGGTCAGCCTTTGGGCACAAACCTTCCGCGGTACGATTCTCGGCACGGTGACTGACCCTTCCGGCGCTGTCCTGGGTGGAGCCACAGTGACCGTCAAGAACGCGGGCACAGGACTCGAGCGCACCACCCAAACCAGCGCCAACGGTAGCTATGCGCTGCCCGAACTGCCTATCGGCACCTACACGGTAACACTTACGATGAGCGGCTTTCAGACTTCTGTGACCTCCGGTGTCGAGGTGGGTGTTTCGAGCGAACGCCGCGTAGACGCCGTGATGAGGCCGGGCCAAGTGACGACCAAGGTGGAAGTTTCGGGTGAGCTCTTGCCTCAGGTGGAAACGACATCTACTGAGATCGGCGGCACTCTTACCTCGGATACGATTGAGTCTCTGCCGGTTAACGGACGCGACTATCAGAAACTGATCTACCTGAATCCCGGCGTGTCCGGATCGCCGGACCAGATCACGGATTCTCCCGGTTCTTACGGTACCTTTTCCATGAACGGTTCGCGCGGCCGGTCGAACAACTTTCTGCTGGATGGAACCGACATGAACGACGGCTTTCGGAACGATCCGGCCATCAACGAGGCTGGCGTGTTTGGCGATCCGGCGACCATTCTGCCCCTCGACGCCGTGGCCGAGTTGAAGGCGATCTCGAACTACCAGGCGGAATACGGGCGCAACAGCGGCGCTGTGATCGATATCGTTACCCAAAGCGGCACCAATACATGGCATGGGTCGGCTCTGGAGTACTGGCGCAGTGGTCAGGTAGGTGCCCGCAATTTCTTCAACAACGTCGGCGGCAAGAATCCATTTCACAACAATCAGTTCGGGGCCTCGCTCGGCGGGCCGATTGTCAAAGACCACACATTCTTCTATTTCGATTACGAAGGCCAACGCGAGACTGGCGCGCAGGGCGGATTAAGCTGTGTACCCGACCCGCTTCAGATTGCGGCGGACGAGGCGGTCAACGGTCCTGCGAATAAGGTCTCGCAGGCTTTGTTGGATCGTGATCCTTGGCCGGCTCCGAACGTTCCCGGCGCCAGGCCTTCGCCAAGCCAGATCCTGAAACTCGGACCCACCAGCGCATTCGATAGCGGTTGTCCCAACGGCCCTAACCTCTCGACCGCCACCCGCTTCAGCAATAGTGTCGATAGTCTGATCGCCAAGGTTGACCAGAACTTCAAGTCCGGTTTGCTCACCGGCCGCTACTACTATGGAAACAGCACGCAGAGTTTTCCGTTTGCGCAACTCGCGGCTGGCATATTGCCGGGATTCAACACGGTAACTCCCACGCGTGTCCAGCTGGTTTCGATCTCCTACGTCAAGAGTGTGAACGCATCCCAGGTCAACGAGGCCCGTTTGGGCTGGAACAGGTTCGCCGAAGGCTTCTTTCCGCAAGACTCGAACTTCAACCCCAATTCCATAGGCCTGGATACGGGTGTCACCGATCCCTTTAACTTCGGTCTGCCGGCGACCGGCGTCGGCGACTTTTCTCAGATTGGGGCGACATCGTCGGTTCCGCGCCAGCGCGTCGACCAGAACTGGCATTTCATCGACAACTATTCGTGGAAGACCGGTCGGCACGACTTGAAGTTCGGTTATGAATTTCGGCGAACAACCATAAGGCTTATCCAAAACAATAGCTTCCGCGGCAAGCTCAACTTTGACACTCTGGCCACGTTCCTCCAAGGCGTGCCCGACGGCGACTCCATCTCCCAGGGCGATACTTTGCGCCACACTGCGGAAAACAACTCCAGTCTCTACTTTCAGGACGAATTTCGCGTCACGCCGCGGCTGACGTTCAACTACGGATTACGCTGGGATTACTTCGGCGTGGTACACGAGGAGAACAATCTCTTCTATCAGATGTCTCCGGCCAATGGAGGTACGGAGGTGCAGGTCGGCAGCCCCGGCGGTCCCGGCAGTCTGTACAACCCCGACTACAATAATTTCGCACCCCGCATCGGTCTCGCCTACGATCTCACCGGAAAAGGCCGCACGGTGGTTCGCGCAGGCTGGGGCTTGTTCTACGATGCCTTCTCGCAGGATATTTTCATTGGCCACACCCCTTGGAACTGTGCCTTCTGTCCGGGGCCCGCGTATGCCGGGGTCGGACCGGCGGCAATTTTTTCCGCAGCAGCGACGAACAACGTTTTGGGCAGCGGCCCGATTTACGCAAACCCTTCTCCGCTTGGCGACTTCTTCGGCACGAACCCAAATATCCGCACACCCTACGTTCAGAACTTTAATCTGAATGTGCAGCAACAGTTGGCAAGCAAAATGGTTTTGGAGGTAGGTTATGTCGGCTCCCGGGGCACGAAATTGTTCCGCTTCCGCGACATCAATCAGCCTACGCAGCAGCAAATCGCCGCCGGAGACCTGGCGCAATGCGTCGCGCCTTATGTCTTTCCGAACTGTCCCGTTGTGGATTACGGGATTTCGCGAACCGTATTTCCTAACTTTTTCTACGTCAATCAAGAGGAAGCGACGGCCAACTCGAACTACAACTCCCTGCAAGCCAGCCTGCGGGTCAATGGTTGGCATGGGTTGACATCGCAGGCCAACTTTGTTTGGTCGCATTCGATCGACAATGCCAGTGACCTCGAGGATTTCATTCCCAACGCCGCGCAGCCGAACAACAGCTACAACACCCGGGCAGAGCGTGGCAACTCGAACTTCGACATTCGTCGCCGCTTTAGCTGGAACCTCGGCTACGAACTTCCCCACCGTGGGGGAAATCTTGCGAAGCTGAAGGACGGATGGGGTGTCAATAGCGTGGTCACCCTACAGGATGGACAGCCCTTCAGCTTCAATTACGATTTTGAAGGCGACTATTCCGGAAGTGGTGAAGGCTTCGACCGACCGGACATCGTGGGCCCGGTCCTCTACGGAAGTGTTCCCTATAACTT
>DATJVZ010000010.1:0-12882 GCA_035501575.1 Terriglobales bacterium | reverse complement strand
GGAATGCCGGCAACGATGTGGAAGGGCTGGACATCCTTCGACACGACGCCCATCGAACCTACCATGCCGTGCTCGCCGACTTTGACTCCACTGAGAACGGTGGCGTGATAGGTGATGCGAGCCATCGGTCCGATCTCGGTTTTCTCGTTGTCGACGATCATGCCGTCATTGAGGTCGTGGGTATGGGAATAGACATTGGCATAGTCGGAGATCGACGTGCCGGCATGGATGACGATTTCACCACGATCATCGAGCAGAACATATTTGTGAATCGTACAGTTGTCTTCAACCGTCAGATTGTAGCCATACGAGACTTCGACGCCGTGGAAGATCTTCACATTACGCCCGCAGTGCTTGAAAACATGGCGGGCCAGCATGGCCCGAAGCCGGAATCCGAGCCAGTGGTTCAGGCCGGCGGGGGAACGATCGAACATCATCCAAAACCACAGCAGAGGCTTGCGCTCGGCATACTTCGCCGCATCCACATCGCCGTAGTACTCCGGTTCAAGGGTTGTATTGCGCGGATCAAACGAGTGCATCAGAACCTGCCCGGCCAAGGGGAGGTTCGAGTCTGGCGCCTGATGCAGGCGTCCTAGATAAAGCTCGTAGAGCGCGTTCCGCACCACCTGGCTGCGATGTTCCGGATCCCGGTTCTTGAACTCCCGATCCAGCCTATCGATCCACTCTAAAAAAGCCTTCTCAGCCGGCGGGCTGGGGTTGAGAACGCGGTATTCGTATCGCGGCATGCAAGCCTCGCTTCAAGGATTGGGAAAATAAACATAGCACATTCACCGGTTCTGTCTTCGGGAACCATGGCGAGAAGGCAAATGCTTTATAATGCGCGGCACCCGATGAAAGCAAAGAAGAGCACGAAGCCTCACCCGGAACCCGTCGATGCGCTGGTCCTGCCACGTTTCTCCGGGGTACCTACTTTTATGCGGCTTCCCCACATCCCCCGGGCGGAGGAGCTGGACATTGCCATCCTGGGAATTCCCTTCGATGGGGGCACAACCTATCGTCCCGGAGCCCGCTTTGGTCCGCGGCACATCCGAGTGCAGTCGGCCATGATCCGGCCCTGGAACCCGGTTCTCGAAGTAAATCCCTTTCGCAAATGGCGCATTGCCGATCTTGGCGATTTATCGATTAACCCGCTCTCGATCGAGGATACGTATGGACGCATCACCGCCCAATTGAGCGAAGTTCTAAAGGCTAAGGCACATCCGGTGTCTGTCGGGGGCGATCATTCCATTCTCCTGCCCATTCTTCGGGCGGTTCACCGCCATTACGGGCCGGTCGGCTTCGTTCAACTCGATGCCCACGGTGACACCTGGGGCGGCTACTTCGGTAGTCCGCACTCGCACGGCACACCGGTAAAGTACGCTGTCGAAGAGGGGCTGATCGCGAAGGGCTGTGGGCTGCAGGTGGGTTTGCGCGGTCAAGTGTATTCGGACAAGGATTTCGAGTTTGCCCGCAAGCACCGGATTCAGATGGTCACCGCCGAGCAATTCCACGAGCACGGAGTAGATTTGGTTCGACGGCTTGCCAAGAAATTGCGCAACGTTCCCGTCTATCTCACGCTGGATATTGACGTCGTCGACCCCGCCTTTGCCCCCGGCACCGGCACACCCCAGGTGGGTGGTCTCTCGAGCGCCCAGATCCTCGATCTGGTACGCACCTTCACGGGTCTGAATCTAGTCGGTTGTGACCTGGTTGAAGTATCGCCCCCCTATGACAACGGGGAAATCACGTCCCTGTTGGCGGCCAACCTGCTCTTCGAACTGCTCTGTTTGTTCTGACCCAAGATGACCACTCTGGCGCGCAAACTCCGAGGAGTCGATTACTTCACCCTGGGCTGGGGCACGATGGTGGGCGTAGGTTGGCTGGTCGTGATGGACGACTGGCTGCTTCGCGGTGGCGTGCTCGGGGCCATTCTCGGATTCGCGATCGGCGGCATCTTGCTTTTTCCTATTGCCTATGTGTATGGCCAGCTGGTGCGAGCGATCCCCGATGCGGCGGGAGAGGTGGCATACACCGCTAAGGTCTTTCCCCAATCCGTGAGCTTCGCCACGGGCTGGATGATGGTTTTGTCGTATTTCATCGTGTGTCCCTGGGAGGCAGTGGCAGTGGGCAAGATCGCGAGCTACATTTTCCCCACCCTCGACTCGGTTGAGCTTTATCAGATTGCAGGCCAGCCGGTGTATTTACCTCATTTGCTCATCGGGCTGGGCCTGGTGGTGCTTCTGACTCTCTTGAATTATCGAGGCATCCGTTCGAGCGCCAGCTTTCAGAACTGGACTGCCTTTGGGACCTTAGCTTTGTTCGTCACTTTTGTGGGGGTCGGCGTGAGTAAGGGCTCCGTCAGTAATTTTCCCCCATTGTTTACGCATGGCCGGTTTGTCTCCATCCTGCTGGTTACGCAGATCGTTCCCTATTTTATGACCGGATACGAATCGGCCGTGAAGGGAGCGGAAGAGGCCAGCCCTGACTTTGATGCCCGGGGATTCTCGAAGGCCATGGCGGCAGCAATTGCGGTCGGAATTTTGTTCTATACCATTGTCATCGCGGCCGTAGGGTACGTGGCCCCCTGGAGGCAGCTGACCGAGCAAAAGTTCATGACAGCGGTTGCCTTTGAACAGGCGGTGGGGTCGCGCTGGATTGTGAGTGCCATTCTTGCCGCCGCCTTACTTTCCCTGGTCAAGTGCTTCAACGGAAATTTCGTGGCGTCCACTCGCTTGTTGTTTGCCATGGCGCGACGAGGAATGGTCGACCCAACCTTGGCGCATATACAAGCCCGCAATCAAACTCCCTCCCACGCGGTGATCTGGGTGGGGATTGCCACCGCAGCCTGCATGTTTTTGGGGGATGCCATCTTGGTGCCGGTGACCGAGGTAGGTTCGGTCGCTGCAGCTACGGGCTGGTTGGCCACTTGTGCTGCCTACTATCAGATGCGACCTTCGCCGAGCCAACGGTCGGTTGCCATGCTGGGTGCAGTCCTGGGATTGCTGATGGTGTTGATGAAAGTCGTTCCCTTTGTTCCCGGACACTTTTCGCGATACGAATGGTTGGCTCTGGGATTGTGGAGCTTGCTGGGGATTGCCTTACGACGTTCGAGGCGGGCTGATCGAGCCCTTTCCGAGGAGGTCAGCAGTTGAAGCCCGACCGGTTACGAAGTCCTCGGTTCCGCATGCCGGCGCTATCGAGCCAAAGATATTTCCGCATCCTCGCACTGCTCGTTCTTGCGCCCCTGGCTCCCAGTCTGCATGCTCAAGGTTTCGATCTGGTCATTACCAACGGCCACATCATCGATGGCACGGGTTCACCATGGTATTCGGGAGACATCGGAATCCGTGCGGGTAAAATCACAACCATCGGCAATCTGGCGGGGGCGCCGCGGAGCCGAACCATCGATGCGCAGGGCAAGGTCGTGGCTCCGGGCTTTATTGACATGCTGGGGCAATCGGAACTGACGATTCTGGTCGATCCTCGCCTGCCCTCCAAAATCTATCAGGGCATCACGACCGAGGTCACCGGGGAAGGTAGTTCGGTCGCTCCTCTGAACGACGCCATCATCGGCTGGGATAAAGCGAGTTATGAGCACTACCAAATCAATCCCGACTGGCGAACCTTGAGGCAATACTTCGCTCGCCTGGAGAAACAGGGCATTGGCATCAATCTGGCCAGCTATGTTGGGGCGACGCAGGTCCGGCGCATGGTGTTGGGAGATGTAGACAAGCAGCCCACGCCCGGCGAGCTCGAAGCCATGAAGGAACTGGTACGGCAAGCCATGCTTGACGGAGCAGTGGGTGTTTCGACCTCGCTCGAATATCCCCCGGCTCCCTATGCCAAAACCGAAGAGTTGATCGCGCTGGCCAAAGAGGCGTCCCCGTTTGGAGGAATCTACGCCACGCACATGCGGAATGAGAGTGATCAAGTGCTGCCGGCTATCGATGAGGCCCTTCGCATCGGACGAGAAGCGCAGATTCCGGTTGAGATTTGGCACATCAAAGTGGCGGGCAAAAAGAACTGGGGACACATGGGGGAAGTAGTCGAAAGCATTGATCGGGCTCGAGCGCAAGGCATGGATATCACCGCCGATACCTATGCCTATACGGCCTGGTTCAATGACCTCGCGGCTTTTGTGCCGCCATGGGCTCACGATGGTGGCAACGCCAAATTGATCGAGCGTTTGCGTGATCCGGCGATGCGGGCCCGCATCCGCAAAGAGATGTTGCAGCCAGCGGCAGATTGGGACAACGAATGGGATGAAATTACCGGTCCCGAGTCGGTACTAATCGGTGTGGTTCAGAATCCAAAGCTCCTGCCGCTCGAAGGGAAAACCTTGGCGGAGGTCGCCAAGATCTGGAACAAAGATCCGATGGATGCTCTGTTTGATCTTTTGATCGAAGACCAGGCATTCACCGATGTTGCGGTTTTCGGCATGTCGGAACCGGACGTGGTGCTCGCCCTCGAGCAACCGTGGGTGTCGGTTGACAATGACTCTTCGGGCACGTCGCCGGAAGGAATTCTGGGCCAGGAACATCCCCATCCGCGCGCTTACGGCACCTTTCCGCGCGTCCTGCGAAAATACGTTCGCGAAGAGCACAAACTTAGCCTGGAAGATGCCATCCGCAAGTTTTCCGCCCTGCCCGCCGCACGCATGCGCTTTACCGATCGGGGAGTGCTGAAAGCGGGAATGTGGGCGGACGTCGTGATCTTTGATCCCGCTACCATCCGCGATCTGGCGACTTTCGACCATCCGAACCAATTCTCCGAAGGCATGGAGTACGTCCTGGTCAATGGCGTCGCGGTCATCGACCAAGGGAAAATGACCGGAGCGAAGCCCGGCAAAGTGCTGCGTGGCGCAGGCTACCGATCTCAATCAACTCCTTAGCTGCCTACATCGGCTGGAGCGTCGCAGCGGAAGAACCGCTTTTCGCCGTCAACTCTGGGTAATCGTCAACTGGTGGGATCCTACCACTACCGTTTCGATTCTCGCCGGAAGGGCGAACTGCGAATCCAGACCCGCCTGCGGATACTGAGGGCGCAAATACTGATCGACGAACAACTGGAGCACGAGTCTGGGTATCTCGATTCCATCTAGCGACACGGAGTCGACGTTGACAAAGGCCAAGCCATGGGCACCATGGGCATGAGCTCGCTCCTCGATAGCATGCATCCCGGTGAAGATCTGTAACAAGGGATTGCCGGAATTGCGCTGCGCCTTCAATTGGTCAAAGTCCACTTTTAAATTTGCCGTCACCACTCCGGGTTCTTCTTCGAAACTGACCGACTCGACTCCTGCGGGCAGCTTGACTTCGCCGGAGGCAAGGTAAGCATTGATTTCCTCCTCCGTCAACACCGTGGGTGTGGGGTCGGGATGCTGCAGTTTGCCGTTGCTCAAAAGATGCTCCAGCTTGTGCTCCATGTCGGCAGCGGGCTTCGAGTTCCGGCCCGCTCTCGCCTGGGAGAAAGAAGAGGTCAGAGCGGGGACAAGAAAAAGCAGAAGCAGGAACTGCGGGTTCATGGCTTCAGGGCGGCCCTGGTTTCCTGAGCAGCAAACGGCGACACACGCGGTCGAGCCAACGGGCCCACAATGCTGAACCCGGAGGAGCCCTCGCGTATCAGCTTCAGATTCAGCATCTGCGTCAGGGATGCTGTACCGCTGATGCGAAACATCTCCGAAGCGGTCTCAAGTCTGCCATCCTCGACCTCGAAGGTCCCCTTATCGAGGAGAAGCCGGACGGTAAGCCGATGCATTTGCAAAGGGGTGCCTCCGTCGTCGAGCACGATATGACGAAGCTCACCCTCGGAAGCGTCGAGCTGAAAAGTGCCCGTCGCTGAATCGAGTAATTCCTGCGAAGCGAGACCGGCGATGCTCACCTGGTAACTGGCGTTGGCGGATCCGGTGATCCAACCGTCGTTCATGGCCTCGCCGAGTTCGCCGAGCACTACGTCCTCGAGCATTCCTCGCCCCTCATACCGGGGAGGCTTGGCCATAAAGTCGGCACTCCACTCGCCGCGATGCCGGCCTCCCAAGACCTCCGCCTCGAGATCTGACAGCCGGAGTCTGCCCTGGTTCAACTCCGCCTTGGCTTTGATCCGACGAGCTGCGAAGCGATCGAGCACCATTCGGTCGACCGTCAATCTCCCATCTGCATTGACAATACTCAGAAAAGGCGGCGGCAAATCGGCGGGGGAACTGAGAACCCGGTACCATGGTTTCTTGCGCAGCCGCGGGCTCAGCAACTGGTTCATGCGCTCAATGCCGATTTCGCTGGCATGCAGGTCGAAACGGGCGTGGCACCCGGCAGTGACGCTGCACGGTCGCAACACCACCAGAGATCCGCTCCATGTGGTATCTGCGGCCGAAGCCAGCAGGTGTTGTACCTGTACTTGGTCGGGGGTGAGTATGAGATTCGCTCCCGCAATGTCGAGCGGCTGGTTAAAGCCGCGGACCTGAGAACGGACGGCGACAAGCTGTGCCTTGCCTACCGCACGAGGCGTCTCAGGTCCCCACCAAGCACCCTTGAGGGTAAGATCGATTTTCGCGAGTCCTTGGGCGTTCACCAGCGGCACAGGGAAACGCACCATTCGCGCTGCCTCAAACAACCTTTCGAGCTGTGCGTCGCCATGGAAGAGGAACTCATAGTTCTCCCGGCTGACTCGTCCTTCGACCGTCAGGGGTACTGGCCTGCCCATCGCTACCCGAGCTGGTCCTATTACCAGAGGCGCTGGTTCCGGCGCACTCGGGAGAAGAGCAGCGGGTCGCAACGGCATGCGCCCACCAGTGTCGGAGACGGAGGCAATGGCGAAAGGGACGTCTCCGATGGCGATCTCCTTGTTGCCGGATCGCAAGAAGAGTTCCGAGGCTTGCCCTTCGCCGCTCCAAGAGGCGGCTCCCGATCTCCGTACACCACGGAGCTGGCCTTCCACAAGTCCGCTGGCTTGAAGATCTGTCGGGACACCGGACTTAACATGGCCAGCCAAGGCCAGCAAAGACTCGGTGGGCAGGTTTTCGCCGACCAATCGCAGATCGTACGCGGGTGATGCCCAGGGCTGGGCAATATTGCCCTCGAGCGTAAGGGTACCTTCGCCCACCGGGGCGCGGCAGCTAATGTCGGACAAGGCATTATCCGCCGAGCGATACTGGGCGCGGCACTGCGCTGCCAAACCCAATTTGTCGCCACTAAAGACATCGTATCGACGAAAGTCTTCGGCCGAGGCAGACACCACAACCGTCGAATTCTCGGGGGTCCCCATGAGGTTCAGCGAAGCGCTGACCGTGCCTCGCCAACCCTGGTCGCTGCCGTACAAGAGTTTGGTGGCTTGACCAAGCTGTGCACCCTCCCAGTCCACGCTCAGCTCGAGAGGAGTGCCCGGCAAACTGGCTGCCCGTTGCCACCAGGCGTTGGCGCGGACGACGCCCATGTCGGTAAGGTTGAAATCGGTTCGCAAGGGACGCGCTTCGAAGCGCATGCCCCACATATTCTCCGACTCTTGCCACAGGGCAAAATCCGCTTCCGTCAAAGCATAGGGCTTCTTTTCCGGACCGATCTTCAAGTTAATCCGTCCGCCGCTGCCCTCGATGTAGGGGAATCCTGGACGGCGTTCCGCCCTGGACTTGGAGGTCGGAGCAACCGATACCTTGGCTGCTCGCTCAATCAGGCTCTCCAGATTCCAGTGGGATTCCGCATTACGCACCAGATTGAGACTGGGTTCGGTGAGCGAGAGGCGGGCGATCTCCAAGCGTCCGCGCAGCAGGGAGGTGAGACGCAACGACGCCGTGACCTCCTGGGCGCGGAGCATGGGTTCTTCGCCAAAGGCACGATCGTCGTGGACCACGAAATTCTCCAGCTCAAAGCCCGGCTGAGGAAGCAGTCGCAGACGGACCGAGGCGGCTTCGACCGGCCGCCCCAGGGCTAGGCTGATCGAGCTGACGATCCGGGTTTTCATCCGATTCGCTCCCGGCCGGATCAGAAACAGCGGCACCAGCAAGAGAATGGCCAGCAATCGAGCGCCGCGTTTCGAGGGAGAAAAGCTCACCGAACGATCCTGAAGGTGCGTCGCCACCGAGTTTCATCGAAGAAATGGATCACGACGTGGGCCACAAAGCTCAATCTCTGCCCCAAGCCCTTTTGCAGATACTGATCGGGGGGCGTGAGAAATGACCAATAGATGAACATGGGACGCCCGATGACGTTTTCCCGCGGAATGAAGCCCCAATACCGGCTGTCGTAGCTTACGTCGCGGTTGTCTCCCATGGCGAAATAGCGGTCGGGCGGGACCACCAGATCGTCGCCCTGAATGTATTGCTTCATGCTCGACTGCCATTCCGGCACCACGTTGCTGTACTCCGATGGCAGCACGGAAGGAAAATTATCCCGGTAAGGATTGTAGTTTTCCCCTCCGGCCTGGTGAATGACGTAAGGCTCATCCAGCTTCTCCCCATTGCGGTACACTACGCCGTCCTGCAGGTGGATTCGATCGCCGGGTGCGCCGATGATTCGCTTGACCACGTACAGCCCAGGTTCCGCCGGCGAGAGGAAAACCACGATGTCCTGGCGGTGGACGTCCCGATAGGGGAGAATGGGGCCCAGCCAGCGGGTCGGCGGCGCGAACTGCTCCCGGTTCACAAACACGTGGTCGCCGATCAGCAGGGTGTTTTCCATTGAACTGGAAGGAATCTCGAACGCCTGCACAATAAAGGTAATGATGAACAGGCCGGTGACCAGCACCGCTGCCAAGGAGGCCAGAAACTCAACGGTGGTCTCGCGGGGTTTCTCTGCCTGAGCGTTTTCTTTCTTAGCCACTGAAGTTTTCCTTGCCGGAGCAAAATTCGGTTGACTCAATTGACCAAATGAAACGTCCGATCCCAGCGGGTAAGCTGGAACAAGTGCGTGATCGCATAGGCGAAGTGATAAAGTTTATCACTGGGCGCGCCGGTCGATGCCGGGGTACCCTCGCCGCTGCTACGTACCGACCAATAGATGAGCAACGGGCTGCCGATGATGTTCTCCTGGGGAACAAAGCCCCAGTAGCGGCTGTCCAGGCTCTCGTCGCGATTGTCGCCCAAGACGAAGTAGTACCCTTTGGGCACGATCAGTTGACCGTCATCTACCAGGGTGTGCATTTCGCGCCACCAGTTGCTGGTCACCTCCGGAACCGCCACATTCAAACGGGGAAAGTCGTCGCGGAAGGCATCGTGGAAGTGGGAACTGTGGCGCACGTAAGGCTCGTTGAGCCGAACCCCATGGACATAAACGGCTCCCTGGATCAGCCGGATACGGTCACCAGGAACGCCGACCACCCGTTTCACGAAGTGCTGGCTGGGATTGACCGGATAGTGGAACACCACGACGTCACCGCGTTCTACGGGGCGGTAGGGGAGAATGTGGTCCGCTATGCCGCCTCCGCCGTAGCGCAGCTTGTTCACCAGTAGGTAGTCTCCGATCAGCAAGGTGTTTTCCATCGACTCGGACGGGATCTGAAAGGCTTGGACGACAAAGGTGATGACGAATACTGCGATGACCACGGTGGTGAGCAGGGACTGTAGAGAACCCAGCCAAGCCGACGGCTGATTGTTCACAACTCTGATACCTCCGTCGAGACACGCCGGCTATCGGGTTTTTTGCCGGCCGCGGACGGCAAAGACGCCAAATACTCCAGCAACTGCCGGGCCGCGTCCTGCTCTGCGTTCTTTTTCGTAAGGCCCTCGGCACGTCCCACGAACTCGAAATCCTTTTTCTCGCCCACCGTGTGCAAGCGGACTTCGACGGTGAACGTCTTGCGGTGCTGAGGCCCCTGCTCCTTGACCAAGACGTACGATGGTTGCGGCCGGCCCAAGGCTTGCAGCCTCTCTTGTAAAGCCGACTTATAGTCGGTCAGCGGTAAGCTCCTGCCGGCTTGTGCGATCCTCTCCAGTTCGGGATCGATGATGTGCTTGACCACCACCGGCCGAACCTTTTCGAGTCCGCCATCCACGTAGATGGCTCCGAGAATCGCCTCCAAAGCATCCACCAGCAAGGTCGTCTTGTTCCGGCCGCCGCTCTTCTCCTCACCGCGCCCCAACTGTAAGTAATGTCCCAGGTCCAAGTGACGGGCCACTTGGATAAGATGCTTCTCGCTGACCAGGTGAGCGCGCATTTTCGACAGCTCTCCTTCCCGAAATTGAGGGAAGCGATGAAACAGGTCCTCGGTGGTGATCAGGCCCAACACGGCGTCCCCCAGGAACTCAAGCTGTTCGTTGTCCCCGACCCGCCGCCCGGGTTCGAGCGACGAACCTTCGAGTTCGCGGGCCTGCGAGCTGTGGGTGAGGGCCTGCTCGAGCAATTCGGGTCGAACAAAACTACATCCGAGAGCTTGCTCAAGCTGGGCGGTGTTCCTCGATTTGGTCCGTGCGAGTGAGCACACTGGAGTTCTCCCGACGGAGCTCGGCGGTGAAGCCGCAGCTCGAAGGTTCCTCCCTTTTCGCCTCCCCAGCTTCCGGCTAGTGCGAGGGCGGGTTTGGATTCTGAATCGCGCCGGTTGACGGTTTGGGCGGGGCGCCCCCGGTCAACTGCACCAGTCGATCCCGTTCTCGCCGTGCCAGCATTCCCGCCTGGCTGTTCTCCTGGGTCAAGTCCACGGCGCGGTTCGCCTCCTTGAGCGCGTCAGGGTATTTGCCCTGGTTGTCCAAAGCAATGGCCAGCCGCAAGACCACGACAGGATCCGGCTGAGAGGGGTAGGCATCGATCGATTTGCGGAACTGTTGCTCTGCTTCCGCATAGTTCTTTTGGTTGAACGCAATCGTGCCTAGGATGGAATAGGCAGAGGAGCGCAAGAATCCCTTGTAGGCGTCAATTTTTTCCTGGGGCGTGCCCGCCGGAATGGCAGCATCGGTGTCAATCGTCTGCAGGGCGCGCTGGGCGTCCTTCTGGGCTTCCGCCAAACGTTGATCTTTGTCCAAGTCCGTGTCGCGGGTACGTTCGGCGATGACTTCCGCAGCCCCAATCAGGGCTTCCGGGTCATCGGGGTCGATTTTCAAAATCTTCTGCGCCATTTCCTGCATCTTCTCGGCGTTATTGGCGCCCTGTTCGGCGTGCATGGCCGCCCGATAGAGCAGCACGCGCAGCTCGCTATCAGGGAATTTCGCCGCGAAATCGTCAGCCGCTTTCTCCATGGCGGCGGGATCATTGGCGTTCTTGATGGCGGCCTGGTAGGCGTCAAACTCCGGTTGCGTCTTGGCCTGGGGCGGGAGCTTACCCGCGGGAGCGGGCGTGCTCGTTTGCGCTGTCCCAGGGGCGCTCGACGACTTGTTGGGGGCCTGCTGCTGCGTCTGAGCCACCGCCACACTGGCCGTAGCCAAAATAATCAACATCACCGCTGCTCGCTTCATGCTCTCTCCTCGCTTCTGATTCCGAGTCTCACCTCGATCGGGAAAGTCCCGCTCAGTTCCTTTTGCCCGGGTCGTTCTGGGGATGGGCCGGAGGCTCAAACGGCTGCGCGAGTCCATGCTCGGCAGCAGCCTTTGCCTCCGGCAAAGAAGCACTGGCACTGAGTGCCAAACGATAATGATCGATGGCTGCCGCCCGGTCTTCCTCGAGATCCAAAATCCTCCCCAAATAGATATGCGACCAGGCCACCACCTTTGGTTCTTGGGCAACGCCCAAGGCCTGCTCGAAATAATGGCGTGCCCCCTGCATGTCACGATTCATCGTCGCCACCTGGGCGAGAATGAACAAGGCTCGGCCCGGATCCTCCGTCTTGCTGTCGAGCGCTTGCTGGGCCAGCTTTTTGGCGCTCTCGGCGTCGCCGGCCGAGAGTCGTTGCTCGGCCGTGACTAGTAATTTCGGATGGGACGGCTGCGAGAACCGCACCAGCTCGGGGTCGGCTCGCGTCGCGAATTGCACGTTAGACGCGCGTTTCTCCTCCTTACGAAGGTCAATGCGCCCGATGAGGTCACTATAGGCGTTCCGCAGGCCAGTCGGGCTCTTTTCAAACTGCACCAAGGCATCGTAAAAGTACTCCGTCAAGACATAACCCTGCTCCCCGTCCCGCTGGACTGCCGCCTCACGTTCCGCCTCGGAGGTTTTGCCCGTGCTGCTCGTCCGGGCTTCGATGGCACGAATGAAGGACTCAGTGACCAGCAGGGAAATGTCCTCTTTGAAACTGTCATCCATGGGTGCCTTCTTGACGCGGTCCAGCAAAGGCTTAAGACCATCGATGAGGATGGAGTACTTCATCGCCAGTGGGTCGAGTAGATAGTGGAGATAGGTATGACGGATCTGTTCAATCTTAAGGGTGGGGGCCACTCCTGGCGAGATTACCACGTAGTAATCAGATCCGTAATTGCGAGCATTGGTCTGATCGGGTGCCCCCATGGGGTCAAGATAGACGGAAAAACTGTGTCCTAGATACCCGGCGGAGGGTAGCTTCAAATAGATTTCGGTATCAAAAAGCACCTTCGAAAGCGGCTCGTGGTAGCGCGCGGTCAGGGACTCATAGGCGTCCTGGTGGCGAGCCCAGATATTGGCGAGCCCCGCTGAGTTGTAGAACTTCTGCAGAATGGGTACGAAGCCCACGACGTTCATCGCGTCCGGAGGAAGGTCCGAATCTTTGACCTTCAAGGAAAAATTCGGTGGACCATCGAGCAATAGCGCCAGGGAGACGTACTGTGCCAATGTCCGCGAGGGATCGGCTTGCGCGTGTTCGCGATAATAGTTGCACAGAAGATCGGTATCTTCTCTGGCTTGCATCGAAGTCTCGGTGGCCTTGGCAACTTCCTCGCGAATTTCCGCGCGCAGCGGGTCGGACACACTGAGTTCGGTGTCATACCCGCAAGCGTTGATCGCGGTCAGCGTGGCGAACAGCGTTTGGTTGGTATCGAGGGAGACTTTCGGCGAA
>DATJVZ010000009.1:0-30885 GCA_035501575.1 Terriglobales bacterium | reverse complement strand
GAGGGGTTTCACCATGCGGCCGATCTTGTCCGCCCACGCCATCAGCAGTGCCACCACAATGAGCGCTCCGGCGATCAGATATATATGCTCGCGAAAATAGTCCTCCGCCGAGTGTTCCAGCAACTTTCCCGCGATCGCGCCGGGAATCGTCGCCACCGCCAAAAACCAGAGCAACAGGCGTTCCTCTCTCTGCTCTTCGGGGGTCAAGTTCTGATCGGAACCGGCCGACTCGGAAAATCGCACTACCTTGCCGCCGAGGGCGGCTTGGATGATCTGCACCCAGGTGCGGCGGAAATAAAGCAGCACCGCCAGCAGGGTGCCGAAATGCAGGGCTACATCGAAGGTCAACTCGTGGCCAGGGGAAAGTTCATTCCAGCCGAGCAGCCGGCGCACGATGATCAAATGTCCCGAGCTTGAAACGGGAATAAACTCGGTCAGGCCCTGGATCGCGGCGAGCACAATTGCTTGATAGATGGGCAAGGTCGTCCTTTCCAAATCGGGGTGATTAGACTATCGCAGACCTCGGGGGTGACGGCTGATCTTGCTTCCGCCTGACTCCAGGAGAGCCACGCTTACGGCTCCGCATTCCCGTAGGTCGGAACGCCCTGGACAATGAGAAAAACCAGACGCTCTGCCCGGGCTCCCCAATCGCTCTGCGGAAACTGAGTGGATACCTTTTGGGCCAGCGCCAAAGCTTTGGCCTTGGATTCTTCTGATTTCTTCGGCTGATTTTCTGTCTTGTAAATCTCAATCAGGGCGGACAAGCGCCAGGCGGCATTATATAAGGCCTCGGCGACGGTGGGCGAGTGCGGATGTTCCTCGGCGTACTTCTCGTACATCTCGGCCTCCTTCAGCGGGCATTTGGATGAAGCCTGCCAGTCTCCGCACAACTTGTTTTCGATCAAGTGAAAGGCGGCCAAATCAGCCCACTTCGTGCCGGGAAACTTTTTTATCACCAGTCTCATGGAGTCTTCATTCATGCCCTCCCGCAGATACGCTTCCTTCTCCCGGGCCGAAGGACGGGACATCACGTCGGCTTTATCGATTTGCCAACGGATATCGGCGGCACGATACAGCCCCTCGCCCGCCAGGGGCGAGTTGGGAAACAGATCGTATACCTCGTAATAGAGATGGATGGCATCCTGCGCGGCACCGCGACGCCCTTGGCGCTCACTGGCCTGCTCCTCGGAGTCGACCGCCTCACCGAACAGAATTCGATCTCCGTTCGGGACGGTCGTGTCGACGATTTCTTTCTGCTGAATCCATCCCGTCAGCGTTCTCTCTTCCGTGAGGTTGGCTTCCACCTTCAGCCAATCCCGGCTGGACTCGAGAACGATCACTTCACGCCCGCGCTCGATCTGGCCCAGCTTGGCCGACGTGGGGTCCGGGGCGAGGTAGATGCTGGCAACCCGCAGCGGCGCGCCCCGCCGGGCTTGCGCCCAGGCATGGAGGCCGACCGTCAAAACCATCAGCAGCGCCGCCGAGGCGCGTATTTTGTCTTTCATCGCTCGCGGCACGCTAAATCCCCACCGGTCTCGAACCGCCGGCGGAGACAGTCTCAGATTGAAGCTGCCGCAGCATCGTGGGATCGATATTGCCTCCGCTTAGGATGGCGACGTTGGCTTTGCTATCCGGCAACCGCTCCCGGTGAAATAGAAACGCCGCTACTGCCACCGCCCCGCTCGGCTCAGCCACGGTTTTCGGGTTCCTGGCGAGCAGCAGCGTCGCTTGGCGGATCTCCTCTTCTCCAACGGTCAGAATTTGGTCGACGTAGTTTCGCATATGCTCAAAGTTGATCGGCCCCACGCTTTGGGTACGCAGACCGTCGGCGATGGTTTGGGAGACCTGTTCAGCGGGGAGCTGAACGAGCTTGCCTTCCCCCAGGCTGGCCTGCGCATCCGAGGCCAGCTCCGGCTCGACCCCGATGACTTTGACCTTGGGCTTGCTCAGCTTGATGGCCGCGGCAATTCCGCTGATCATCCCCCCGCCGCCGACCGGAACGAGCACCGTCTCCACCTCGGGAAGATCTTCCAAGATCTCCAACCCCATCGTGCCCTGGCCGGCTATGATTTTTTCGTCGTTGTAGGGAGGAACCATCACATATCCATGCTGGCGTACCAACTCCTCCGCCTTCTGCTGTCGTTCGAGACTGGCTGGCCCCACTAGCACTAGCGTGGCGCCCATCGCCTCGGTCGCTTGCCGCTTGATCAGGGGTGAGTCGGCGGGCATCACGATGATCGCTCGCAGGCCCAGCGCCCGCGCTGCGTAGGCCACGCCTTGCCCATGATTGCCGCTGGAATAAGTGATGACCCCCCGCTCCCTTTCTTCCCGGCTAAGCGAGGCGATCTTGTTGTAGGCTCCGCGAATCTTGAACGCGCCGATGGGCTGCAGATTCTCCAGCTTGAGATAAAGCTCGGTACCCGCCCGGCTCTCCAGTTCCTGACAGGAGAATCTGAGCAGTTCGGTGCGCACCGCCACCCCGCGCAACCGGGCTTGGGCCTCGCGGATATCCGCCAGTGTTACGATCGGTCGTCTCCCCAATTTGTGGGATGTTCACCCCTCCGCCGTGGTTGCAAGGTCGGGTACCCAGCCAAGCATCTTGTCCTTCGACGAAGCGGTCGAAAGCTAAATTTCCAGGATCACCGGCATGATCAACGGACGCTTCTGCGTCTGCTTGGAGATGTAGCGTTTCAGATCAGCTCGGATCTTCTCTTTGATCACGCCATAGTCCGCTTTTTCTTCCTCGCTCGAAGCTTCGAGCGTCTGCATCACCAGCTGCCGCGCGCCCTCGGCAAAACCGTCTTCTCCAGGCTCAAATCCCCGGGTCACGATCTCGGGCGAAGTCTCCACTCGGCCCGAGAGTTTGTTGATGGCGAGGATGGGCAACACGATGCCGTCCTCGCTGAGGTGGCGGCGGTCTTTGATCACCAGGTCCTCCACCACATCGCTGCGCGAACCGGAATCAATGCAAATGCGACCTGCATTCACCCGTCCTGCTTTGCGGGCCCCCAACTCATCAAACTCCAGAATATCTCCGCTCTCGATCAGCATGACATTTCCGACCGAGCCGCGCATCGCCGCGGCCAGCTCCGCGTGCAGCGCCAACTGCCGGTACTCGCCGTGAATCGGGATGAAATAGCGGGGCTTCACCAGGTTGAGGATCAGCTTCAGTTCTTCTTGGCTGGCGTGGCCGCTGACGTGCACCGGCGGCGACGATCCGTCTTCGTAAATGACGTGTGCCTGGCGGCGGAAGAGATGGTCGATCATACGGTAAATCGCCTTCTCATTGCCGGGAATGATGCGAGAAGACAAAACCACCGTGTCGCCCTTCTCGATGCGGGCATGCTTGTGGTTGTCGACTGCCGCGCGCGAAAGGGCCGACATCGGCTCTCCCTGGGTGCCGCTGATCAACACGCACACTTTCTCCGGGGGCGCGTTCTTCATCTCTCCGGGAGAGATCAGCAGGCCTTGCGGGATCTCCATGTAGCCGAGATCCTCCGCAATTTCCGCCGAGCTCACCATGGAGCGACCGATAAACGCCACGTTGCGGCCGTGCTCCCAGGCCAGTTCGACCGCCAGCTTGATGCGATGGATCGAAGAAGAGAAACAGGAGATGAACAGTCGCCGCTCGGTACGAGCAAAGACTTCATCGAACTTGCGGCGCACCGCGCGTTCACTAGGCGTGTAGCCTTTGCGCTCCACGTTGGTGGAATCCTGAAAGAGTGCCAGCACTCCTTCTTTGCCATACTCGGCGAAGGCATGCAGGTCGAACAACCGGTTGTCGGTCGGGGTGGGATCGACCTTGAAGTCTCCGGTGTGCAGAAGCACGCCGAGCGGGGTGTGGATGGCTAACGCCACGCAATCTACCAGGCTGTGGGTCACCTGAATGGGATGGACGGTGAAGGCGCCAATCTTGAAACTCTCGCCTGACCGGATCTCCCGGAGATCGGCCTGGTCGAGGAGGCCGTGCTCGTCCAGTTTGTCCTCCACGTAAGCCAGGGTGAACTCCGTGCCCCACACCGGGACATTGAGCTCGGAAAGCATCCACGGCAGCGCGCCAATATGGTCCTCATGGCCATGAGTCAGGACAATGGCCCGCACATACTTCCGGTTCTCGATCAGATAGGAGATATCGGGAACAACGATGTCGACGCCCAGTAGCTCGGCTTCAGGAAACATCAGCCCGGCATCGATGACGATGATGTCGTCGCCCCAGCGCAGGGCCATGCAGTTCATCCCGAACTCGCCCAGCCCGCCGAGCGGCACGACATGCAACTTCCCAGTTGGCATCGAAGGTAAGTTGATGCTAGCACAACCTAAGCAGTTCCGATTCTGCCGTCTGGTACTCCGCGCGGTGAGTTATACCCAGCAGAAACTAGAGTGGTCGCCCTTCGGCACGCGGCCCGCTTTCGCCCCGGCTCGAGTCGCGCTAAGCTGTATTTAGATGAGGAGGCCAGGCCCGAAATCGTGGCTGAGAACAAAGTTAGAAGCCGGTTTGCAACGGGGCTTCGAGCAGGCCTATGAGACCGTCCGCGTGGATTCCGGAAAGTTCCTCGCGCAGCTCAGAATGGCTTACGGAATGCCGATCGCAAGCTTTCAGGGTGTCTATTCCATTGATATCAGTCAGCTCGACGATATGGCCGCGCGGGTGATTCGCAGCGGCATGAGAATGGCGGCAGCGGAGGGCGCCGGATTAGGCTTGGGCGGTCTGATTACCCTGGTTCCGGACCTTAGCATTCTCGCGGGAATCACGTTGCGAACCCTGCAGAAGCTCAGCCTGCTTTACGGCTTCGAGTTCAGCACCGAGGAAGAGATGGCCGAATTGTGGATTGCGGCCGCCACGGCCGCGGGCGTGGATATCAGCCGCGAACTGTTGGAAAAGGAAGTGGTGAATCGCTTTGTGCCCCGGGTGATTCGGCGGATCGCATTTCAGGCCAGCCGGGAGGTGGTCGAGAAGTGGTCCGGCCGGGTCATTCCGATCGCAAGTTCTCTGATCGGAGCCGGTCTGAACTACTATTTCGTGCGCGCCTGGGGCGAGCGCGCCAAGAGCCATTTTCGTGCGCGCCATTTCGAAATTCGCAAGCGCAAGAATCAGGAAGCGCAAGCGCTGGCGATGGTTGGGAATCCGGTTCGTTGATCCGCGAACCCCGGGCTCCGCCCAAGAGTGTTCGGACTGAGGTCTCCCGACTCAGGAGGACCGAGCGCCGCCTTCGTCGTCGCCGCCACCCGGCTCATGGCGCAGCCAATCTTCCAGTTCGAGTCCACGGTCGGTTTTCTCGTCCCGATATTTCACAATGACCGGCGCGTACAACGACAGGTTCCACTTCGCCGCCGGCTCTTTTTGCAGGGCTCGCGACCCGGGCACAACCACCGCATTCTCCGGCACTTCCAGCCCGAGCTTCTCGGTTGCCCGATAGACCTCACCACGCACAAGATCATAAAGCGGGATCGACCTGGTGAGAATCGTCCCTGCCCCCAGCACGGCACGCGCCCGCACTAGTGTCCCTTCATAAACTCCGCAGTTGCCTCCGACGAGCACATCGTCTTCGATGACAACGGGTACCGCGTTGACTGGCTCGAGCACCCCGCCGATCTGGGCACCGGCGCTCAAATGAACGCGCTTGCCAATCTGGGCACAGGATCCGACGAGGGCATGCGAATCCACCATCGTGCCCTCATCTACGTAAGCCCCGACATTGATAAACATCGGAGGCATGCAGATCACTCCCGGAGCTACATAAGCACCCATGCGGACCGAGGACCCGCCGGGCACCACGCGCACGTGATCCTTGAGGGCAAACCGCCGGGCAGGGAAGGTATCTTTGTCGACAAAGGAGAGACTGCCATCGCCCTCCATCTGGGTCAATTCACCCAAGCGGAATCCGAGCAGGATGCCCTGTTTGACCCATACGTGGACCCTCCAGCCGGCACCCACCTTCTCGGCGGCGCGAATTTTGCCCAAGGTTAGCTGTTCGCGAAATTCGAGAAAGATCTTCCGCGCCTCGGGGTTGCGCTCGACCTCACCGGAGGAGGCAAGACGTTCGATCAAAGACTGGAGCCGTGGCATGAGGCGAAGTATAAAGGAAACCAACCCTCGGATAGAGAGAAGCAACCGAGAGGCAATTCGCCTCGACCGCTTGCCGCTCCGGGGTTCAGATGCACTTACACTCGGATCGTATGAGCACCCCGGTCATCTGCAGCGCCGCTTGTCTGGCCTCCGCGAGCGTAGAGTAGGGTCCGTGCCAGCGCGCGTGGTCGATATCGTGTCCTGAGGGGCGTCCTTTGCCGTGCTTGCATTGACCGCAGGTCGAGCGATGGAGAACGACCTTCCGAGGCCCTGCCAGCCAATTCTCGTAGATAAAGAAACCAACAGTTTCAGCGGAGGCGCCTGTCAGCTTCGCAATTACTCCCGCCTCGGCCGCAATCCTCTGCAGCTTGGAACGGGCATCGCGGCGCATGGGCACGAGCGGTAAACGATAGATCTCCTCGATCTTTCCCATCATGGCCAGAACCGCCTTCACCGGCAGGGGATTGGTTTCGATGAAGTTGGCTTGCATCAAGGCCAGATACTTGCGCTGAATCTGCCGCGCACTGACCCAGTCGTTATTCAATGCGGCGCGCGTCATCTCCGCCATCTCACGGGGGATCTCATTTCCCGCCACGGAGATCACTCCCACCCCGCCGACCGCGATGACCGGGAGCGTGATCGCATCATCCCCGGACAAGAGCGCGAAATTGTCGGGAACGGAGATGGCGACCTCGGCAATCTGCGCCATGTTTCCGCTGGCCTCCTTTACCCCAACGATGTTGGGTAGCTCGGCCAAACGGGCCAGAGTCGGGGGTTCAATGTTCGTGCCCGTACGCCCGGGGACGTTGTAGAGAATAATCGGCTTGTCCACGGCCTCCGCAATCGCACGGAAATGCTGGTACTGTCCTTCTTGAGTCGGCTTGTTGTAATAAGGAGACGCCGTCAGAATGCCATCGACTCCCGGACGAGCGGCCACTTCTCTGGCCCGTTCGACGGCGTCGTGAGTGGCATTGGCGGTTGCTCCGGCGATGATGGGCACACGTCCGCCAGCGACCTCAACCGTTACGTCGACCACCTGCAGTTGCTCATCGCGAGAAAGCGTAGGAGTTTCGCCGGTTGTGCCGCAGGGGACCAGGAAGTCGATTCCGGATTCCACCTGCCAGGCGACCAAATTGCGCAGGGAAGGTTCATCGATCGAGCCATCTTGACGAAAAGGAGTGACCAGTGCAGTCCCGCAGCCCCGAAGTTGCATGCGAATAAGATAACGCGAATCACGGAGCAGGCAAAAGCTCTCACACTCGGCCTGCCGCGCTGCGCTCGACTATGTCACAAAACGCCAGCGTCCTCCCGACAATTCGATGTGCGTGCGTAGAATGCCCGGGAAGATCAATCGGGCATGGAATCATTGAGAAACGCGGGGGAGCTCTAGGAATCCATTCGCTTCGACTCGGCCTCTTTCTGCGATACGTATCGCAAGAGCAGGTCGCGCAGCGAAATCAGTCCCTTCAGTTGCTTGCCATCGGTGATGGGGAGATGGCGGAATCCGAACTCCCGCATGAGAAACAGACCGTTTTCCACCGTTTCCTCGATGCTGACGGCTTTCGGATTCGCAGTCATTACCTCGGAGACCTTAGTGGTGCCAGGCATGCGCCCGACCGCAACCACGCGGTTCATGATATCGCGCTCGGAGAAGATTCCCGCTAGTTCTCCATTGCGCAGCACCGGCAAAGCGCCAATATTGTGCTCCATCATGAAACGGGCTGCCTCGAGCACCGTATTGTTGGCATCAATCGAATAAACCCGGCGGTCCTTCACCAAGTCATAAATCAGCCCCATATAAGGCCCCCTCACAACCGAAGACCAACACTGTATCACGGAACTCGGCGCGAAAACCGAGCGCTAGAACTGGCGTCCCTTCGGGGAGATGGTCGAGAGCATCGAAGCCGGCCGTGGCGGCGGAGGCTGGAAAAACTTAGGACCTGATCATCGGCTGATCGAGCCGGTTTTGTGCCCGTAGCGCTGCGGTTGTTCGAGGTGCCCGTGACATTGCGGCCGGGGGGCATACAACCGTACCCCCGTGCCGGCCGCCATCTTTGAAACTCACGGCTAGAAGCGGATGTGGGGTCCGAAGGTGACACGCAAGTTGTTAAACGTGCCGTTATTGAGGTAGATTTCGTCCCCGACTTCCAGGCGCAATCCTACCCGCCCGATGAACCCTTCAATACCTCCGCCCGGGTAAAAGGCCACATGAGTGCCCGAGCCACCCACGCCATTGACGGCATTAGTGAAAGTCGTCCCCGAAACCGCTCCAGTCGTGGTCTCGTCGAAGTTGATGAAACCCACTTTGCCGGTCACGAATACGCGGACTGGGCCTGATGCTCCTGCGTATATCCTCGGGCCGAACAGGCCGGTGAGGGGGCGTACACTAGTGTTCACAAAGGCCGTAGTGAAGCCGTTATTGAAGGTGTTGGTGAAATTTCTTCTGAAGTCATAATTCATTTCACCTTCGAGCGCAATATTGGGATGCACATTGATGCCCAGCCGCCCTCCTACGCCTACAAAGTTTGTGGAAGAGCTGCCGGGGGCAAAGCGGAAATAGTCGGCGAACGCCCCAACTTCGCCGTGGTCTTCCGTAGACTGGGCGACTACCAAGCCTGGCGCGACAAGAACAAGACCCAGCGCTACGATCATGGCAAGACGATTCATATCGGTCACTTCTCCTTCCCATAACTAAGCTTCCAAAGCTCCCCACCACGCTTTCGAGGTGGATGTTTGACTATCGAACGTTTGGATGGCAGTGTTGGATGCCGAGTGCAAACAGGTAAGTACCTAAGATCCTGTAATTCTGAAGGGAAAGTAATGAAGGGATTCATTAAGAAACATCCTGTAGGTAAGCCAGTAGGGACTGGTGCCGATATCTGGTTGCCTACGGTAGGAGATGGGCTTGACCGAGCGGAGGGCGGCGAATCGCTGTGCGATTCGATCTCGGCTCTGCTATCTTCTTGGCTCGTGCACGGAGAGGTTCGATGAAGGAATCCTCACTTCCCCAACCCTCTGCCTTATATCGTTGGACGGTGCTGATATTCGTCAGCATTGCCATGGGCGCGAACTACTACATCTATGACAGCATCAACCCGCTAGAGCGCATCTTCATAGACCGGTTGGGCTTTTCCGCCACGCAATTTGGCTGGTTGAACGCGGGTTACAGTGTCGCTGCCGTCGCCACTTTGCTGATTGGTGGAATTGTGATTGACCGCATAGGCACCAAGAAGGCTCTGACTTTGTTCGCTGCCCTGTGTTTATTGGGTGCTCTCGTGACCGCCTATCAAGGAACAGCCAAAACGATGATCGCCGGCCGGATCGTGCTTGGCTTGGGCGCCGAGTCCATGATCGTCGCTGTCACCACGGTATTAGCCAAGTGGTTTCGGGGGAAGGAACTCAGCTTCGCCTTTGGCATCAATCTCACCATTGCACGCCTGGCCTCAGTGGGGGCCGACAATTCGCCCACTTGGGCTAGGCAGGTGTTTTATCCCCAAGGACCGGATGGCCCGCCCAGTTGGCGTGGACCTTTGTTCATTGCGGTAGGGGCAGGAGTGCTCGGGGTCTTGACTTCGCTCATTTACTGGGCGCTCGAGAACCGTGCCGAGCGCCGCTACCAGCTGGGCAAAGCGGGTGAGATCGATAAGCTGGATTTTCACCAGATGTTTCGCTTCAATCGCTCGTACTGGTATGTGGTGGGGCTCTGCTTCACTTTTTATTCGGCCATCTTTCCCTTTCGTACCTTTGCCATCGACTTTTTCACCAATAAGATTCTATCCACTCACGGCGGAGTCCAAGCTAGCGAAGCCGTCAAGATCTTGGCCCACCAAAAAGCTGGCATGCTGAACAGCCTATTGCCGCTCACGGCCATGCTCGCTACCCCTTTGTTCGGGCTGGTGGTTGACCGCATCGGCAAACGAGCCTTGTTGATGATAGGCGGCTCGATTCTTCTGATGCCGGTTTACCTGCTGATGGCATACAGCCAGGTCTCCCTGCTCGTGCCCGTCTGGCTCATGGGCATTGCATTTTCTCTGATTCCGGCCGTGATGTGGCCCTCGGTGGCATACATCGTGGATCAATCCCGCTTGGGGACCGCCTATGCTTTGATGACGCTCTTTCAGCAGATCGGTTTTTTCATTCTGAATCTCCTGATCGGTAAGGCCAACGATTATGCCGGAGCTGGACTTGCCAATGTCGCCGGGTACGACTTGGGGATGTGGATATTCTCGATCCTGGGCTTCATAGGGCTAACCTTCGCCGTCCTTTTGCGGATGCGCGAAACCGGACCCCTGGGTCACGGGTTAGAGACTATTACCACAGCGACGGCGGCATCCTAGATTTCGAGTCTTGGCCCCTGTTTTCTTCGTCTAACTGTTGAAACTACAAGAACTAGGGCAGTCACACTACGGGGAGGCCTGGGGAGAGCGATTCGCTCGCCGCTTGGGGAGATGACGAAAGTGATCAAAGCCGGGGCACTTCGATTTTTTCCCGGCTCGGCTTGCTGCAACCAATACAACGAAAAGAGGTTTGGGCCGCATCTGATCGAATGCGGCCGGAATAAAGCGACTTGACGGACGCGAGAAAATCGCAGGGCGACAGGCTTTCTGAAGCTGAGGCAATCGAACGGGCAAAGCAGGGGGATGAGGAAGCTTTTGAGGTTCTTTACCACCTGCATAAGCGACGGGTGTACTCGCTGTGTCTACGTATGACCGCGAATACGGCTGCTGCCGAAGACCTCACCCAGGAGGCGTTCCTCCAGTTGTTCCGCAAGATCGGCACGTTTCGTGGCGAGTCAGCCTTTTCCACCTGGCTGCATCGGATGGCGGTAAATGTCGTCCTGATGCAGCTTCGCAAGAAGGGATTGCCGCTGGTTTCGCTCGAAGAGACGATGGAAACCGAGGAGGAATCTCCCAGGAAAGAACCTGGCGCTGAGGATGTAAGATTAGCCGGTTCCCTTAACCGATTACAATTGGAGCAGGCCATTGACGATCTGCCCCCGGGTTACCGCATGGTTTTTCTCCTTCACGATGTTGAAGGTTATGAGCACAATGAAATTGCCGAAATGGTAGGATGTTCGATCGGCAACAGTAAGTCGCAGTTGCATAAGGCTAGAATGAAGTTACGGGAGCTCCTTAAGACGAGCAGAGCTGAAAAAGCCACCCAGCCGTGAAGGAGCCCGGTACGAAGATCGGGGAGAGGTAGAATGACCTGTGAGGAGTTTGGACGGGTCCTGCCTGAGCTTGAGGGCGACCATCATAATATTGAACAGGAAGAGCACCTGAAAACCTGCTCCTTCTGTTCCGGTCTGGTTTCGGACCTGAACGCCATCTCGGCCCAGGCACGCCTTCTGGCTGAGGATCAAGAACCGAGTCCGCGGCTTTGGAATTCCATCGCCATTGCCTTGCGGCAGGAGGGGCTGATCCGCGATCCCCAGGCGTCGGCGCGACTCTTGGGCTTGAGACTCGGTCGCTGGAAATTAGCCTGGCTCAAGCCGGTGACCATTGCGCTCGTGGTCGGCGCGGCCCTTCTCCTCGAATTGCAACGGATTCCCCGAGAGACTCCCGTGGCGCAGCAAGCAGCCACGTCGGTTCCCGTCATAGGAACCGCCGATGGCGTGAGCCAAGGCTCTGCCATTGATGCCGATCAGGTTCAATTACTCAATTTAGTCGGCAGCCGCGCGCCGGCCATGCGCGCCGGGTATGAGTCGGACTTGCGGGCGGTCAACGCCTACATTCGTGACGCGGAAACCTCGGTGCGCAATAACCCCAATGACGCGATCGCTCAGCAATACTTAATGAATGCTTATGAACAGCGAGCCATGGTTTATGAGATGGCCATGAACCGTGCTTTGCCATGACACGGTAGGGAGGCGGAGGAGTGGGTGAGTATGGAGCATAGGGAGACGGTGGCGAAGCTGGTCGTGGCGGTTCTCTTCGCCGGAACGGTGGTTGCCACGGCCGAGACTCGCAAGGAATTTCATTTTAAGGTTCATCGTCGCGCCAGTGTTTCCGTAGCCAACCAGTTTGGGCCGATTTGGGTGAAGCCGTCCTCGGGGGAAGAAGTGGTAGTGACGGCTGTGCTCCATTCTGACAAAGTCGAGGTGGATCACACCTACAGCCTCAACCGAGTCTCCATTACTTCTCATCTGTTGTCCGGAGCCGATGCCGAGAGCGGACGGGTTGAATACCAGGTCTTGGTTCCGGCAGACGCCAACGTAACTTTGCACTCCGCTACCGGTCCGCTGCGAGCCGAACGTCTTCATGGCGACGTGATGCTCGAGGGCAACACTGCCAACGTCGATGTGCGAGACCTGGTTGGCGGGCATGTACACATCAAGACTCTGGATGGTCCGGTGACTCTGACCAACATCAGCGATGGTCACGTGGAGATCACTTCGGTGGGCGGCGATGTGGCGCTGAATTCGGTGAACGGCCCCCTGGTTCACGTCAATTCGACCAGCGGAAGGATTGTTTACGATGGAGACTTCGGCGGCGGGGGAGAGTACTCCTTGATGACCCACACGGGAGACATTGAAGCAACTGCTCCCTCCTATGCTTCGATCGATGTCATGGCCAGTTCCACCCAGGGAAAGGTGGAAAACGACTTTCCCCTGCAACCCACGCACACTTCGCTGGCCGCCAAGGCCGGCAGTGCCTTCGCAGGCACCATGGGCAAGGCGGCTTCCTCGGTCCGGCTGCTCTCCTTCAGTGGTAAAATCCACCTCAAGAAACGTTGATCGTGCGCACCAGCGAGCGCTACCCTGGGCTCGCTCCCCTGCCATGAACCCCTCCATCGGCCCTTGTACCTCGGTTACTCCGGTTACGCGACGTCCGGGCCGA
Organism: Terriglobales bacterium; assembly: GCA_035501575.1. Taxonomy (GTDB): domain Bacteria; phylum Acidobacteriota; class Terriglobia; order Terriglobales; family Acidobacteriaceae; genus JAFAGX01. The sequence goes on along the minus strand of DATJVZ010000009.1, from coordinate 17,979 downwards.
ATCCGTGTAGTTTTCTTAGTAGGGTTTATGGGCGCCGGTAAGACTACGGTTGGCCGCGTTCTGGCCGGCCGTTTGGGCTGGGGCTTTGAGGATCTCGACGATCGAATCCAGTCTCGGGAGGATCGGACGATCGAGCAAATCTTTCGCGAAGCCGGAGAGGCTGGATTCCGAATCGTGGAGCACGAAACGATTCGTGAATTGATCTCAAGCCTCGGACAATCGCCGCGAATCGTGGCCTTGGGCGGCGGTTGCTTCGTGCAGCCCGAAAATGCCGCGTTGATCGAAGAAATTGGGGCTCCGGTTGTCTTTTTGGACGGTTCGGCGGACGAGCTGTTTCGGCGTTGCGAACGGGAAGCGCGAGAGCGCCCCTTGCGACGAGACGCCAAGCAATTTTCCGAACTCTATGAGCGACGCAGGCCTTCCTATCTGAAGGCTACCTGTCGCATCGATACCGACGGAAAAGATCCAGCTGTGGTAGCCGCGGAGGTAGCATGCAGTCTCGGACTTGGTTAGTGCAACGCGGGGTGCGGGGTGGTCGCATCCTGGCCCTAGGACTTCTTTTATGTCTTTTGGCCTCTCCCCTCGGATTGTCCGCAGACCAGACGTCCGCGCAGGTCGTCGACAAGGGTTCCTTCGGCGTGTTCATCAGTGGAAAGCGGGTGGCTACCGAGACGTTCTCGGTTCAGCAGGGGCCGTCCGGCAGTTCCGTCACCTCCGAATTCCTGACCGAATCCGGGGTGGAAAAGGCGGCGCAAAGCAGTGAATTGGAGCTCAGCCCGAATGGCGACCTAAAAAGCTATCAATGGACGGAGACCAGCCCCGGCCAAGCCCAGGCATGGGTGATGCCCAAGCAGGAATTCCTCACCGAGCGCTTCAGTAAGAGTCCGCAGGACAAACCCCTGGAGCAGCCGTTTCTGCTGCCGGCATCGACCAACATTCTCGACGATTATTTTCTGGTGCAGAGAGAGATCTTGGCGTGGCGATATCTGGCGACCAGCTGCAAGCAGGAGAACGGGCAGATTTCTTGTCCGCTAAAGAAAACCGTGGGCATGGGAACTCTGAACGCGCATTCCCGCCTATCCATGCTGGTCGAAGTAGCGTACGCCGGACGAGAGAGAGTGAACATTCGGGGAAGTGAGCGCGATCTGATCCGTCTCGATCTGAAGACCGAAGCAGGCGATTGGACCCTTTGGCTGGACGACCAGTTGAAACTCGAACGAATCCTCGATCTCTCCTCGAACACCGAGGTGCTTCGAGACTAGAGGAACTTTGGCGCTGATGGACACTCGCGCGGCTCGAATCCTGTTCACGGCCCTGCTGTTTGCCTTGGGGCTCAGCTTTCTCTACGTCGCCCGCCACACCCTGATTGCCTTTCTCTTCGCCATCCTCTTTGCCTATCTGGTCGATCCCGCGGTTTCGCGGGTCGAACGTTGGACGCGAAGTCGCGGCACAGCCATCGCCGTAATCTACTTTCTTCTGCTACTCCTGTTAGGACTTTCCTTCTTTTTCGTGGGGCCCAGAATTGCCCGTCAGGCGCAACGGCTCACGGAAGCTTTGCCGAGTTTGCTCGATCAGGTCAGCTCCGGAAACATTGCCGTCACCATTGGCCACGAACACGGGTGGAGCGATTTCACCATCCGGCAAGTGGGAGCATTTCTGGCGAATCATCGCGAAGGCCTAGTGGCGCTCGCCCAGCGGGTGGGGATTCGGCTGGCCGAAGTGGCCAAGGAAGCCTGGCTGCTCTTGCTGATCCCTATTCTCGCCATCTTTTTCTTAAAAGACGGCCGCAGGTTTGGTGAGGCGGCGTTGTCGTCGGTCCACTCCCAACCGCAGCGCGAGTTCCTGGAAGGCGTGCGGGGCGATCTTAATGAAATGTTAGCCCAGTTTATCCGCGCTCAGCTCACGCTTGCCTTTTTCTCGTTCCTGACTTACTCCTCGTTCATGGGGATCACGAAGGTGCCCTACGCTTTGATGCTGGGCACGGCGGGTGGCTTGATGGAATTTATCCCCCTGGTCGGCCCGCTGGTGGCTGCCCTGCTCATTCTTCTCGTCGCACTGCTGGCCGGCTACTCCCATTTGCTGGTGTTGCTGATCTTTCTCGGCGCGTGGCGGGTGGTGCAGGACTACGTGATTGCGCCTCGCATCATGGGGAAGAGCATGGAATTGCACCCCTTGGCAACCCTGTTCGGGGTCTTGGCCGGGGGAGAGATCGCCGGCGTCCTGGGTGTTTATCTTTCCATTCCGGTGATGGCCAGCCTGCGCATCTTCTTCCGGCGCTGGCGTTTGTACGCCGAAAAGCGGCGGTTTGGCCCGCTCGACGATTACCGGCTGGGGGTGGATACCGTGAGAGATACTCCGCGGTTGGCCTGAGAAAGGGTCGGGTTTGACGGTGAAACTCCAGTTGCTGATTTCTATCGTAATCCCGCCTGCGATTCCGCAGGCGCGGGAGGGTTAGGCGCTGTTGTAAAATCCAAGGACGATCATGGCTACGAAGATTCCTGTAGGTATCCTGGGCGCGACCGGCATTGTGGGACAGCGCTTTGTGCAAATGCTCGAGCATCACCCTTGGTTTGAGACAGCTTGGTTGGCGGCTTCCGATCGTTCCGAAGGGCGTCCCTATGCTGAAGCCGCTCGTTGGCGGTTGAAAACTCCGCTGCCCAAGCGAGTTGCCGAAATGCGCCTCTCGCCGGCCAAGCCGGACGGCGCCCCGCGGGTGATTTTTGCTGCCCTCGATGCCAGTGTCGCCGCCGAACTCGAGCCCCAGTTCGCCGAAGCCGGCTGCGCTGTGGTTTCCAATTCCAGCGCCTTGCGCATGCAGAGTGATGTGCCGCTGGTCATTCCCGAGGTCAATGCCGAGCATGTCAAGCTGCTCGAGTGCCAGACTTGGCGGAGGAAGTCCGGCGGTTTTGTGGTGACCAACCCGAATTGCTCCGCCATCGGACTGGTCCTGGCGCTCGCCCCGTTAGAACTGACCTTCGGCATCGAATCGGTGTTCGCGGTCACCATGCAAGCGGTGAGCGGCGCGGGTTATCCCGGGGTGGCCTCACTCGATATCCTGGGCAACGTGATTCCCTACATCGCCAAAGAAGAAGAGAAAATGGCGGAGGAAACTTGCAAGCTTCTGGGAAGCCTGGATGGTTCGAAAGTCGCTCCCGCCAACATCGCCATCAGTACCCATTGCAACCGCGTGGCGGTGGAAGACGGACATACCGAATCCGTCTCCGTGAAGCTCAAGAAGAAGGCGGGAAGTGAAGAGATCATCGCGGCCTGGAACAAATTCCGCGGGGTTCCTCAAGAACTCCAGCTCCCGACCGCGCCCGAGCAACCGGTACGGTATCTGGGATACGCCGACCGCCCCCAGCCCCGTTTCGATGTGGATCAGGGCGGCGGCATGGCCACTACGGTCGGCCGACTGCGACCCTGCGGCGTGTTCGACTGGAAGTTTACCGTGCTTTCCCACAACACTATTCGGGGCGCTGCCGGAGCTGCCTTGCTCAACGCAGAGTTGCTTAAAGTCAAAGCCTATTTAGCGTAATTGCGGCCTCCCGGTTCAGGGGCAGCCATGGATCTCAATCGACCCATCTTTCTCCTTCGTCGGGAGCCACTCACGCTCCCGACCGTGATCAGAATTCCAACGGCTGGGGCTAGGGGATTTAGCGAGCGGCGCAAGCCTGTGCCGCTCGGCGCTGGCTGCTCCATTTCCGTTGGGTTAGAGAGTTCGAGCTCGCCATGCATCTGTTGATCCTCGGTCGCGGCAAGACGGGAAAGCTGGTCGCCGAAGTGGCCCGCACCCGGCACCATCAGGTTCAGGTACTTGCTTCCAAGGAAAATCAAGGGGCCTGTGCTCTAACTCCCGAGCATCTTCGGAATGTCGATATCGTCATCGACTTCACCACGCCACGCGCCGTGCTCGAAAACGTGGAGGCTTGCGTTCACGCGCGCAAGAACATGGTGGTGGGCACTACGGGCTGGTACGAAGAGCTTCCTCGGGTGCGGCAGATGGTCGAAACCAACGGCACCGGATTCTTGTATGCGGCCAACTTTTCGATCGGAGTCAACCTATTTTGTGAACTCACGCAGGCGGCCGCTCGTACCCTTCGCCACAACTACCGCGGACAAATCTTCGAGCGCCACCATGCCGGCAAGAAGGATGCGCCGTCAGGAACGGCCCTAGCACTGGCGCGAATCATTCGCGAGGCATCGGGCACGGATCTCGAAATCACCTCCTTTCGGGAAGGAGACGTTGTCGGCATGCACGAGTTGGTGTTTGACTCCCCGGTTGACACCATTTACCTCTGCCACGATGCCAAGTCGCGCCTCGGTTACGCCGAAGGAGCGGTTCGCGGGGCGGAGTGGTTGGCCGATAAGAAGGGCTTCTTCGATTTCAAGCAGATCTGGTCCGAGCTATAGACCCGGGCCTTAGAGGGTGTGTTCCCGCCAGATCGACGATTTGTAAAATGCTTGCGCATCGATGCTTTCCCTATAGGACCGAAGCTTCCCCGAGCATATAATCAGGGACAGAGTCTCGGGGGCCCAGGATGAAGCTCTCATCTGTGTGGGGCGTTTGCCTGCTTCTGTTGTCCTCAATTCCAGTCCTTAGCCAAGGTCGTCCTGGCGCAACCGGGGGCAGTCGGGGAACCATGCCGGGAGCCACGCTACCAACCGCACCTTCGCCCAGTACCAATTCCCCCAATTCCACGACGGCTTTTATCTCGGGCAAGGTAGCCCTCGACGACGGCTCCGAGCTGAGCGATTCGGCGGCCATCCAAGTAACCTGCGCCACCCAGCGTCACACCGAGGCTTACACCGATCGCCGCGGTAATTTTAGCTTTCAGTTCGCCGCCGTTACGAACGAAGCCACCCATGTGGGAGATGCCAGCGCCACCATGATGACACGCAACGCCAGCAACCAGGAACTCCACAATTGGCGTGACTGCGAGATTCAGGCCGTACTCCCGGGATATACATCGGAGGTCATCGACCTTTCCAGCCGCATGAGCGCACTCGAGAGTGTGGATTTGGGCCGCATTCTGTTGCATCGCATGGAACACGTGGAGGGGACGAGTATCAGCGTAACCAGCGCGCAAGCTCCTTCCGCGGCCAAGAAAGCTCTCGAGAAAGCCCGAGAAGATGAAAAGAAGGGCAAGTGGAATCAGGCGCAGGAATCCTTAGAAAAAGCCGTTCAGATTTATCCCAAGTACGCGGTCGCCTGGAATGAACTCGGACACATTCAGTTGGACCAGCAGCATGATGCCGCATCCGCCAAGCACTCGTTCGAGCAGGCGGTTGCCGCGGATTCCAAGTACGTCAATCCCTATAACGGTTTGGCGATATTGGCCTTTGAGGCCAGCGACTGGCCGCAAGTAGCCGACGTCACCAATAAGCTACTCGCACTCAACCCGGTAAATTTCCCGAGCGCCTACTACTATAACGGCGTCGCCCACTACTACCTCGGAGACCTGGATGACGCCGAGAAGGTTATTCGTCAGGGAATTCGAGTTGATGAGGCCCACGACGTGCCCAAGCTGCAATACCTGCTGGGCGTTATCCTAATCAAGAAACACGAATACCAACAAGCCTCCGAGCAGCTTGAGCAGTTCATGAGCCGCGCCAAACAACCGGCCGAGATTGAACAGGCCAAAAAACAGCTTGCTGAAATTGAGCATCTTTCCGCCAATTCGGACACGCCCCCGCCCGAAGAGAAGCAATAACTAAGACGGATTCCCGCGAAATGTGGAAGGGAGGAGATTCCCCCTCCCGCCACCATCGCTATGTTGCTCCACTTCAACTGCTCCATTGGATCTCGTGAAGCCGCGAACCGTAGCTATTTAGGCTCGATAACTCTCAGCCCGGGTATGGGGACAGAATTGCCTTCGGTTGAAGGTGGCCACCGCACTGAAGCAGCCCAAATAGATCGAGTTCAACCGGCCTTCCAGATCCCGACCGCCGTGTAAATAATCACCGCGATCGAGGCGGCAAAGCCGAACGGTATCTTCAATGCCTCTGGATTATCCAAAGAGACTTCCTGCCCAGGAAGCTGCAGGCTGGCCAGCGAAGCCAGCATGCGACCTATATTCCGCAGGGTTTGCCGACCCCGCCCCTTAGCGAGGACTAGAATGCCGGCCATGATTCCGGCCACCAAAATAGTGATGAAGAGCACGGCCATCAAGGGCTGCGGGCCAAGAAAAGCGCCGATCGCACCCACTAACTTCCAATCGCCGGCTCCTAGGCTGCGGACCAGTACAAAAGGCAGTAGTACCAGCAGACCCAGACCCGAGCCGAGAAGCGACTCTTTCGTGCCTCGCCATCCTGCCTCCATCGAATACACTGCAATTCCCAGCAAGCAGCCCGGAACGGTCAACCAGTTGGGAATCCGGCGCCAGCGCAGATCGGTATAGCCCGCCGTGGCAGCCAGCAATGTCAGAAGGACCCATCGAGCTTGGGGAGGGAAGGCGTGAGACACGAGCAAGCCGTAGGACAGAGGAATCAGAGGAACCGAAGCAGGCAGATAAGACCCCGTGGCGCGGATGAGACACTCCGTAATGGGCGGATTGTCACATTTTCCTACACCTCAGTCAACCTCGCCGTGCTGGGGCTTGGTCGGGTCGCTTAGGATCCCGCGAAGTCCGGGGTTTGATTGCCTGCTGCACGAGAGCGCGATGTCAACGCTGCTCGAAGTTGCATGCCATATTCCATCGGAGTACGATCTCGGAATCTTGCCTGGGATAAGCGGACCGTTTTTCCTTCAGTGCGCAAACCAGAGAGGGCAAACACGATGAACATTCTTTTGCTCTCCATGCCGGATTACTTCGAGCACATGCCTCCGGTCGCGGTTCGCATGCCCAATGGAGCCCTGAGTTCGCTGGCGGGCAATGTAGATTCCCACCACCGGGTCGCGGTCGCCGACCTGATTCTCAGTCATGGACGGGTTCGGGAAACGGTGATCCGGTTGATCCGCGAGTTGAATCCGGAGGTCGTAGGATTCTCGGTAATGACCTTTCAGCGCCGAACTGCTATTCGATTGATCGAGCTGGTCCGTTCTCTCAAGCCTGGGGTGAAGATCGTTCTGGGCGGTTATGACCCTGGTCTCGAACCCGAGGCTTATCGGGAAGTGGGCGCTGATTACATTGTGCGCGGCGAAGGAGAGGTTACGTTCCGCCAGCTTTTGCATGCGCTCGAGCGGGGGGAAGGCCTGGAAAACATTTGCGGCCTTACCTATCGGAATGGTGGGCGGTGGATCGACAACCCTGCCCGGCCTGTGCATCAACTGGAGAACGGGGAGATCCGGCAGCCAAACCGTGCGGCCCGTGTGCTCAAAGGCTACACGCTGCTCGGCCGCCAGGTGGACGTAGTGGAGACGTCGCGGGGTTGCACCTATGACTGCAGTTTTTGTTCGATCATCCAAGCGCGAGGTCGTAATTTTCACATGTACTCGCTCGAACGAGTCCTTGAGGACATTCGCGATGCCCACGCGCACGGGGCTCGTACCATCTTTCTAGTAGACGACAATATTACCCTGAATGTTCGTCGCTTCGAACAGTTATGCCACCGCATTATCGCGGCCGGGCTCAATAAGCTTGACTACTTTGTGCAAGCCATGACGTCGGCCATCGCCAACCACGGGGAGACCCTGGCTCCACTTATGCATCGCGCCGGATTCCGCTACGTTTTTCTCGGGATCGAAAACATTCTGGAGGGGGATCTCGAATTCTTGCGTGCCAGCGCCAAGAACACGGCGCGGGAAAACGGATGCAGTCAGGGCAACGCCACGATCCGCGCCATTGAATATTTGCACCGAAATAAGATGTATGTGGTAGGTGGACTGATCGTGGGCAACCCGGACGATACCTCTCAGTCGATTCAAGCCAATCTGGCCTTCGCCAAGCGTTATGTGGATTGGCCTTACATTCAGCACCCGACTCCTTATCCGGGCACTCCGATGACCGACGAGTTCCGCCACCGTGGTTACATCACCAACCAGCGCGTCGAAGAATACGACGGCACCACGGCCGTCGTGCGGAGCAAGTACCTAACCGCCCAGGAGATCGAATACCAGCGTTGGAAGGCCGAGCGCTGGATCAAGCTGCAGCACATGCCGGCCGCCTTTCGTCATGACCCGTGGTTTGTGCTGCGCTACGCTCCCCAGATGTTCGTCCACACCTTTCGCGGCTGTACACTTCGTGGCCTGCTTGGGTTCGAGGATGGGCGCAAGGATTTTGGGCGCTACAAGGAAATCCGGCGGGAAGAGCGCGCCTACCCCTAAGCTGAGCATGCGGTTGAAATTGCTTGAGTTTCCCTCCCCCTGCGGGCGATCGAAGCCCGCCGTGTGCCGCAACGCCCCATCCGGGCAGGCTTGCTTTTCTAGGAACCTCTGAGTAGATTCGCAGGCGAAAAACCGTAGAATGTGCTCCGAATTCGAGTTACGATCGCGGTCATGAGCAGCTCATTCCCGCTTCCCATGGCATGTCCCGTCAGTCTCTGCCTGCGAATCGAATCGGCGGCCCATTGCGATGGTTCTGTGTGTCACCAACCCATGTTCAACCAAGACGGAAGCTTGCATTATGTGGCGCCGCATAGCCACTTGGTGGAACGGCATGCGAACGGTTCTCGCTGTTACGCGGTGTTCAGTGATTTCCCCGCGCTGCCCGACGTCTAGTCGGAACCATCCTACGAACCAGTGCCCGAACGAAGCGCAACCCATGACTCTGGGGCCCCAACAGCGTTCCTACTCCGGCCTCCTGCGCGACGTCAGCTATTTCGCAGAGCGCTGCTGACGAATTTCCTCCAGGCGCTTCTTGAGGTACTCCCGATATTCCTGCTGCAGCTTGGGATCACTCGGCGAGTCATAAATCTCGCTGGACCTGTACTTGCCCTCGGCAAATTTCATTTTGGTCCATTCATCGTGAATATGGATCTCATCGGCTCGGTCGAGCACCTCCTGGACGAACTGCGGTGGAATAAAATAGACCCCTTCGCGGTCGCCGACGACCAGATCGCCGGGCATGACCGTGACCCCGCCCAGGCGAAGCGGAACATTGATTCCGGTCAGCATGACGTTGCCAATCGGCGTGGGATCAACCCAGCGAAAATACGCGGGCATCGCGATCTCGGAGATTCCGTCCAGGTCGCGGACACTGCCGTCGACGACCAGTCCTCCGCCATGCGTGGCCACGTTGACGTAGTAGAAAAGGTTATCCCCCACGATGGTCCCGTCCACCTTCTTGCCGAACAGATCGACGACCAGCACGTCGCCAGACTCGAGCCTGTCGATCGCGGTTTGGTTGGTAAGCCGCGGGATACCCTCAGCCTTCGCCTTGGCTTTGGCAACCTGGTTCACGTCGGAGCGCAGCGGCATAAACTGTACGGTGAGGGCGCGTCCCACCATGGTTTTACCAGGATGCAAGACCTGAAACCCGTCAGCGTACTGATTGTGATAGCCCTTGTCTTCGAGGACTTCCCAAATCTCCTCTGAAGAGAGACCGCGGGCACGTTCTAAAAGGTCATCGGGCACTCTGGGCCTTCCGTCCGGCAGGCGGCCGAACGGATTCTGCGCCGTGTAGTCGATCAGTTCTTGTTTTGAAAATTTCACCAGTTGCGCCTGAGAAACAGCAGTTGAGACGAGCGCGCACAAGGCAAGAGTTGCCGTCAACCGGACACCGCCGGTGAGGAAGTTCAAAGTCATCTAGCCACCTCCGGGTGAGTTGAGAATCTAAGGGAGCGAAATAAACTGTGGGTTCGTTTCCTGAAAGCAGATAATAGGCCGATGCCGACACGGTATAAATCTAACAACAGTGTCATCGATAGCAGCAAGTAGGCTAGAGTGGTGGCCGAAGCAACTTAGTTTCGCTTGCCAGGCGAACACACCCATATCGGTTCCGGAATGAGCAAGAATGAGGGCTCGAGCGAACTGTAACTACGAATCGAAAACCAGAACCACGTACCGATGGCGGCTGCTGGCTATGCTGGTCAGCGGGCTGAGTGTCGCCTTTGCGCAAAACCCTCCCGGCAACGGCGGGGTCGGTCGAGTCACAACAATACGGGTGGATGCCGCTCATCCTGTCAAGAAGTTCGATCCCAACCGTGCTTTGGGTACTTCGATCGACATTCTTCGACCGAACGAGGTCGATAAGGTTTACAGCGAGCCGATTCTCAAGGAATCACTTTCGGCGGGATGGGGGCCGATCACCTACCGCCAAAACACCGAACTGCAAGGTGCCGCCTGGCACTGGAATCCGAACGGGACCTGGAGCCATCCGGTCGACCAGAGCGGATACTTCACGGGCAGCGCGCAGCCAGGGGAGTTCATCCGCCATTCCTATGGTTACCCACTTCCTCGCCGGGGCAACACTCGCGGTGACGGGCGCTCGCAGAGCAAATACTCCCGCATCGCCGATGGCGACCCCAACACCTATTGGAAAAGCAATCCGTATCTGAGCAGCCAGTACACGGGTGAAGACGATGGCTTGCATCCGCAATGGGTGGTCGTCGACCTGGGAGCGCCTGAGAGCATTGATACGCTGCGGATCGATTGGGCTAACCCGTACGCGACGGCCTATGAAGTTCAGTATTGGAACAGCGAAAAGGACCCGCTCGACAAGCCCACCGAGGGGATCTGGATCGCCTTCTCGGACGGTATTGTGACCAAAGGTAAGGGCGCAAGCGAGACGCTGAAGCTCTCCCCTCGGCCGATGTCGGTGCGCTATCTGCGAATTTGGATGACGAAATCCTCGAACACGTCCGAGACTCGCGACCAGGATCCCCGAAGCTCAGCAGGGTACGCTATTCGCGAACTGTATGTCGGCACCTGGAGCAGCGACGGCCAACTAGTGGATCTGGTGAAGCATGTTCCTGATCAGAACCAGACAGTCGTATTCACCTCTTCGGTCGATCCCTGGCACTCGGCCTCGGATTTCACACTGGAGGCGGGGGACCAGACTGGCCTAGATCTGTTCTATACGAGTGGCATCACAAATAAGCTCCCCGCGATGATTCCGATCGCGATGTTATATGGCACTCCGGAAGATGCCGCCGCCGAAATTGCTTACGTCATCAAGCGGGGCTATCCCATTTCCTACATTGAAATGGGAGAAGAACCGGACGGCCAGAAGATGCTTCCCGAAGACTATGCCGCCCTGTATCTCGAGTTCGCGCAAGCCATTCACCGGGTCGATCCGAACTTGAAGCTTGGCGGACCAGTCTTTGAAGGTGTAAGTCAAGACATCCTGGTCTGGCCCGATGCCAAGGGACGAGCCTCGTGGCTCGGGCGCTTCCTTCAGTATCTGAAGGAGCACGAGCGGATTTCCGACCTGTCTTTCGTCTCTTTTGAACACTATCCTTTTGCTCCTTGCGACGTTACTTGGTCTGATCTCTATCGGGAGCCCGACCTTACCCGTGGCATCCTTCAGGTTTGGAGATCCGATGGAGTGCCGGCGAACGTGCCCCTGATGAATACCGAAAGCAATCTCTCTTGGGGGCTCACCCAGCCGATGACCGACGTTTTTGCCGCGCTCTGGCTGGCCGACAGCGTAGGCTCCTTCCTAACTTTCGGGGGCGACGTGTATTACCATTCGCCGATTCAGCCGGAAGCGCTGCGCCCAGGTTGCCGGGGCTGGAGCACTTACGGCAACTTTGTCGCCGATCAGAATCTTAATATTCGCGGCCACACCGCCCAGTACTACGCCAGCCGGCTCATCAATCTGGAATGGGTAGAGCATGGTCGAGGAGAGCATCTTTTGTATGGAGCGGCCAGTGATCTGACCGACGGGGCCGACCACGCGCTGATCACCGTCTATCCCGTGCTGCGCCCGGATGGAGACTGGTCGTTGCTGCTGATCAACAAAGACCAATCGAACTCGCATACGGTCCAGGTTCAATTTGAAATGGACGCCGGGAAGATGCACAGCTTTTCTGGACCCGTGACCATGATTACCTTCGGTAGCAATCAGTACGTGTGGCACTCAGTTGGGGTCAACAGTCATGCGGATCCGGAGAATCCTCCGGTGACCCGCACGCTTTCGGGTGGCTCGGAAGCGAGCTTCACTCTTCCGCAAGCCTCGCTTACGGTGTTGCGTGGTAAAGCCGGCGGTCGCTGAGCAAATTCTGGAACCAGCACGATGGCTTATCGGTTTTGAGAGTCAGAGACAGCCGCTAGCGGGCGCCTTCGAGGTAGGGCACGTAACCTTTGGCTTTGGTGCGCAATCGGTATACGGAAGTCGTTGCGGTGATATACAACGTAGCGTAATCCGGGTCACCCCAGGCGAGATTCGCCGGCTGCTCCGGGACGATGATGGTGCCGAGATGGTGGCCCTGGGCATCCCAGACCCAGATCCCCTTGGGCCCGGTGACGTACAGGTTGCCCTGGGTGTCGACCTTCATGCCATCGGGTACGCCATCACCTCTCCCCCCAGGTTCTTCACCGAACACTCGCCCGTGCTCCATCTTTCCACCCACGGCAACGTCGTACACGCGAATGTTTCTTTGTGCGCTGTCGTCTACGTAAAACCGCTTGCCGTCGGGCGAAAAGGCAAGCCCATTCGGCTGAGTCAAGTCCTTGGTGAGGAGGCGAACATCGCCGTTGTCAGCCAACCGATAGACTCCCTGGAAGGGAATCTCCTGCCTTTCGCCCGCAACCAGGTCGAGGGTCGGATCGGTGAAATAGAGTGCACCGTCGGGACCAACGATGACGTCGTTGGGGCTGTTGAATTTCTTGCCCGCGAAATGATGAGCCAACATCTTGTATTTGCCGTCCGCCGTCACTTCGATAATGGCACGTAAGACGCTGGCGCAGTCGATCAAACGCTGGCGCTGTAACGTGTTTCCATCGGGATCCCCCAGGGAGATGAGTTCTTCCTTTTTTCCGTCGGGATAAACCCGAAAAATCTTATTCAGCGTTTCGTCGCTTACATAGAGAAAGCCGCGGTCATCCCAGACGGGGCCCTCGGTAAACCCAAACCCCGACGCCATCACCGTGAGCTTGGCGTCATGATCCATCAATTCCCAGAACTGAGGCGACTCCGCGACGAGCTGAAACTCGCGCCGCGGCCCATCGGCCCTTGCCACCCCCAGCCAAACTACCAATAGAGCTGACACGATGCCACTCAGTTTGCGTCTCATCTGCGATTCCCACCGTGCCTTTCTTATGGCAGTCAATAATCCTCTCGTTCTGCCGCATGGGCTGACGATTCGTCCGACGACTTGCCGTCGCTTGCGGACTTGATCAAGTAACTGATGATGTCGTTTACTTCCTTTGGACTTAGCCGGGTGCCGTAATCGGACGGCATGAGTGACTGCGGACTGTAGCTGATCTCAGCGAGATCGGATTTTGTAAGAAAATAAAATGTGCCGTCGAGACCCTGCAGTTGCAGGGAAAAATTGTCCTCATTGCGGATCCTGCCGGAATAGCTGTGCCCATCCCGGGTTTTTACCGTGGCGGTCCTTGTCTCCACACCCTGGTTGGGACGGGTAATGGCGCTTCGTATCTCGTCTTCCGAATGGGTATGCCCATAGCTCGAAAGGTCCGATGCCAGGAATCCGCCGCTACCCGCGACCATGTGGCATTCCGCGCAACCGGTCTTGACAAAGGCCAGCCTGCCGCGCTCGGGATCACCGGGTAGGGTGTGCGTCTTGTTCCTTCCCTGCAGGGTTCGCAGATATGCGACCAGCGCCTGAATCTGGGAAGTACGAAGGGAGTGAAAAGCCGGCATCCCAGTTCCGGGGACGCCTTCTTGAACAATACCCATCAACTGAGCGTCCGAGAGTCGTTGAACTTCCTGCCTCTGGGCAATATCGGGGGCTCGCTCGCCGCCTCGGCCGTCCAGTCCATGACAGCTGGCGCAGGTGGCAGCAAAGAGGCGGGCACCGTCGTTGCGATTTGCGTTCGTAGCGGCCGTCGTTCCCTGCGCCACAGACTGCGAGCCAAGCGCGAGACTCACTCCTCCTACCAGCACTACGGTGCACCGTAAGCGACCCTGCAGTTTTCGAATGGTTCCCTCTCACCGACTTTAGAAGCTGCTCAGCTTTTGCGAACCGCGGTGGTCATTTCCCTGGTCTCGGTGTTCCCGGCAACCCGCTGAGCACGGTACTCGCTGCGCCATGCCGCACAGCGTTGTTTTTCATCCGATAAAAGTCCTGACCAAGTCTTGAAAAAATGCCGACCCCTCGACACGTCGATGTAACTCCAAGGTGTTGGCTCTGTCAACCTTTTCCTGCATTTCCGTTGTCCCCGACCAAGGGCATCCAAGGATCGCAAGTGCGCGAGTGGGACGTTCACTTCGCGGCATGCCCCGATCGTCGATGGACTCTTCCCCTGATGGGACAAACCGTGCTAGAGTCCGCGCACGTGTCCGAAGGAGGACGGAATGCGTAGGCGACTCCAAAAATCACACATCAGACTTTCGTTTCTGTTGGCAGGGTCGGTTCTTTGGTTGGCAGCCAGCGGGCCTTGGCGTGTGCAAGGCCAATCGACAGCCGGCACGAGCGCGCCGGTCACCGACAATTCTCTGATTGCCGAGTTCCGCCGCGTAGAGGTCGCGTCGCTCTCCGATGCCCTGGAACAGCTTTCGGGGAAGCGAATGTATATGAGTCACCACATGCAGCCTATTTTCACGGCTAAGTTCGCCGGTTTCGCCCGCACGGTCGAGCTCAAAAAGGATGAAGGAAACAATGATCCGGCGGCCCTGAGCGGAATGCTCGCCGCCATCGATGAGGGCGGCGCCGACTCGGTTTACGTGATGGTGCTCGAAGATGGTCAGAATATCGCCGGCATGGGCGGATTGATGGGGACTGCCATGGCGGCTCGGGGATACGCCGGGGCCGTCATCGATGGCGGAGTCAGGGACGTGGCCTACTTGCGTAAGATCGGCTTTCCGGTTTTTGCCACGGGCATTGTGCCATCCACTTCCGTGCACCACTACCGCTTCGCCGGCGCCCAAGTTCCGGTATCCTGCGACGGTGTCGCCGTCAACCCCGGCGACATCGTGGCAGCCGACAGTGATGGCGTGGTTGTGGTTCCCAGGCAGATGGCGCGAGAGGTCTTAAAGGTCGCGCAACAGATGGATTTTAAAGAACATTCCATGTATCCCGAGATCGAAAAGCTGAAATCGATTCAGGAAGCGGTCAAGAAGTTCGGAAGGCTGTGAACGGGCAGAGGTGGGGGTTTTTGTTGCGGAAAAGGGGATTTCATCAGATAATTTGCACTTTCATTTTTGTTTGGGAACTCCCATGTTAGCCACCGCAAAACGAAGCTACAACATCACCGCTTTGCAGCGCGGCCTGCGTCTCTTGCAGTTGTTCAGCGAGTCCTCACGCGGACTGACCGCCAAGCGAGTTGCCACACTGTCAAAATTGCCGGTCAGCACGGTCCATCGCTTCCTGGTGAACCTCGAGCGTAGCGGCTTTCTCGCCTGCGGCGGGGACGGCGTCTATCATCTGGGGATTGCCTGCTTTGCCATCGGGCAGTCGGCCCTGGGCCAGCTGGATGTTCGTCGCATCAGCCTGCCGCATCTCGAAGAATTGAATCAGCGAACCCGAGAAACCGTTCATCTCACGGTCCGGCACGGGCTTTCTGCCGTTTATGTGGAAAAGCTCGATTCGTCGGAACCCTTGCGCATCCACTCCCGTATCGGCGCGGCGGTCCCTTTGTATTGCACGGCGGTCGGCAAAGTCATGCTGGCTTACATGGGCAAGGAAGAGCAGGAGGGCGTGCTTCGGCAATTGGAATTGAAGCGGCTCACGGCCAATACGGTGGGAAATCTGCAGGAGTTGATTTCCGAACTTTATCGTGTTCGCAAGAACGGCTATGCCTGTGATATGGAAGAGCACGAACTCCATATCCGTTGCATCGCGGCGCCGATCTGGGACCATCGCGGCGAGGTCCATGCCAGCCTGAGTGTTACCGCGCCGGTTTTGCGTATGCCGGTGAACCGCCTGCGTCAACTCGCGCCGCTCGTGCAAGAGGCTGGATTGAGGATTTCTTTCCAGCTGGGGTACCAGGCCAGTGCGCACTCGGGAAGCGGATTGCGATCTCCCGGAATCGCGGAAGAACGGCGAGTTGCCAACGCACCGTCGTGAACCAAGAATCGCACGCGACGGATTACAACTGCGCCAACGACAACCAGAAGAGAAACCGGAGAAGAACTGAGAACCGTGCGGGTTCTGATCTATCTGGCTCTAGCCTTCAGCTGCCTTCCCTCCTTCGGGGACGATCGTGTGCCGGATCCGACCCTGTCGAGCGAGATCCTTGTAGGCAGCGATGATTTACTGGTGGCGCCGCCGGCGGACAACTGGATCTCGTATAACGGAGACTATTCCGGCCGCAGATACAGTGGTTTGGCTCGGGTCAATCGGACGAACGTAGGCCAGTTGCGGGCGCAATGGGTATTCCATGCAAGAAACTCGAGCCGTCTAGAAGTTACACCCGTGGTGTTCCGCGGAATGATGTTCGTGACCTCCGCCAACGACGTCTTTGCCCTCGATGCCGCCACCGGTCGGGTGGTTTGGCACCATTCCCGACCCGTGAGCGAAGGGCTGATTGACGATGCTTCCCGACACATCAATCGCGGAGTGGGTTTGTGGCGCAACCGGGTCTACATGGAGACCGACAATGCACACCTGCTGTGTCTGGATGCGCGCTCGGGACATTTGATCTGGGATGTTGGCTATGCCCCGTGGAACAAGAACTATGGAGCGACCAGCGCACCTCTGATCGTAAAAGACAGGGTACTCGTGGGGACATCCGGAGGAGACGATGGCGTGCGAGGGTTCATCGCCGCCTACGATACGACGAGCGGCAAGCTGGCGTGGCGGTTTTGGACTATCCCAGCGCCGGGCGAACCAGGTTCTGAGAGCTGGCCTGGCAAGTTGTATCTTCACGGGGGCGGGACAACCTGGATGCCCGGCACCTATGACCCGGATCTGAACACTATTTTCTGGGGTACCAGCAATCCTTCTCCAGATTTTGAAGGCAGCGTACGGCCGGGCGACAACCTTTATACCGATTGCCTACTGGCGCTCGATCCCGATAGCGGCAAGTTGAAATGGTATTTTCAGTTTACCCCCCATGACCTGTTTGATTACGACGCCGTGGAGACGCCGGTACTGATCGATGCGAGCTATCGGGGTGAAGCGCGCAAACTGCTCGTGCAGGCGAACCGCAACGGCTATCTTTACGTGCTCGACCGCCGCGACGGGATGTTCCTCTCTGCCGTGCCCTTCGTCGAGAAACTGAATTGGGCAAAAGGCATTGACGGGAAAGGAAGACCGATCCGCACCGATGTAAAGCCCACGCCGGCAGGAACTCGCGTTTGCCCAGGATACGCAGGAGCGAC
Source organism: Terriglobales bacterium (assembly GCA_035501575.1). Classification (GTDB taxonomy): domain Bacteria; phylum Acidobacteriota; class Terriglobia; order Terriglobales; family Acidobacteriaceae; genus JAFAGX01. Next base: position 655 of record DATJVZ010000009.1, on the reverse strand, counting down.
AAACTGGTATTCGCCCTCCTACAGCGAGGAGACCCACTCGCTCTACTTCTTGGCCCTGGAACAGTGTCAGACTTTCTTTACCAGAGCACAACCGCAGCCTTTCGAAGAAGGCAAGGAGTTCTATTCGACTGGGGTGAAACACATTGCGGGTGAAACATCGCAGAAGTTCCTACTGGCGTATAACCTGGATAGCGGTTCGTTTGCCTGGAAATATCCCCAAGTGGGTAGAGGGCACTCGAGCGGGGGAACCATGACCACCGCTGGCGGCTTGATATTTTTCGCTGACGATGCGGACTCGTTCGAAGCCCTCGATGCACAAACGGGAAAGCCCCTATGGTACTTCAACACCGGACAACCGATGAGCGCGTCGCCGATGAGCTACGCTGTCCGGGACAAGCAATACGTCGCGATTGCGGCGGGAAGCGATGTTTTCAGCTTTGCGCTGCCGTAGTTCGGGCATAAAGAGATAGCGTTGGTTGGGCGCCGATCATTGGTTGCTGCGAAGGAGTGTTGTGGTCGTCATACGCGACTAAGGAGGTAGAACATGGGCCTCACATCATGGAATCGTCGAGGTTTTCTGGGTAGCGTGGCAATGGCTGTGAGCTCGCTTCTCATGCCGCGAAGAGCATCCGGGCGAACCTCTCCGGGAGATACC
>DATJVZ010000008.1:0-6509 GCA_035501575.1 Terriglobales bacterium | reverse complement strand
GCGGCGATCGCCAAATGAAAGTTATTCAGCAGCGCGCTGTTGGCAACACCTGAAGGTTCAACTTAGAGTGCCTTCCCGGGGAAGTTGTAAGAAGGCCGCCGCGGGTCTTCATCGCTTCCACGCGCGTGGGGCATGCACGGGATCGGTGGCGGCATGGACGGCATCACACCGGAGCAAAATGTTGTCGGAATATTGATCGCTGATCTGCACGACGCGAAGAATCAGAGTTTGATCTGGCGCAATCGCTCAAAATACCCTGAAAACGGCAATAAGAATCAGCAGATGTTGCAGAAAGCCGCCACAAAGATGATGTTCAGGCAGTGGCCGACGATGTGAGCGCATTCGGAGGCGGGATGCTCGATGTCTGTGTCATTGCCTATCCATCTTCCCTCTGAACCTCGAATTGGTTTCCGTTTGTGTGTCTCGAACACGAGATGCGGAGAGAATTATGACCTTGCCTGTTCGCACTGGTGCTCGCGCTGCTTTACGTGACCGGGGCCGTTGCGCAACACCCGGTGCTCGATGCCGTCGCCAACAAGGTAGTCGCGAAGTACCAGTCGTCCACCTGCCAGCAGCTGATGCAGCAGAAAGCCCAGAAACAACCGCCGTCAGCAGGGGAGCAGAAAGCCATGGAGATGTTGCGCACCGATCCTGAGATGCGCCACGAATTCGTCTCTATTGTCGCCGATACAGTCGTCGACAAATTGATCCAGTGCGGCATGATCCCCTGATGGTCAGGGTCAGCCGCATGTTGGATGTCGACTCCGATCGACGTCGTCTCAGACCCGTGCGCGAAATGAGAAAGAGCTGCTTTGTGGAGCGCAGAGCATGAAACGGAAACCGACGGAGAGGGGCATCACTACGCCAGTCGCGCCATTTCTGCTCGCTGCCATGCTGGCTGTCACACCGATAGCGGCGCAGCAGGTCACGGGAGAACTGGGTTCTCCCAGCGCTACGACCACCATCAACGGGAAGCAGATTCCGTCCCCGCCCCCGCAGTTCGGCGGAGTGATCAAGCAAAGCGCCGCGGAGTCGAAGCCCTGGTGGCCGCCTCGCATCGTGCCTCCCAAGGGCGCGCCCAACGTGCTCCTTATCATGACCGACGACCAGGGCTATGGCGTGTCAGGCACCTTCGGCGGCGTCATCCCGACGCCGGCGCTGGACCGCGTCGCCAAGGCGGGACTGAGTTACATTCAGTTTCACTCCACGGCTCTTTGCTCGCCGACCCGGGCGGCGCTGATCACCGGCCGCAACCATCACTCCGTCGGCTTCGGTGTTATCGGCGAACTGTCCACCGGCTACCCGGGCTACGACTCCATCATCGGTCCAGAGAGCGCCACCATCGGCGAGATTCTCAAAGAGAACGGCTACGCGACGTCGTGGTTCGGCAAGAACCATAACACGCCGAGTTTCGAATACAGCAGTTCGGCGGGTCCTTTCGACCAGTGGCCTTCGGGTATGGGATTCCAGTATTTCTACGGATTTCTGGGTGGCGAAACCGATCAATGGCAGCCGTATTTGTTCCGCGATCATACGCAGATCTTCCCGTGGGTCGGAAAGTCCGACTACAACCTCATTACCGACATGGCCGACGAGGCCATCAAGTACATGCGCGACCTGAACGCGGCTGCTCCCGACAAGCCGTTCTTCCTTTACTACGTGCCCGGTGGCTCCCACTCGCCGCACCAGCCGAAGAAGGAATGGAGCGAGAAGTTCAGAGGCAAGTTCGACATGGGCTGGGAAAAGATGCGCGACGAGATTTTCGCCAACCAGAAGCGGCTCGGCGTGATCCCGGCGAATGCCCAGCTAACCCCCTGGCCGGATGACCTGCCGAAGTGGGATTCGCTCACTGACGTCCAAAAGAAGCTCTATGCGCGCCAGGCAGAAGTATTTGCCGGTTACACCGCCTACACCGATTATGAGATTGGGCGTGTCATTCAGCAGGTCCAAGACATGGGCAAGCTCGACAACACGCTGATCATCTACATCTGCGGTGACAACGGCACCAGCCCGGAAGGCAGCTTGTCCGGAACCTACAACCAGATGACGGCCTACAACGGCGTTATGAATGTCCCCGAACCCCTACAGCTACTGCATTACGACGACTGGGGCTCGGACAAGACCTACCCGCACATGGCGGTGGCATGGGCGTGGGCATTCGATACGCCCTTCAAGTGGACCAAGCAGGTGGCGTCGCATTTTGGCGGGACCCGGCAGGGCCTGGCTATTTCGTGGCCCGGCCATATCAAAGACGTGGGCGGTATTCGCACCCAGTTCCACCATGTGATTGACATCGTTCCGACAATCCTCGAAGCTGCTGGCATTCACGCCCCTGATACGGTCAATGGAATAAAGCAGAAGCCCATCGAAGGCGTGAGCATGGTTTACACGTTTGACCAGGCGAATGTCAATGCGCCGTCCAAGCGCGATAAGCAATATTTCGAGATGGTCGGCAACCGTGCGATCTACAACAACGGTTGGATTGCCGCTACCACGCCGCCCTCACCGCCCTGGCTCCTGGGAACGGGCAAGATGCCCGACATCGTCAACGGCTACAAGTGGGAGCTCTATAACATCACCGAGGATTATTCGGAGTACCACGACCTTGCCGCCAAGAATCCCGATAAGTTGAAGGAGTTGCAGGCGTTGTTTCTGACGGAGGCGGCAAAGTACCAGGTCTTCCCATTGGATAACTCGGGCTTTGTGCGCCTGCTGGCGCCGAAACCAAGCGCAGTCGCTGGGCGAACCGATTTCACTTACACAGGTGTGAATCCGGGCATTCCCGTCGGCAACGCGCCCAGCATTCTGGACCGGGACTATGTCATCACGGCGGATGTGACCATTCCTGGCGGCGGGGCCGAGGGAGTGATTGCGACCATGGGTGGACGCTTCGGCGGCTACGCCCTCCTCTTGACCCATAGCTTCAACTGGTGGCTCAAGAGCGACTTATTTAAGGAAATAGGACTGGGATTGCTGATTGTGGGATTGCTTCTAGTCTGGCGTGGCAAGAACGGAAAGTGGAAGGCGCGCTTCGGCCGCGCCCTATTGCTGATCGCCGCACTCGGACTGGTTGCGGTGTTTGCTACGGATCTGTTTTCCATCGGCAAGGGAAGACCGGTGTTCGTTTACAACTTCCTGGACCTGGAGCGTTGGCGGTGGGAAGGGCTTTCCGGGCTCAGCGCTGGCAACCACACCATCGTGTTCGACTTCAAGTACGACGGACCTGGCCCCGCCAAGGGCGGCACCGGCGTGCTTTCGGTGGATGGCAAGGAGGTCGCCCGGAAGACGATCCCCCACACGATCCCGTTAATCATGCCGCCCGACGAGACCTTCGACATCGGGCTCGATACCCGCACACCGGTGGACTTTACCTATGCCGTCCCATTCCGATTCACTGGGATGATCGACAGAGTGAACTTTAAGCTCGGGCCAGAGCAGTTGTCGGCAGAGGACAAACAGAAAGCTGCGGAAATACTCGCGGCAGCCAAAGACTAGGCTCGCGTCGGGCAAATCGAAAGGCAACTCAATCGACCTCGCAGTAACTTGAGAACACTGGCAATTTTTAGCACAGGAGATCACAAATGAATCAAAATCACTTTACTCTCAGCTTTCCCTTGAAATCGCCCGCTGACGCAAAGGCGCTGGCGGAGAAGCTGCCACCCTTGATGCCGGGTCTGTTCTCGGTGTTGGACACCATCGGCACGGTTTACTCCTCACGCTTCACAATTCTGGATGAGAAGACGCTGATATTTATTGGAGATTTTGACGGCGAATTCGGCCAACTCATCACCGAACTCGCCAAGCGGGCAGGACCGGTGTTCGATGCGATCTTCCCGCACGTGGAGAATCCGCCGCCCACTCCGGTGGCCGATAACGTAGACGCTTTCGCCGAATGGACGGCCGGGCATCTTCTCCGTGCTGCAACGCTTTTCAGCGCCTACCCAGGCGTGACCGTTAAGGAGATCAAGGCCCTTGCATCGGCCGCAGACGTCACCGGCGCCACTAAACAACTCCCATTCCTGTTGATCCTGCCCATCAAATCAAAACTTGCTTACGTCGAAGTAGAACTGCTCCTGCGCGCCAGAGAGCACTTAACCCGCAAAAATCTAGCCACGGTCGGCACACCCCACTTCGCCCAATTCGTGCCCCTGGGGAACCTACAGGTAGGTTTCTTTACCGTGTATGACGGATCCTTCGACACGTATATCGCCGATTTCACCAAATACATCGGACCGGTCTTCGATCTTGTATTCAAATTCACCAAGGACCCGCCACCTTCGCCATGCAGAAAGTACGTGCAGGAGTTCATCGACTTTGGCAAGAGGATCAACCTCGAACCGATCGGGTTCTACCAGGCATATCCAGGACTGAGCGTGCAGGACATTCACGCCCTGATCGCCGATAACAAGGCGAAACCAGTTTCGGCTGCGTAGTCACGAGCCTTGATCACGCAGGAGATACGCCAGGAGATACGCAATGACACAGGACACTAAGGTACCCGCATCACCGGCAAAGGAGAGCGGCAGAATCCTCCGCCGCCTCTTTGGCGAAATTGTGCACAAGACCACGGAGGCTGATACCGATTCCAGATCGAGCGCAAGGACCACGCTCGACCTGGGCGATATTCAGGGCTTCATTCTCCGAGGGTACAGGATGCCGATGGTGCGGCATTTCTTACTCACGGTGGGCGTCCCCGCAGAAGCCCGGAAGTTGCTCGGGCGGTTCGTCAGGGGAGACGAGTCTGATGCGCCCCAGATCACCACTGCCGAAGATTGGCACGTGGCGCTCGCGCCGGGACCCGGCGATAATCTCGACGATGTCCCGCGCCGCAAACCTGACTATTGCCTTAACTTGGGCATCACTTGGCCCGGCCTGATTGCGTTGGAAGTCAAAGATCGGGTCCCGACGCTGTCATTCAAGTCGTTCGGCGCGTTCCTTGCCGGAGCTGCCGCACGTGCGGAATTGGTGGGCGATACCGGAGCAAGTGCGCCGGAGAACTGGATCGATGCCTTCAAGACGGAAAGCGGCCACGTCATGGTGACGCTACATGCCATGAGCCCTGAAGCGATGACGACTTATAGCGACCGGCTATCTGCGCTGTTTGCCGAAGGGAATGCCCTTAGAGAGATCTGGCGAACCGACGGTATGGCGTTGATTGAGATGAAGGATGGCAAGCCCGAATTCACGTCCAAGGTTCCCTTCGGTTACACGGACGGCATCAGCATGACCACAATTCGCGGCGGTCCGGAACGATATACGCCGGATCACCAGCAGCCCTGCGAACCCTGGCTATTCGTTTTGCGGGACGACGCCGAGAATTACTTGTTGCCGGAGCCTCGCGAACTCGTGCTGAACGGCAGTTTTGCGGTCTTCAAGATGATCAAGACAGACGTGGTTGGATTCGAGAATTTCCTGCAATCGAACAAGGACAAGATCGATCCCGAACTGCTTGCCGCCAAGATATGCGGACGGTGGCGCAATGGTGTTCCGCTTGCGTTGTCGCCGGACACCGACAACCCTCCGGGCGGGATGACAACGGAGCAGATGAACAACTACGAATACGTGAACGCCGACGGGTCCGGCGATCCCAAGGGACTGCGGTGTCCGGTGGGAGCACACATGCGCCGCATAAATCCACGAGGCCAGCCCGTCACGGGCCAAAGCCAACCCGGTGGCAGCAATAATACTCACCGGATCATCCGTCGTGGTATGCCTTACGGGCCGACTTATGATCCGACGCAACCCTATGACGGCATCGAGCGCGGGCTGCTCGGCTATTTCATCAACGCCAGCATCGAGAACCAATATGAGTTCGTGTTGGGGCATTGGGTCAATGACAGCGAATTCGCCGGCGCGGTCCGGCTGAACCCCAAATCGAAGGATCCGATGATCGGCACTCAGGATCCGGCAGAGAGCATTTTCGTGATTCCGCAGGCAAGTGGTGCGCCTCCAATCAAGATTACAGGGTTCTCATCCTTTGTAACCACGAAAGCAGCCGCCTACTGCTTTCTGCCCAGTATTAGCGCCATCAAGTTCATCTCCAAACTGTGATGAGTGGAAGGAGATTATGGCATGCTGTTCCTGACCAGATGGTTCGGAGTAACCGGTAGCGACGCTGATCGAAACCTCGCTCGGGAACGATCTGACATTGAACAGATCGTGGAATTAAGTCTTCTGATGCAGAAGAACGCTGCCGAGAAACAAGACCGTCCGCTCGGTCGTGGAACCCATGTAAAAGGCGTCTGCGCCCGAGCTCAATTTGAGGTACTTGATGTTACCGCCGGACACGACCCAGGGCTGGCGATGCGACTGGCGAAGGGAATGTTTGCCAAGCCGGGCGTATATCCTGCCATTGTGCGGTTTGGCAACGCGGATCCGAATAAAAACTCTGATTTCAAGGCTGACGTCCGATCGTTGTCGTTCTCGGTCGATCTTAGTCGCGAGGGCACACCTGTTTCTGCCGCGAACCCCGGCCGGCAGGATTTCTCCATGCAGAACACGACGACTCT
>DATJVZ010000007.1:0-9059 GCA_035501575.1 Terriglobales bacterium | reverse complement strand
TTCCGCTTAAGCCGCTTAGCGTTCGACCGCCCCGCTGGACCCGCATCCTTATTGTCTTGGCTTCGGCAGTTCCTGGCCGAACGCGCATCCGGCTTGTCAGTTCTGTCCTGCCGGTCATCGCCTAAACAGACTCGCATTTTGTTGAACTTCCGATATCTCAGTAGGGTGGCCGCCGGCTGATACAGTCGTTCTCTTATGTCGCCACTAACCGAAGAGGTCGAGGTTAAGGAGTCCGACACCGTCCAGGCCCTGGTGCAGTTGTTACGCTCCCGTTCCTATGAAGAAATCCGGCAGCGAATGTACGACAGCGCCCCCGGCAGCAATTGGTGGCTGGCCTGTAGAACCGAGCTCGACATTCGCAACGGAGAGCAAACGGCTACTGCACTGGTGGCCATTTCGCGCGTGCTCGATCGGCTGAACGCCTCCACGGAACATTTCGAGCAGCTTTCCGACACGCTTCACCAAGCCACCGGAGAGGTAAAAGATTTGCTTCGCGGCACGCTCCAGGGCGGCCGAAGACTCGAAATCGCCGTATACGCAGCGATCGGAATTACACTCGTACAACTGTTTAATCTCGTGTTCGAGGTGTTCAGCAAGCGGCGCTAACTGCTTCGCGCCAGCCCAGCTTTCGAACCGCCCGGGCAGCAACTGGTCCCATCTACATGGCTCGTTCAATAGCCGTGCGCAAGTCGTTGTACGAGATGAAGCCGGGATGGTAGAGAGCCACGTGTCCCTGGCGATCGATCAGCACGAGCGTCGGGGTCGTGCTGGCTCCGTATTTGTCGAAATTCCCTTTGCTCACCGGCACGGGGATGTCCTGCAGTCCCGGATAGTAGTGTTGCCAGACTCGCCCAATGTAGTTCAACTCGTCACCCGGAGTGGCTTCCAAACCGTTCGCAGCGTAGCCGTAGTACTGGGTTGGCGCTTGCAGTTTCAGTCCCTTGGCGGAGAATTCCGAGTTCAGTTGACTGAGAATGGGGCCTTCTTGCTTGCAGTCTGCGCACCAGTGAGCCCAAAAGAACAACAATACAGGGGAGCCTTTTAACTGGCTCAGCGGAGCGGGCCGGATTCCGATGTAGCTGGTAATCGCGAGCGATGGAGCGGTCTGTCCCGTCAGGCCCATCAGATTAAGGTTCTTTTGCAGGCGGGCGCTGATGGAAGTGTGGCCGTAGGTCACCAGATTGCGTTTCAGAAGAGCGACAGCCTCGCTACTCTTGCCCTGGAGCGCGAGGGACTGGGCCTCGACTTCCAGGGCTGCTCCCAAGGCCAGCGGCAGCTGCGGCTCGCGATCGAGTTCTCGATGCGCGAGCAGTTGGTGCGCGGAGGTCTCGACCTGCTTTGCCCAGTGATCCGCCTGGTCGAATTGATTCCTGGAGAGGTACGCGCGCGCCAGCCAAGAGGCAGCCTCGAGGTATGAGGGATCGGTACCATGCGCGTCGCGGTAGCTCTCGAGCTGGGAAATGGCGGCGCCAAAGCTATTTTCTTGGAGCGCAACTCTTACATCCTCAACGATATCGGCGAGCGATAGCGTAGCGAGCAAACAAACGCTCGTCATCTGGAACCACGGCTTGCCGGCGCGAACTATGCTTCTCATTGATAGCACTGCACTTAGAAGATCGGTCTCCAGATGATCATAGCAATTTCGCGGAGCTTTGGGGTAAAATGAAGCCGCGTTTAACTTCGCGGTTTTTTGCAGTTCCCAGTAAACCCCGCTAACCGGCGTGACCTGCCTGCAGAAGTCCAGCAAGTAATGAGCGCATATCTAAACCAAAAAGGAACAAAGCAACACCATGGAAACAGGAACAGTAAAGTGGTTTAACGACGCCAAAGGTTATGGTTTCATCAGCCGCCAAAATGGGGAGGACGTGTTCGTACACTTCTCGGCCATCCAGGCACAGGGATTCCGCAGCCTGCAGGAGGGTCAGCAAGTCCAGTTCGACGTAGTGAAGGGTCCCAAGGGCTGGCAGGCCGAAAACGTGAAGTCCGTTTAATCCACTTTTCCAATCCGCAACAAGGGCGGCCGAAAGGCCGCCCTTTGCATTTGGCGGCGAAACGGTACAATGCGGTCACAAGGAGAAGGCATGCCTCTGAAAGTGGGAGAAACGGCTCCGGACTTCGAGCTGCCGGCAGTTGAAGGAGAGCAGCGGACCCGAATCCGACTCAGCGATTATCGCGGCCAAAAGCATGTGGTCGTAACTTTTCACCCTATCAACTGGACGCCGACCTGAGCCGACCAGGTACCGGCGTTCGACCGCGACCGCGAGAAGTTCGCCGAGCTCAATGCCCAGGTCCTGGACATCAGTGTAGATACGCTTTACAGCCACATGGCATGGCAGAAGTACGACATTGGGAGGATGCACCTGCCAATGTGCTCCGACTTCTTTCCCCATGGGGCGGTGGCGAAAGCCTTCGACGTTCTCCGCGAGAATCCGCCGCTAGCTGGAATCTGTGAGCGCGCAGTCTTCATCGTCGACAAGCAGGGCAAGATCGTGTTTGCCGAAGTCTATCCCCTGGATGAGGCACCGGACAATGAAGACCTGCTGGAAGTGTTGAAGAAGTTGCCGGCCTGAGAGGGATTCAAGACCACGTCCTGCTTGGCACGCGGCCACCCGCAGTCGGTCCGGATGGTATCCCGATGTCCGGCCGTCCTCTCGCCTGCCGAACTCTCCTACTTGAAGAGTACGTATTGGCCGCCATCGGTGAATAGGATGACTAGATTCATGACGATGAGCATCAGTTCGTAATGCCATCCGTAGGTGTTCGTTCCCCAGAACCCCGTGTGCCAGACGAAGATCTTCTTCCCCATGGCGCCGAGCATCACGAGGATCAATCCGATTGAGGCGAGCTGGGTTAGAACTCCAGCGGCAACGCCCAGGCCGCCCGAAAGCTCGGCAATCCCCAAAAACACGGTGAAGGCTTTCGACATGCCGATGCTCTTGCTTCGTTCTTCGGCTCTCGTAACATGGCTCCAGCCACTCGAAAGGAAAATCAAAGCCACCATGAGACGGAGCAGCAGAAGCCCCAAATCCGTGAGCTTGGCAAGTTGCGGGAACATGGCGATCGACCTCCTCGTTGCTCCGGAAAAAGCCAGGATGAGAGATCATACGGTGCGCGCGGGTTGTTTGGCATAAAAACCGAGGGGAAGCATAAGGTTTTCGGTGGGGAGCTGAGGTGGACGAGTTTGACGCTCTTGCTCGGCACCCATTACACTAATTGAGTTTGCCTGTACTTGCGGTTCCCCTCTGGAGCCGTCCGCCAACCTGGCCCAAGAGCCGCCGCGGAAGCAGCAAGCAAAAAATTCAGCGAGCCACCGGCAGCGCGCAACTTGCCCCGGGACGGCATGGAGGTATGGTTATGTACGCGGTCATCCGCGCCGGTGGAAAGCAATACCGGGTAGCTCCTGGCGACGTGATTCGCGTGGAATCCCAGGAGGGAGGTTCGGGAAGCCGTATTGAATTCGGCGATATCTTGGCGATTTCCCCCGAAGAAGGCCAGATCAGCAAGGCCAACCCTGACGCGCACGTGATCGGCCAGGTCCTCGAGCAGGGGCGTCACGATAAGGTCTTGGTCTTCCATTACAAGCGCAAGAAACAATACAAGAAACTGCGAGGACACCGCCAGCCGTATACGGCGGTGCGCATCATGGAAATCGCGTTCGACGGGCACAAATTCACGGTTCCCGAGCCGGCTACCGAGCCAGCCAGGCCTAAGAAAGTGGCTGCAGTTGAATCCAAGGAGGCAAAGCCTCCCAAGGCCGCCAAGAAGAAGAAAACCGCGGCGAAGAAACCGGCGGCGAAGAAGACGGCGCCTAAGAAGAAAAAGTAACGCAGCTTGGCTCGACCGGGCGGGCGGTGATTCCCGGCCTTACAATTTCAATCCGACAGGCAAGTGAGACTCTTATGGCACACAAGAAAGGTCAAGGCACGTCGCGAAACGGGCGCGACTCGAATTCGCAACGGCTGGGATTCAAGGCATTCGGCGGACAGTTGGTCCCAGGTGGCACCATCATTGTGCGGCAGCGTGGAACCCGCGTGAAACCGGGCCTGAATGTCGGTCGCGGCAAGGACGATACTTTGTTCGCAAAGATCACCGGCCGCATCCGCTTTAAGGACCGGGGCTCTTCGGGCAAGTTTGTGATGATCGAACCCGAACCAACCCATTAAGCGCTCAGCACCTAGCGGACATCCTGTGCGCAGATATCTGCGGCCTCGCTCTGGAAACGAGGCCTTTTTGTTTTCCGCCGCGGAGCTTGTCCCACTGCCCCGGCAAACCTGATGACGGATTACCGACCGGCATCGATCGCCCGTGTTCATTGATGAGGCCACAATCCGCGTTAAAGCTGGAGATGGCGGCAACGGCTGTGTTGCCTTCCGCCGGGAGAAGTTTGTTCCTCGGGGCGGGCCCTCCGGCGGCGACGGCGGCAAAGGCGGCGATGTCGTCATGATCTCGAGCGAACGCCACAACACGCTGGTGCACTTTCGCTTCAATCCCGAATATAAGGCGCAACGAGGAAGGCACGGCGAAGGCTCGAACAAGACCGGGCGGGAAGGTGAGGGCGTAGTGCTCAAAGTGCCGGTCGGAACCCTCGTCTACGATGCCGAAACCGGGCAAAAAGTCCACGATTTTTCCCGCGCGGACGAACGCATCGTCGTGGCGCACGGCGGTCGCGGCGGAAGAGGCAATGCGCAGTTTGCCACCTCGACCCACCAAGCCCCGCGGGAGCATGAAGAGGGGCGTCCGGGCGAAGAACGCCTCCTTCGCCTGGAACTGAAGCTGCTCGCTGATGTCGGTCTGGTTGGGTATCCGAATGTCGGTAAGTCCACTTTGATTTCCTCGATCTCTGCGGCGCGCCCCAAGATTGCCGACTACCCGTTTACCACCCTCGAGCCGAACCTGGGGGTGGTGGTCGTAGGCCAGGGGTCGGAGGAGCAAAGCTTCGTCGTCGCCGATATTCCCGGGCTGATAGAAGGTGCGCATGAGGGCGCCGGGCTCGGCACCCAGTTTCTGCGTCACATCGAGCGCACGCGGCTGCTCGTGCACCTGGTGGATATGTCGGACTTCAGCGGCCGGCCGGACCCCATCCATGACGTGGGGGTAATCCTGGATGAGCTGAAGAGCTTCGCGGCCAACCTGGAGAATAAGCCGATGATCCTGGTGGGGTCGAAACTCGATGTCGCGGACAAGACAAAGGTGACGAAGCTCAAGCGCTATGCGAAGCAGCACAAGCTCGAGTTCTTCCCCATCTCGGCTGTCACCGGCAAGGGCGTCAAGCAACTGAAGTATGCGATGGCGGCGAAGCTCAAAGAAATCGAAGTCGAGGCCCCCGCCGAAGGTCCTCCCGAGTACGCAGCCGCGAGCCCCGGCGAACCGGAAGATGATTGAACTCGCGAGGCGACACCATCGAGCGATCCTAGGTGTCCGCTCGCGCCAGCCGCAGCGCTGCCCAGGCCCAGGGATGGCGACTAGGCTTCTGCCATCCGCGCGCCCTGCTGGAACTGGTATTGGAGAATTTTGGCCGCCAGCATGGGTTTTGTGGCCGGGGTTTGGGCTCCGAGCGCGCGCACGATTTCCCCGCGGCAGAGGACCTCGGCCGATGTCAACCCGGCGATTTCCGGTGGCAGGACCAAATTGATTTCCAGCTGTACGTTGGGCAACATCAACCCCTCGGCCTGGAATAACATACCGGAGCGGCTGATGTTTTCCGTGGTTCCAGCGCGCCACTCCGGCGCTCCGATCTCGCGATATCGCAAAGGCAGATGAAGCGTGAAACGTTGAGCTCGGAGCGGAGACGGTTTGATTCGACGACGAGCGTGAGCGGAACGAGCGACCATAAGAGCCTCCTCGGATGGCGGTCGATCGAGTACTTGGCGGACCTTAGTTCTAAGGGTTGGCAAAGCAAAGGGTTTCTGCAGCAGGTTGATGCCGGCTTCAAGCGTGCCGTCGTGTCCGACGACATTCTCGCTGTACCCGGACATGTAGAGCACCCTGATTTCCGGGCGAGACGACACGATCTTCTGGGCCAGCTCGCGGCCATTCATGCCCGGCATAATCACATCGGTTAGCAAGAGATGGATGGGGCCATCATGCACGTTAGAGATTTCAAGCGCCGCCGCCGCGTCAGGCGCCTCAAATACCTTGTAGCCCAGGGTCTCAAGATATTGGCGCGTGAGCGCGCGCACGGTGGTTTCGTCTTCCACCAGTAAGATGGTTTCATGACCCCGGGGAACCTCGGTCCATGCCGCAGGAACTTCCCGAGCAGCCTCTTCGCCCGCTTCGCTGACTCGGGGGAGATAGATTCTGAAGGTCGTCCCCCGGTTGGGCTCGCTCGAGACCCAGATGTAACCGCCACTTTGCTTGACAATGCCGTAGACCGTGGAGAGGCCCAGCCCGGTGCCCTTGGTCCCCTTGGTGGTAAAAAACGGCTCGAAAATGTGCGACTGCGTTTCGGCATCCATTCCCGAGCCGGTGTCGCTGACGGCAAGCATCACGTAATCGCCCGGCTCGGCCGGCGCGGTGCGGTTGGATCTCACATCGATGGTGACGTTGGCGGTCTCGATGGTGAGTTTTCCCCCTTGCGGCATGGCGTCGCGCGCATTCACTGCAAGATTCATGATCACTTGCTCCATCTGCCCCGGATCGGCCTTGACCAGCCACAATTCGCGGCCCGGATTCATTAGCAGCTCAACGTCTTCTCCGATCAACCGGGTGAGCAGCTTCAAGTTCTCATCCACCACTTCATTCAGATCCAGCACCTTGGGGGCGAGCATCTGTTTTCGGCCGAAAGCCAGCAGCTGGCTGGTGAGGGAGATGGCGCGTTTGGCCGCTTTCGAAATCTCCTCCGCGGGTCCGCGGATCGACCGTTTCTCTCCCACCTCGTCCAGCAAGAATTCGCAATAGCCGGAGATAACCATCAAAAGGTTGTTAAAGTCGTGTGCAATGCCCCCTGCCAGGCGCCCCACGGCTTCCATCTTCTGCGCTTGGCGGAGTTGCTGCTCTAAAGCTCGTTGCACAGTGACATCTTCGGCAAAAAGCTCGAAGTAGGTGGTGTGATCCTGATCGCGAATGGTGAGGCCGGAGAGCCGAACCGTCAGGGGCGCGCTGTCTTTGCGAACCCAGTCGGCGATGAGCCCGGTGAAGCGTTGAACGGCACGAAAGTAGTCGGCCGCTGTAAACCATTGTTGAGACTCTCGAAACAGGGTTGGCAAACTCCGGCCCACCAGTTCGGCCTGGGAACTGTAACCCAACATGGCAACCAAAGCCGGATTGGCGTTCAGGAGAATGCCAGAGGCGTTGCAACGGCAGATGCCATAAGGTGCATTGGTCACCAGCGAGCGGAAGTTGATCTCGGATCGCCAAAGTCCTTCTTGAGCCGAACGCAGCGCGGCATTGAACCAGCAGATGAGCAGCGCCACGACGACGAAGAGGATGAGATGTATGATGGCTCTGCGGTATTCGGTAGGAGAATGCCCCTCGCCCAGGGAAAAATAAGCGCTTACGGTCAAGGCAAACGAGGTTGCCACCAAGCCGGGCTTCCAGCCGCCGTACCAGGCGCTGACCATAACGGCCACGGCAAACACCACTAGGCGGCTCTCGACCAGATCGGAAAGCAGCAACGCGGGGATTAGGGCGAGAATGACGCTGAGCAGGGCCACCCCGTAGCGGAGGACCGGAGCCCGAGCCGGCGAAACACCGCGGGGACGAAGGAGGGGGACCTTCATGGGTATCAAGGCCACTCTAGTTTCAGGTTTGGAACTCGGCGAGTTACCGAAGGGCTGCTGGCCCCCGCTCAAGGTGGGCGCTGACCTCTAGGACAAGTCCGTTGGGACAAAGGCGTGATGGGAATCGGCACAATGGGTTCGGTCAATGTCAAGCGGGAGGAAATTTTCCAACCCCTAGCCAGACCGGGTAGAGTTTGGCTGCTGGTTGCGCGAAAACCATGAATATCGGCCTGTTTGGCGGGACCTTTGATCCCATTCACAACGGCCATCTCGCCCTGGCGCGGGCGGCCAAAGAGCGTTGCTCTCTTCGCCGTATCTACTTTGTTCCGGCTAACGTGCCACCCCACAAGCAGATGCAGCCGCTCAGCTCGTATTTCGACCGTTATGCCATGGTAGTACTGGCCACCCTTGCGGAGAAAGCCTTCGTCCCCTCCTTGCTGGAAGCGCCGAATGCGGAGGCGCTCGGCCCGAACCCTAAGGCGGGTTCCTCCCACCACCAGATATCGGGCGCCAACTACAGCATCGATACCGTGCATCGTCTGAAGAACACTCTTGAAAAATCCGATCGCCTGTTCTTTCTGATCGGCATCGATGCCTTCCAGGATATTGCCGCCTGGCGTGAGCCCGAGGCTTTGCTCGGCGAGTGTGAGTTCATCGTAGCCAGCCGACCAGGATACTCTTTGGCGGACGTGGCTAACGCGCTGCCGGAAACTTTGCGCCCGAAGCCGTCGGTGACCAAACCATTTTCAAAACAACCGGCGCGCGGCGAGTTGGTGTTGCCTGGAGTCACCATCCATCTGCTTGAAAATGTGCAGCACAACATCTCGGCTACGGCCATTCGAGAAGCAGCAGCCAAGGAGCGTCGGTTGACCAAGTTCGTCAGCCCGGCGGTCGCCGAATACATTGGGAAGAGGAAGCTCTATCAGGGTAGCTAATCACCGGTCACGAACCATGACCCAACCTGGCTCAAGTACAATTAGAAGCCGTACCTTCAATGAAGAAGAACGATGTGAAGCGACAGGTATCGGAAGCCATCAGCGCCTGTCAGGCCAAAAAAGCCGAGCAAATCACCATCCTCGAACTTGAAAAGGGCTCGGGAGCTTTCACCGATTATTTTGTGATCTGCAGCGGAACCAACCCGCGCCAGATCCAGGCTATTTCCGATGAGGTGGAAGATCGCCTCGAGCGCTCCCGACTCCGGCCCACGCATGTCGAAGGTTACCGCCAGGCCGAATGGGTGCTGCTCGATTACGTTGATTTTGTGGTGCACGTGTTCTCCGAGAAATCGCGGCGATTTTACGATCTCGAGCGATTGTGGAAGTCCGCCAAGCGGCTGGAGCC
>DATJVZ010000006.1:0-12511 GCA_035501575.1 Terriglobales bacterium | reverse complement strand
CGATTTCCACGAAATCTTTCCAGCCATCCGGATTGTCCTCGGATTTCCAGGTCACGCTCTGTACTTCCTCATAGTCCACCAATCCGGGAAATCGGCGCATGCCGTGGCCCTCGATGAAGGCGATCATGTCGTCTTTGAGGCTGGCGAGATCGTCGGGAAAGGGAGACATTGGAAAATGACGGTCCAAAGCATTGTATCCGGAAAGTGACTATGCCCCATGTCTAACGGCTGGGGCTTCAAGAGCCATGCCTGCCATTGCAGGCATGGTGGTTCTTGTCCACGCGACGGAGCACGTCCTGCAGAACTTGCGAATAGACCTTGCCCAGCGTGGCATCGGCTTCCTTGCACGCCGGCAACTGCGCCGATTGCATGTGGAACGTGACCCGTGTTCGGCAAGTCTTCCAGGCATCCCGGCGTTCTTCGAGGGCGTCGTTATACAACTCCCGGCACACTTCGAGCGTCGAAGCCAGTACCTCGCGTTGCTTGCGATTGGGATAGGGCCGATACTTATAGGTTCTTCTGCTTTGCAACATATTTGTTTTATGACCGCCAGGGGCGCACCCCCGACCGTGGATACGAAATAACGGTTCGTCCACAGGGTGGGCAGTCGCGATTGGGGGGTGCGGAGCGCTTGCCGCAGCCTGTGTCAAGAAAAGTCGAAGCGCCGGTTCGCAGCGTTTTGCCATCCGACCAACCAGCACAGCGCACCTGTATTTTGGCGTCCATACGCAATGGTACGTGCTGGAATACACAACGTTCTTGTTCGATTTGTACCCTTCTAGTGCCATGAACTCAAGCATTAATCGAATACGAGGGAAAATCGGTTTTGCTTCGCAAATACCCCTATATCCCGAGTCCTGAAGGGCGGGGGCTTTACGGCGTTGTTCGGGTGAGTGGCATGCTCCAACCAAGGAAGATCACCCCAATCGCTTGCCTGCACGCGACCGGCGCGGGCGCGAGCGCAGAGGCGTGTCGTCGCTATGCTACACTACTGGTTTCTAAAGCGACCTCTGATCCGCTCATGCTGCTCTCGAAAGAATATGTGGGCTATTTGGCCCGCGAAGTTACCAAAAAACTCCTAGCCGGCGAGTTTATCGCAACCAAGTCCGTCCCCGCCGTCACGGAAAAAGTTCATGCCGCGATGCTCGAGGAGTTCTCCCTCGAAGACCGCATCAATGACGAAGTGCGAGTCATTCTCGAGGCTTACTCGGATGAAATGCGCAAGACCGGCGCCAACTACCAGGAGATGTTCCGCAAGGTGAAGAACGAACTGGTGCGCAAATACAAGGCGGTGCTGTGAGGGTCAACCGCGACAAAGCGAATAAAGTCGCGCACATGGTAACCGACGCGCTGGCCGACATGGGCGAAGTCGATTTCCTCGAAGATCGCAATACCATTCGCCTCGAAATACGCAAGATTCTCGAGGAACTTCTCAATCAGGAGGAAAAAATCGATCAAGCCGCCCGGCACAAGATTGAGAATCAGAAGCGCACAATCCTCGAAGGCAGCCAGGAATGGGACATCCTTTATCGCAAATACTACAATGAAGAAGTGAAGAAACTCGGGGCCTAACCAGCGCAGCGGAACTATCTTGGCTTCGGCCCCTACGTCCGACGACGCAAAAGTCCCGATGTTTTCCTCCCTTAGCTGGCGAAACGCCGGTCGTTCGCCGCTTGCGATCCTTTGGGTCGCCTTGGCTGTACGAGTCGCTTACATCCTCCTGGGGCATACCTACCGGTTCAAGACACTCGACGGCAACTTCGACTTCGGATACGAAATGGGCCGGATCGGCTGCTCCCTCGCCCTCGGACAGGGCTTCAGCAACCCTTTTCACGGAATCACCGGGCCAACCGCTTGGGAGCCGCCCCTCTATCCGCTTCTGATTGCCGGAGTCTTTCGGATCTTCGGAATTTACACCGCGGCTTCGGCATTCGTTCTTTTGAGCCTCAACAGCCTGTTTGCCGCGTTGACCACACTGCCCATATTTTCGATTGCCAAGCGATCGTTCGGGGAGACGGTCGCGGTTTGGAGTGCCTGGACCTGGGCGCTCCTGCCTATGACGATCTTCTGGTCTACGCGCTGGATATGGGAGACCAGCTTAGCCGCCCTCCTGCTGGCCCTTCTGGTCACCTTGACAATGGCCTTCGAAACCCGAGACGGCCTGAGACCGTGGCTCGAATTTGGGCTGCTCTGGGCAATTGCCGCCCTGACGAACGCAGCCTTGCTGTCGGTACTGCCGGTTTTCACCTTGTGGGCTTGGTATCGGCGGCGAAAGCGGGGAAGGCAATCCCTGGCAGGAGTTTTGGCGGCGTCTGCCGTCTTCGTGTTTTGTCTCGCGCCGTGGCTCGTTCGTAACTACCGCACCTTCGGCCGCATCATCTGGAGTCGCTCCAATTTTGGGGCGGAACTTCGCCTGGGAAACGGTCCTGGAGCCGACGGCAAGTGGATGGACTCCGAGCATCCGTCGAAGGACGCCAAACAGTTTGAGTTGTATCGCCAAATGGGTGAAATCGCCTACGTGGCAGAGCGGAAGCAGGAAGCCCTTGCCTTCATCGGCGAGAATTATGCTCGTTTCGCCCGGCTCTCGCTCCGGCGCTTTGCCTATTTCTGGGGCGGGCCTCCGCACCCGCGAAAATCCGCATCGGTCGCCGTCGGAAACGTTCTCTATCTGGGATCTTCGCTCGTCGCCTTGTTCGGCTTGATCGAGGCCTTGCGAAAGCATCGACCCGGGGCTTGGCTTTTTTTCTGGGTGATGCTCATCTACCCACTGGTCTACTATGGGGTATTTTTTCTGCCTCGCTACCGGCACCCCATCGAGCCTGAACTAGGGATACTGATGCTCTACGCGATCCACGAGGCGGTATCGCGGCAGCGGTCCACACCCGCGAGGGAACGCCGGATGGGTGATGTGTACAGCCAATGAGTAGTCGCATACCTCAAGGCCCGCCGCTAGCCTCCGAAGCGCTCCCGTTCACCCCCGCGCGAGTCGGGTCTTGGAACCACTGGATTGAAGTACATCCTAACCGCGTGGCGCTAGCGTTAGTGGCACTCGGCTTGGGGTTGCGGCTCGCAACCGCCTGGGGAACATACCTGAATCCAGACGAGGCGCTGCATTTTTTCATTGCCGATCGTGCATCGCTCGTGGCGGCATACCAAGCCAACCTCACCATGGCGCATCCTCCGTTGATGATTCTGGTCCTCTATGGGTGGCGCTCGCTGGGAACCTCTGAGCTCTGGCTCCGCCTGCCCTCCATCCTCGCGGGTACGGCCTTCTGCTGGATCTATTTCCGGTGGCTAACCCGCTTGTTCGGACGAAACGTCGCGCTGGCGGGACTGACGCTCGCGGCTCTTCTCCCACCCCTCGTGAGCCTCACGGCCGAGGTTCGCCAATACGGACTGCTGCTGGTTTTTCTGATCGGCGGGGCATACCTTCTGGAATGTGCGACGGCAGAGAATTCGCCCAGGCTGATGTTGGGGTCGGGCGCTTGTTTTTGGCTGGCCCTGGGTTCCCACTATTCAGCGTTCCTCTTCGTCGCCGTCATGGGTATTTACTCGCCGCTCCGCTTTCGCGGGAGCCGAATTTCTAGGCCGACGCTCACTGCCTGGATGGCCGGAGAACTTGGGGCGCTCGTCTTGGCCGTCACGTTGTACTTGACCCATATCGCCCAGATCCGTCACACCACGATGGCCGAGCAGGCCTTCGACGATTGGTTGCGCAAGTCCTATTTCCATCGAGGCCACGACAACCGGCTTATTTTCCTCGTAACTCGAAGCTTTAGCTTCTTTCAGTATCTCTTTGGCCAGCTTGTTGTTGGTGACGTTCTGGCTTTGCTGTTTATTGCCGGCATCGTTTTGCTGCTGCGCGCCCAAGCCGAGACTCGAGAAGCCGAGCGGTGGCGTTCTCGATTCGCCGTGCTCTTGATTTTCCCGTTCTTGTTGAACTATGGTGCCGCGTTGTTCGATCTCTATCCCTACGGTGGTACTCGCCACTGCGTATATCTCGCCATCTTTGCCCTTGCCGCAGTCTCGCTAGCCATCATCAAGATGACTGGGGAGAACGCTCTTCGCGGCATAGCCTTCAGTCTTCTGCTGGTGGCTCTCTGCTTGCTTTTTCGAACCAATCATCTTCCCATGATTGCGCGCGCCGATCAGAAGCTTGAGGAGATCGATCGTGCCGTTCAATTTCTGCGTGAGCAACTTCCTCAAACCGATTCGATCCTGGCCGATTATGAGAGCGGGATCATGCTCGGTCATTATCTTTGCGAGAAAAAGCCGATCTCCTACGAGGGCTCGATCCCCGGTTTCCTGGTTCTTCATTGTGGCGGCCATCGCATCATTTCGACTGACCATGATCTGTGGGCGTTTACTCCCCCCACTTTCCTGTCCGCATGGAGACACCTGGTCGAAGCAGGGTACTTCAACACCGGGGACACAGTCTGGGTGGCTCAGGTGGGATGGATGGTCGAACTCGATGACGAACTTAGAAAAGGACTCCCTGAATTTCGCGACCTGAGAACCCAAGCATTTGGGCATAACATCCGGTTCTTTCCCCTGCGGGTGGGTTCGGCCATGCCTCCAGCCAGTCAGTCGCTAAGGATCACTCCGGCGATGGCTGCTGGTCTAAGCGATCGCGTTTGGAATCAAATCGTGCTCATGGCCGACACCTACATGCCAATGCCTAGGCCGCGTCGGCCATACAAGCAACGAGTTCCATGATTTTTCGCAGTAAGGGAGGTAGCGGTATGATGGTATGCTTTTCGCCGTTTTTGTGGTCAAAAGAAGATTCCGTTTCAATCTAAGAGTGGCAGCGGATGACGCGGCCTTGCTTCGGAGGAGGAGGTTTCACCACCCATGCAAGGTGATCGGAAAGAAAACTCAGACAGGCGTGGTATAGCGGTTGCCATCCTCACCGAAGATCGGGAGCGGCAACTACCCATCCAGAATCGTGTGGAAGCCACAGGTGTGGCCAGAATCGCGTTCAGCCATCCAGCGTTTCCCCTAAGTGCCACGGATTCGATTATCCGCCAGATTCAAGACCAGCACACCGAGGTCGTGGTCGTCGATCTGCCCTCGCAGAATCTCGAGCGTGCCCTTAATGCAATCGAACTCATCCTGGACACGACTAGCGATATTGCAATTTTCGCCCTGGGCGAGATAAGCAATCCGATGAACATTGTGGCTGCGATGCGGGCTGGAGCCTGCGAATATGTGGATCGCCAGGCCGGCAATGAGTATTGGCTCGCAGCCTTCGCCCGCTTCGCGGCGGCCCGCACGAAGAAGCACGGTCGTACAGGTAAGACACGAGTGTTCACAGTCATTAATGCCAAGGGGGGCGTCGGCGCGACCACGGTCGCGGTGAACACGGCCGTGGCGTTACAGCGGAACCATGGCCAGACCGTGCTCATCGACTTTGCTCCAGTAGGTCATGCCGAGCTGCATCTGAATCTGCGGCCCAGCTTTGGAATTTTGGATGCATTGCAGAACTTGCCCCGCATGGACACTACTCTGCTTGACGGAATGATGACACCCGCCGAGGATGGCCTACACCTGCTCGCCGGGCCACGGCAGCCGGACGCGACAGCGGTTACGACAGCCGAACTGGCGCGGCTGTTTGATCTGCTGGTGGGCCATTATCGTTACGTGGTGGTTGATTGTTCGAGCCGGATGGACAACACCACCCGACTACTTGCAGACCTCTCCCATAAGGTGTTGCTGGTGGCACAAACGGACGTAGTTTCTCTTTGGAGCGCCGGCCGCATTCGTACTTTCTTGGAGGACGACGCGCACTTCGACCGTCGCCGCCTCCGCCTCATCCTGAACCGTTATAAGAAAATACCGGGTTTTACGAATGAAGATATAGAGAAAGCCACCGGTATCGGAATACTCTGGAGGTTGCCTAACGACCACCAGTTGATCGCGCCGGCGATCGACAAGGGTGAGCCTGTCGCCGCCCAGAACAGCCCCGATCTGAGTCGCTCCTTCCGCTCCTTGGCCGCTCTGCTTGCTAAGGAAGATGGTCTCGACGGGACTGGGGGGGCAGCGCCACCAGGCGAGTCAGCGCCGCCCGCCGTCCCTGTCCGTTCACCGCGGAGCGGCGGTCCACTCCTGCCCCCTAGAAAGGCAGCGTGGGAGACTTGAATGCCGAGTTGATGGTTGGTTGGCCGCGCGCGCTACCGACGGGTCGTCCCTTGGCTCGAGAGCCTGATTGTTTAATATTGAATGAAACGAAAGCGAACAGTGATCATCGCGGCGCGCAGAGACCCATCTGCGAAAATTGAACCTTAGAATTTGCGCGAGTGTTCCTTGGCCCAGCGTTCGATCACCACTTTCTTCTCGGTATAGAACTCGATCGCATCCCGGCCCTGCCCGTGCATGATCCCGAAAAAGCTGTCTTTCCAGCCGCTGAAAGGGAAGTAAGCCATCGGAGCGGCGACCCCGATATTGATGCCGATATTTCCGGCGGGGGCCTCGTAGCGGAAGCGGCGGGCTGCAGCTCCGCTCGAGGTGAATAAGGATGCCTGATTTCCGTACGCGCTACGCTCCAAAAATGCCAAAGCCTCATCCATGTCGCGGGCATGAACCAGGCTCAGGACAGGGCCAAAAATTTCTGTGTCCGCTACTTCACTGGTTGGCGGCAAGTTATCGAGAATGGTTGGCTTCACGAAGTTGCCGTTCTCGTGTTTGGAGATCTTCGCCTTACGGCCGTCCAGCAAAACTTTGGCACCCTGCTTTTCCCCGGTTGCGATGAGAGACTCGATGCGGTCCTTGCTCGCGGGGGAAATGACGGGTCCCATCTGGACGCCCTCCTCGAGGCCATTCCCGACGCGCAAGCTGGCGGCGGCATCGGCAATTGCGTCCCGAAACTTCGCCTGCGCCTCCCCGACCGTGACCGCGACCGATACTGCCAGACAGCGCTGGCCGGCGCAGCCGAAGGCGCTGTCGGTGATGATTTGCGTGGTCATGCTCAGGTCGGCATCGGGCAGCACAATTACATGGTTCTTGGCGCCGCCCTGGCATTGCGCCCGTTTGCCATTCGCGCCCGCCCGGGCGTAAACCTGACGCGCCACCGGGGTAGAACCGACGAAACTGATGGCTCGGACCTTAGGATGGTCAATCAAGGTGTTGGCTACATCCTTGCCCCCGTTTACCAGGTTGAGGACTCCCCTGGGGAATCCGGTTTGCTCGAGCAGTTCAAAGGTGCGGCGCATGGTCAGCGGCACGCGCTCGGAGGGTTTCAAAACAAAGGTGTTGCCGCAGGCTACGGCGTAGGGAAGAAACCAGAAGGGAATCATGCCGGGAAAATTGAACGGCACGATGGCGGCCACTACTCCGAGCGGTTGCCGGATCATGGTTTCGTCGATGCCGCGGGCCACATCTTCGAGGTTGTAGCCTTGCATCATCACGGGAATGCCGCAGGCCACTTCGACATTTTCAATCGCCCGCCGGAATTCGGCTTTGGCCTCGGTGATGGTCTTGCCGTTCTCCTCGGTCAGGATGCGGCTCAATTCGTCGAGGTGCGCCTCAAGCAGCTGCTTCAGCTTGAACAGAGGCTGGATCCGGTCCTCAGCAGGAGTACGGCGCCACTCCGGATAGGCCACGGCGGCTGCCTCGATGGCTCGAGTAACTTCGCGCACACCGGACAGCGGTACTTTGGCGATGGTTTCCCCTGTCGCCGGATTGGTCACGTCCTGCCATTCCGCGGCATTCGACTCAACCCACTGGCCATCGATGTAATTTGGGATTTTTGTGATCGGCGGGGCTACGACTGACATTTTCTTTACCTCTCGCAATACGAATTCAGCGACGCTAAGTGACCTCGGCCACCGCATTTTGGCGTTCGGCTACGGCCTCCAGCGCAGCTTCGAGCACATCCATTGCCTCGTCCATCTGTTCGCTCGTTATAACCAGCGGCACCAGAACCCGGATGACGTTCGAGTACGATCCCGCGGTGATGGTTATCAATCCATGCTCATAGCAATAGCGAGACACTTCCTTGGCCTCGTCAGCCGCCGGCTCGCGGCTTTGGGGTGATTTCACCAGCTCGATCGCCTGCATTCCGCCCAGGCCACGAATCTCGCCGATCATCGGCCACCGCTTCTGCCATTCTTTGGCCCGCTTCTCGAAGTGACGTCCAATCTGGTTCGCCCTCTCGAGCAGGTCCTCGTGCTCGAAAAGATCGAGAACCGCGATCGCCGCCGCACACGAGAGGGGATTTCCGGCAAACGTTCCCCCCAAGCCTCCCGGGCCGGGCGCATCCATGATCTCGGCGCGTCCGGTCACGGCCGCGAGCGGCAGGCCACCACCGAGCGACTTGGCTGCAACAATGATATCTGGCTCGAGGCCGTAATGTTCGCTGGCAAAGAGCCTTCCCGTACGGCCGAAGCCGCTTTGTACCTCGTCGGCAATGAACAAAACCCCGTGCTTGCGGCAAATTTCCGTAAGCACGCGAAAATAGTCGGGGGGCGGGACGACAAATCCTCCCTCCCCTAAAACTGGTTCGGCGATGACCGCCGCCACATCTTCGGAGGCGACGACCCGCTTAAAGGTATCTTCCAAATGGCGGGCGCAATAGAGATCGCACCCCGGATACTTCAGGGAATACGAGCAGCGATAACAGTAGGCGTAGGGGATTCGGTAGACATCGCTCGGAAAAGGCGCAAATCCTGCTTTGTAAGGATGCGTCTTGCTGGTCAGCGCCAAAGTCATCATGGTACGGCCGTGGAAGGCGTCCTCGAAGGCGATGATACTTGCTCGTCGAGTGTGCGCCCGGGCGATCTTCACTGCATTCTCGATGGCTTCAGCCCCGCTGTTTACCAACAAGGTTTTCTTGGGGAACTTGCCCGGCGTGACCTGGTTCATCCGCTCCGCCAGACGAATGTACACCTCATAGGGCGTCACCTGAACGCAGGTATGCAGGAAGCGAGCCAACTGTTCCTGAACTGCCGACAAGACAGGTTCCTGTCGGTGTCCTACGTTGAGGCAGCCGATGCCCCCGGCGAAATCAAGGTAGCGATTGCCATCCACGTCTTCGATGCAGGCGTCTTCGGCTTTGGCGACGTACACCGGGGTTGCATGGGAGAGACCGCGGGGCACGGCGCCGGTGCGACGTTCGGCCAGCGCCTTGGACCTCGGCCCCGGAATCGGGGTTCTTAGTTGAATCGTGCCCATATCGCCCTCAAACGACTGCTAACTGCTGGATTCTAGTTGTCAGTACCAGCCAATCGGCTGTTGGTTCAGATTGATGAATACCTGTTTGGTCTCCAGATATTCTTCGATTCCCCACGGCCCCAGCTCGCGGCCGAATCCGGACTGTTTGTAACCACCCCAAGGCGCTTCGACGTAAGTTGGCTGCATGTGGTTGACCCAGACAATGCCGGCGCGGATCGACTTGACGGCCCGGAACGCCTTGAAGATGTCGCGCGTCCAGACCGCCGCCGCCAGGCCGTACGGCGAGTCGTTGGCGATGCGGATGGCGTCGCTTTCATTCTCGAACGGGATCACCGAGGCTACCGGGCCGAAGATCTCCTCGCGCGCGATGCGCGCGCTCGTCGGCACGTCATAGAAGATGGTGGGTTCAACGTAAAAGCCTTTGGCGAACTTCTCGGCTCGCCCCCCGCCCGTCGCCAGCTTCGCTTCTTTGGCTCCCAGAGTCTGGTAAGAGCGAACCCGCTC
Source organism: Terriglobales bacterium (assembly GCA_035501575.1). Lineage (GTDB taxonomy): Bacteria > Acidobacteriota > Terriglobia > Terriglobales > Acidobacteriaceae > JAFAGX01. The sequence goes on along the minus strand of DATJVZ010000006.1, from coordinate 2,839 downwards.
GTACTGCTCTTTGCTGATCACCGGCCCCATCTTGGTATCCCGGTCGAGAGGAGCGCCCAGCTTGATTTTCTTAGCTTTCTCGGTCATGGCGTCGACGAACTTCTTGTAAATCGGCTTCTCCACCAGAATTCGGCTGCCGGCCGAGCAAACTTCGCCCTGGTTGATGAACACGCCGAAAAGGGCTCCATCGATCGCGGCTTCAAAGTCGGCGTCTGCAAAAAAGATGTTGGGGGATTTGCCACCGAGTTCCAAGGTCACGCGCTTTACCGTCTCGGCGGCCATCTTGACGATCTTCTTGCCCACCGCGGCGCTGCCCGTGAACGCGATCTTGTTGACATCCGGATGCTCGACCAGCGGCGCACCACAGGTTTCCCCAAACCCGGTGACAATGTTGACGACTCCCGGCGGCAAGCCGACATCGGCAAACCAATGGGCCATCTCGAGCGCCGTGAGGGGCGTTTGCTCGGCCGGTTTCAACACGCAGGTGCAACCCGCAGCCAGAGCCGGCGCCAGCTTCCAGGCCGCCATTAAGAGGGGATAATTCCAGGGGATGATCTGGCCCGCCACTCCGATCGGTTCTTTCAATGATAAGCTCACTGCATTGTCGGGAACGGGGTTGACGAATCCCAGAACCTTGGTGGCCAGACCGCCGTAATATTCCAAGCAGGTCGCCACGTCGGCGATATCGAATTCGGCTTCGACGATGGGTTTGCCGCAGTTGCGGGCCTCGAGTTCCGCCAGCTTGGCCGCATTCTCGCGAATTTTCTCGGTCAGACGAAACAAAATCCGCCCGCGCTCCTGGGCGGTGGTGGAATGCCATGGGCCATCCTCGAAGGCGGCTTTGGCCGCCTCAACGGCGCGATCCACGTCATCCGCCTGCGCATCCGGAACCTGGGCAATCACTTCCTCGCTGGCGGGATCGTAAACCGGAAAGGTCTTATCCGTCTTGCTATCCACCCATTCGCCGTTCACGTACATCTGATAGGTACGGACATCCGCTCGGACACCGGCTGGCATAAAAACCTCCTAGAGCCTTCTTTTCGTCTCGGCGAGTGACTCGCCTTTCCCGGACGAACCGCGTCCGGGCCTGATGCGCGTTTCCGACTAAACCCGGCTGGCCGCTTCCTGCGGCAGCTTACGGCGGCTGTAAACAAAGAAAAAGAACGCCGCCAAACCGATAAAAATTAATGTTCCCACTACCATCTTGGTCTCAAACAGCCAAATCGAATCGATTTGATGGGAGGGAACAAAGGCCACAGCCACCGCCAGCACTGTCGTCGACAGGCCACACCAGCCGGCCAGCAACACGGTGCGCTTGCCGTAGTGCCCGGCCGCTTCCGGCCTCCCCGCGAGCTTGATTAACCCGGCGTACATGTAAAGGAACGGTATGAGCTGCAGCACCACTGCCAAATCCAGCATGGTGACGAAGGCTTCCTTGACCTGGGCACCGACAAAGCTCATGGCCAGAAATATGGCCGACAGACTGGCGTGCACGATCAGAGCGACATAGGGAGTCGCGTAGCGGGGATGCAGACGGCCGAGTCCCTCCGGTAAATAAGAGTCGAGTCCGGCAACAAAGGGGATGCGCGCCGAACCCGACAGCCAGGCGGAGGCGATCCCGGCAATCGAGAGGCTTAGCACGAGCGCGAAGGGAGCGGCCAGCCAGCCGACTCCGATCTGGGCAGCCATCTGGCTGACGGCCTGCATGATGCCGGCCAGCACGCCAATCTGGTTTTTCGGCAATGCCAACAGCAATGTCAGGGTAGCGCCGATATAAAGCACTCCGCAGATGATTCCTCCCAAGGCCACGGCGCCCGGTAGCGTGCGTTTCGGATCTTCAATCTCGTCTCCCATAACCGAGCCAAGTTCGAGCCCGACCAGGCCGAAACAAATCACCCCAAAGGCACCCACCAGACGAATATCCCCGGGGATGCGAAAGTCGGCGGCCTGGACCGTGATCCCGAAGCGATAGGCCACAATCGCGCCGAGAACGGTCAACACCGAAGCCGTAATGGCCGTGCCGATGCCGCCGAGATTATTGACCCATTTCCCCACGCCTAGGCCGAGAATATTGAGCACCACCAAGAGAGCCAACAAGGCTATCGATGCGATAAAAGTAAACGCAGGACGATCCGCCAGACCCTGCTTTCCTGGCCCAGCGACGAAGACCGCAATACCGACAAAGTAGAGCAACACAGTCGGCACGTAAAAGATGTTATTCGTCCAGTAACACCAGCCGGAGAGAAATCCGTGAAAGTCGCCGAAGATGCGCTTCGCCCAAAGATAAACCCCGCCCTCGCCGGGGTAGCGGTCCGCCAGTTCGATCACGGCGATCCCTTGCGGCCAGAAAAACAAAAGCAGGGCGAGAATCCACAGCCAAACCGTAACCGCGCCGTTGGCGGAGATGGTGGGAACCACGTTCAGGTTCACCACCGCCACCACAAACAGCAAAACTAAATCCCAACGGCCGAGGGCGCGTTTCAGATGAGGCTGGCCGGCCTCATGCTTGTTGGCTGGCACGGGCTCTCCTTGGCCTCTTTTAACCGACCGCCATCTCCGCCATGCGCTCTTGCTGCGCTTTCGCCAGCCCCGGAGCTACATCGGCAAAGGCCGCCAGATGCTTGTCGATGTCGGCCCCCGTATGCTGCACCGAGATGGTCCATTGCTCATCCCACCAGTAGGGTTGGGGCATGACGCCGCGATTGACCATAGCGAACCAATAATGTCGCCACACCTCGGTATCGATGTGTTTCCAATCGCGATAGTTGCGAATCTCCTTGGGAAAGAGCATCAGAGCGCCATTGGCGCCGGCATTGGCCACATAGGCTTGCAGACCAAC
>DATJVZ010000005.1:0-4430 GCA_035501575.1 Terriglobales bacterium | reverse complement strand
GTGCCGCCACGGTGGGAAGCGGTGCGCGATGCCATGCCGGCGTTGTTCGATTTGCTCGAACGCGAAGCCGAGCCCGGCGTGCGCGCAGTGCTGGGTCACTGGCTGTTTGGCTATATCCATCCCTACCCTGACGGGAATGGGCGCATGGCGCGATTTGTGATGAACGCGATGCTCGCCTCGGGCGGTTATCCCTGGACTGTGATTCGGGTGGAAGATCGTGACGCTTACCTTGCCGCACTGGACCGTGCCAGCATCGACGCAGATATCGCGCCGTTCACTACATTCATCGCCGATCGCGTGCGATGGTCGATGGAGCAGGCCATGCAGAAGGTCCGAGGCGTACGCTGAAAGATCAGTCTCGACGTGATCGTCAGAGATTTGTAGTGGATTTCTGAGCCTCTGCCTTTCTCCTCATGAGGTCGGCAATCTCGTCAAAGTGCCACAGACGGAAGTCGTGTGTGTCGACCCCGACGTCTGTGTAGTCCTCATCGACCCGCATGCTCGCCGGCCACCGGGGTCGATTGCCAGAACTGTGCAGTTTGGATCAGCCAAACCATTCTTCCCGATCCTAATGCTGTATCTATCGAGGAGATGAACAGTCGCAGCGAAGGGCGCTGCTGCCCTTGACGGTCTTACGAGCGCTTGACCTTCCCAGCGGAAGGTTGACGGCCGGCGGACGTCCCTCTTTTTTTATTATATGCCTTGACACGTATATACCCGTTGGAGTATATCAAGGGAGTGGAATCCGTCTTCGAAGTCGTTGCCGAGCCAAACCGCCGAGCGATCTTGAGCCTCCTGGCCGCATCGGAGCAGTCGGTGGGGGAAATCGAGCGCCGGCTGGGTATGCCGCAACCGACGGTGTCAAAGCACCTGCGCGTGCTGCGCGACGCCGGTTTCGTGGAGTCCACGGTGGACGCACAGCGCCGCCTCTACCGGCTGAGGCCTGAACCACTTCAGGAGTTGGATGCCTGGCTGGCCCAGTTCCGGCGGTTCTGGAACGCTCACGTGGATGCTCTCGAACGTTACCTCGATCGTACGGATCAGGATCGTATGAATCCCGACCGCACGAAGCACCAACCGCATGGATCTTCAACCCCATTGAGAAGAAAAACTAAGGAGAAGACGCCGCGGCCCAAACCGCGAACATAAGATCGCGAACATAAAAAAAGGAGAAATGAAATGAAAATCAAAGTGACCAGCTTATACGTGGACGACCAGGAGAAGGCCCTCCGCTTCTATACGGACGTACTGGGTTTTGCCAAGAAAACCGATTTCAGTCAGGGGCCATATCGCTGGCTGACCGTGGCCTCGCCCGAGGAGCCGGACGGCATCGAACTGCAGCTGGCGCTCAACAATAATCCCGCAGCCAAAGCGTATCAACAGGCGATCTTTCAACAGAGCCAGCCCGCGATGATGTTCTTCACCGACGACATCAAGGGCGACTACGAGCGGATCAAGGCCCACGGCGCCGAGTTTACGATGCCGCCCACCGACGTGACCGCCTCGACCATCGCCATGCTGAAAGACACCTGCGGCAACCTCATTCAGCTCACCCAGCTGAAGCGCTGGTAGGGCGGACGTCAGCAGGATGGTCGTGTAAGGAAGCCGAGGAGAAAAAGATGATTGAGCGCGAGCAGTACACACCGGGTCCGGCCTACGGAGCGCGGGTAGACAAGGAGCGGGCAAAAGATGAAAAGAAGTGGACGCTCATTCTCGTCCGCGAACTGCGCCACTCGCCGGAAAAAGTCTGGGACGCGCTTACCGACCCGGCGCAACTGCGCGAGTGGGCTCCCTTTGACGCCGATGGCAGCCTCGGCACCCCTGGAGCTACCGTGAAGCTCATGTGGGTGGCAGCGCCGGCTCCGCTCGAAACCACTGTGACGCGGGCCGAGGCTCCCTACCTGCTTGAGTACGGCGATATACGCTGGGAACTCGAAGCCACTGTCGAGGGCACGCGCCTGACCCTATGGCACAGCATCGATCGCCGCTTCATCTCGTGGGGCGCCGCGGGCTGGCACATTGCTTTCGATGTTCTGGACCGGCTGCTCGGCGGAACTCCTATCGGCCGCATGGTTGGCGGCGACGCCGCGAGGCTCGCTGCCTGGCAGCGGCTGGTCGCGGAGTACGCCAGGCAGTTTGGCGCTGAAACACCTAACCGGCCGCCTAATGCGGCTCAAAAATCGTGAGGAGGTCACATGAACTGGAGCAAATGGATACGGCAAACGCACCGCTGGCTGACCCTGGCCTTCACCGCGGCCATCATCGTCAACCTCGTCGCCATAGTACAGAAGAGGTACAGTAACTCGTTGGGCCTGGTGGCGGTGGCCACGCTCGCGTTGCTTTTTCTCAGCGGTCTGTACTTGTTCGTGCTGCCCTATGCCGCGAAGTGGCGCAGCGCGACGCACCGCATGAATTCATCTGTGTAAGGACGAGAACTATGCCAAATCCAACGCTTCCCAAGAAACAACGTGAAGCAATCGTCGGCGCATTGCAAGCCCGTTTCGAGAAAAACATGGACCGCCACAAAGGTCTTGCATGGGCTGAAGTGCAAGCAAAGCTCGAAGCGAATTCCGGAAAACTGTGGTCGCTCAACGAAATGGAAAGAACGGGCGGCGAACCGGACGTCGTTGGCCACGACAAAAAGACCGGCGAATACATCTTCTACGACTGTTCCGAGCAAACTCCTAAAGACCGCAGAAATATTTGCTACGACGGTGAAGCGCTGCAGTCAAGGAAAGAATTCAAACCAAAGAATAACGCTCTCGATATGGCGGCGGCCATGGGCATTGAGCTTCTAACGGAAGAACAATATCGAGAGTTGCAGCAGCTCGGCGAGTTCGATACCAAAACCTCGAGCTGGGTGAAAACACCACCTCGCATCAGAAAACTCGGCGGCGCCCTCTTTTGTGATCGCCGCTTCGACACGGTTTTTGTCTATCACAACGGCGCGGAATCCTACTATGGCGGCCGGGGCTTCCGTGGCTCGCTGAGGGTCTAACTTTTAAACAAAAGGAGAGACGGGTTGGTGCCTGTCATTGGCCGGGGGACTCGTCTGGCTTGCGGCTTGTGGTTCCCTTCCTCTGCGCCGCCGTGGCCTCGGGCGGTCCCACCCTTCGAAACCGCGAAGTGTGGGGCGGCCCAGGGTATGGACGGCTCGCAAAGTTCGAGAGTTGACGTGATTTCTGGGTTTAGGAGGAGCGGGCCACCCGCCAACCCGCCGCTCGCGCACCACAGTAATATCGCGGCTTCACAGCAGTGCTAAAGTCTCCGGTTCTAACAGCCCCGTGGTGAAAGTGAGAATCCTTTATTCGTCCCTCAATTCACCAGACCTCGTCATCCCGTCTCTCATTGTCATCCCGAGCGAAGCGAGGGATCTCGGTTTTTGGCGGGTGGCCCAGGTCTCGGGAGCCGAGTCTCGCTCGAAGCCACCGGCTTCCGGGCAAACTGCTGTTCACTGCTCCGAGGTTGTGACGTGCGAGCATTACCCTTCAAGGCCAACATCGGGCCTCAGTGAGCCACTTGGGGTTGTAATTATTCCAACTGGAGCGTAGGATTCGCCGGGAATGGGCGGAGGCACACTTTCACAATCACCCCTGCTGCCGCCTCGACATCCGATCTCACCAGCAGCGGCCGATGTTTGGACGCGATCCAACTAACTTCTGTCGAACAATATAAGGGAGCACATGAAACCAAAATGTCCCTGGTGTGCAGTTCTGATTGTGGTTCTTTGTGTCGCCCTGGTCACGCCCGCTGGGGCGCAGTCCGGAGGAAAGATAGTAAGCAACGGAACCATCGTGGGGGTAATCGTGGGGGTGGTGGCAGCCGTGGTGGTAGTGGCGCTGGTGGCCATTCATTATTCGAAAAAGCGAACCATCACCGGATGCGTCAGTTCGGCAGGAAGCGGGTTGACAATCACCGCCGAAAACGACAAGCAAGTCTATGTGCTCTCCGGCAACACCGCGGGCATTAAGCCGGGTGATCGAATGAGGGTGCAGGGTAAGAAAGTATCGTCGAAGAGTACCAGTCAGACGCTGGTCTGGGAAGCGAAAGCGGTGTCCCAGGATTTCGGAGTTTGTCAGCCCTAGGCGGGGAAGTCGATTTTTTCTTCGATCTCAGGCGGGTGCCTCATTTTTTCGAGAGAAATATAACTCGTGAAACATGCAGTGCAGCAGGGATCTGAGGGTGCCCCATTTCTCGCGCGCACTTTGCGCGAGAAGTGGGACCCCGCTCGAAGCCACCAGCATTTGCAAAGTGCGCGAAAGGGTTGGGGGCACCCCGGGGTTGGATTAGTCGAGAAAAGGTGCGCCACCCGCCGCTGCCCGCCACGAATGTTCCACGTGGAACATAACGTCATGATGTTTACGTCGGTATACTAGCGTCATGATGTCGAAGTCTGAGAAAACGAAGAAGAAATCCACACGAGCACGGCG
>DATJVZ010000004.1:0-19830 GCA_035501575.1 Terriglobales bacterium | reverse complement strand
CCGGCGAAGCAGCGAGCTCCGAGCTCCGCGATCCGCGGCTGCTTGACTTAGAGGCGGAGCAGGAATCTCCCTTCCTGCGTGCGCAGAAGCGCGTTCCTGTTCGGCGGGCTGCGATTCCCAAAAGAACTGTAGCCTACCTGGGGTGGACCGCCCTCACGCTAGGCTTGCTCTTTTTAGCCGGCATGGCCTCTCTCTCCGCCTACCGATACGGCCAACATTCCTGGCGCTTTCGTCTTGAATCCAGTGATGACATCGAGATCACCGGTCTCTCGAACGTGACCCGATCGCAGGTGATGGAGGTGATGGGCGAAGACATTGGCCGGAATATCTTTTTTGTTCCCCTAGCACAACGCAAAAAGCAGCTGGAGCAGATTCCCTGGGTTGAATCGGCCAGCCTCATGCGATTCGTCCCCAATCGCCTGAGGATTGACATTCATGAGCGCCAGCCCGCGGCATTCGCGAGGGTGGGCTCCAAAATATCGCTGATCGATTCGAGCGGTGTGTTGATGGATCTACCGGTGAACAACCGCAAACGATTTTCTTTTCCGGTAGTGCTGGGGATGAGCCTTGCAGAACCGCAGTCGACCCGCGCCGAACGCATGAAGATCTACCGCCAACTGGTGGACGAGCTTGATTCGAGCGGAGCCCATTACTCTCAGGACGTCAACGAAGTCGACCTCTCCGACCCCGAGGACATAAAAGTTCTGGCCAGCGATGCCGGGGGCGAGGTTCAGGTACATTTAGGTTCTTCCAATTTTCTCGAGCGCTTCAAAATCTACATCACCCATGTTCAGCAGTGGCGGCAACAATTTGCGCGCCTGGACTCGGTCGACTTGCGCTACGAGCACCAGATTGTCGTTAACCCCGATTTCGAAGCGGCGCCGAAACCGCCACCGCTCTCAGCCTCACAAGTGCGTGCGGCCTTGGCGGCCGGAGTTCGACCGGCCACGTTGGTGAGTCACGATTCCGGCAAGACCCCCCGGCCCATGGGCAAGAAAGGGGCAAAGCCGGGACGGCCTGCCCCGGTCGGCAAAGCGCCTCGCAATGGCGGTTCTGGCAAGGCTGCTGCTTCGACCCCGACAAAGCAACCGTCAGACCAAGCCGCCGCGAGCGACAAGGCGACGACAACCGCCCCCGCCGGGGACGCTACGACCAAACCTGCAAAACCGAGTCCGGCAATTCCCAAAGGACAGGCATAGGAATTAAGGATGGGCAGCCAATATCGGCATTTCATCACCGCCATCGATGTGGGTAGCGCGAAGACTCGCGTGCTGGTGGCCGAGATTGCCGATAGTGGTCTCCGGTACCGAGGTCACGGTGTAGCCGATTCTCATGGCTTTCGCAAAGGAATCATTGTCGATCTCGACAAGGCGGTGGTTTCGATCCAAAAGGCCGTCGAGCAGGCCGAGGATGCCTGCGGAGCACCGATCGAGCGTGCACTCCTGGGTGTGGCGGGAGCGCACGTCCGCGGCGTCAACACTCATGGCGGAATCAACTTCGGGACAAGGGCCCGGGAAATTGCACGCGAGGAAATTCGTTCGGCGGTGGACAAGGCGAGGGCCATTCCTTTGCCCGCCGACCGGGAGATCCTGCACCTTTTGCCGCAGGAGTTCATTCTCGACGAGCAAAGTGGGGTGCACGATCCGCTCGGCATGCTGGCGATGCGTCTAGAGGTTCGCGTGCACATGGTGACCGCCGCTTCGACCGCCACACAAAACGTCATCACCGCCGTCAACCGCGCCGGAGTCCACGTCGACGATACGGTGTTTGAGCCTTTGGCCTGTGCGGACTCGATTCTGCGCCACGATGAGCGTGAACTGGGAGTTTGCTTAATCGACCTGGGCGCCGGCTCGACCAGCCTAATTGTTTTCCAGCAGGGTGCGGTGATTCACAGCGCGGTGCTTCCAATCGGCGGCGACCACTTCACGAGCGACCTGTCGGTCGGCCTATGCACGCCTCTGGCGGAAGCGGAAAAAATCAAGAAGATGTACGGCAATGTAATCGTGACCCTGATTCCCGAGGCGCATCAAGTCGAGGTCCCCTCGGTCGGGGATCGTCCTTCCCGACTCACTTCCCAGCGCATGGTCGGCGAAATCCTGGAGCCACGTGCCCGCGAATTGTTCGAACTGGTACGCGACAACTTGCGGCAAAGCGGCATGCTCGACGTTTGCGTAGGCGGCGTGGTTTTGAGCGGAGGAGGCTCGCACCTCGGGGGAATTCTGGACGTGGCGGAATCGGTGTTGCACCGCCCGGTGCGATTGTCATGGCCTACGCCGTTGGCCAAGATGCCTTCCACGCTGGCAGACCCCGAGTACGCCACCGTGCTGGGCATGGTTTTTTACGGGCACCGTTCGCGCATTGCTCGCGGGATCGAAGACACGCGCTGGAGTTCGCGTTTGCTGGGATGGTTCGCAAAGAGAGGAGCTTAGGCGAAGCGCTTTAACAGCGAGCAAAGGGTATTTGGCCAGCTTGCGATTTGGGACATAGCCCTTGGTTCAGTGTTAAGACGCTCCAAACTGAGGTGGGATATGAAAAAAGAAGAAGATGATATTCGCATCTGTTTCAACGAAGAAGCCCGCAACGACGCCAGAATCAAGGTCATCGGGGTGGGTGGTGGCGGCGGTAACGCCGTAAATCGCATGATCGATTCCGGCATGGAGGGCATCGAATTCATCGTAGCCAATACGGATCTTCAGGCCCTGCGCATGTCGCGCGCGCCGATGAAGATTCAGTTGGGTGTCAAGTTAACCAACGGTTTGGGCGCCGGCGCCAATCCCGAAGTTGGGCGCAAGGCGGCGCTCGAAGACTCCGACAAGATCATCGAAGTGCTCGAGGGCGCCGACATGCTCTTCGTCACCGCCGGGCTGGGCGGCGGAACCGGCACCGGGGCAGCTCCGATCATTGCTTCCCTGGCCAGTGAATTGGGTGCGCTTACGGTCGCCGTCGTGACCAAGCCGTTCGCCTTCGAAGGCAAGCGCCGAATGATGCAAGCGGATCGCGGTATTGCCGAACTGATGGAGTCGGTCGACACGACCATCGTCATCCCCAACGAAAAACTGTTGGGGGTCGCCCAAGACGCCGGGTTCTTCGAATCCTTCCGCGTGGCCGACGACATCTTGCGCCAAGGCGTGCAAGGGATCTCGGACATCATTACGATTCCCGGGATCATCAACCGAGACTTCGCCGACGTAAAGGCGATAATGGCGGGAATGGGCTATGCGGTAATGGGAACGGCGACCGCCAACGGCGCGCGCCGCGCCACCGAAGCCGCACAAAAGGCCATCGCGTCGCCCTTGCTCGAGGCGGGCGCGATCGACGGAGCTCGCGGCATTCTCATCAATATTACCGGGTCGGCATCTCTCAAACTGGCCGAGGTGCAGGAAGCTTGCACCATCATCCAGACTGCCGCCCACGAGGATGCCAACATCATCTTTGGCGCCGTCATGGATGACAAGATGAAAGACGCCGTGAAGATTACGGTGATCGCCACCGGCTTCAAGGACTCCGACATCCGCCGCCGCCGCATGGAGCACAGCACGTTCTCCACGGACGGTTTTTCCCAATTCGAACCCGAACCCGAAACCGAATCGGAACCTGAATCCCATCCCCTTCCTCCTCCACCGCCGATGGTAATGGAGTCGGTGCAAACCGAGACCAGGACTGAGTCCGTGGCCTCCGAGCTCGATGTCATGCGCAATGCCATGATCGCCAAGCTTGACACGGCCGATCTTGACCTGCCAACGTTCCTGCGCAAGCGCAGCGAACCGATCTAGAAAGCGAAGAGAGCAGAGCCTATTGCCTGCTCTCTTTCGAAAATCTTTGGCTCCGGGCGTCACGGATCACCGCCGTCGCGCCCGTATAATCCTGGCTGGTGTACCAGGCGGGTAACCGGTTACCCCCCAAACGTGCCATCGGCGAATGCGGCAAACTTTCATCGTGACAGTAGGTTAGAGGAAGTACAGGGATGTATGGCCAGGGTCAGCAGCGACTCCGGAGAGGGTTAGCCCGAATTTGCCATTGCCAACTAAAGGTAAGTCTCATACCATCATGCAGGTAACCAACCTAGCCAAGCGAGGTTCGGTCTCGCCAGGGGAGATGCTCGGGTCGTGAAGTCATCGAAAGGAAAGCTTTCGCGCCTTACCATCCTCGCAATCGTCGGCATCTTTTTCTGTCAGCAGGGTATAGCGGCTGTGGTCAGCACGCATTCTATGGCCGCCAAAAAGAAATCGCCCAAGATTAATGAAAACCAGCATGCGAAGAAACGCATGACCGGGTTGGCGCGCAGCCACGCTCGCACCACCACGGCCGCCCGCCGCCGACATCGTTCCTACGAGCGCTTCTACACCAGTTCGTTCGCGCAAGGCCTCGGAGAGGGCGATGTCACCGAAGGAGAAGATCCGGTTGTTCGTCAAGCGGCACTGGACGCCATGGGCAATATGAACGGCACGATGGTGGCCATTGAGCCCACCAGCGGCCGCATTCTCGCCATGGTGAATCAGAAGCTCGCGCTCTCAAGCGGAGCGCAGCCCTGCTCCACGATTAAGCTTTCCGTAGCGCTAGCGGCCCTGAGCGAAGGCATCATCACCAAGGAGACTGAAGTCCGCCTTGGCGGCCGCTACCACATGAACTTGACCATGGCCTTGGCCCACTCGAACAACTCCTATTTCGAAGCGTTGGGCCGTCAATTGGGATTTGAGAAGGTTGCCTATTATGCCCATCAATACGGGCTGGGCGAACTGGCCGGATACAATCTGCCGGGTGAGCAGCTCGGTACTTATCCGCAACAAGAAATTCCTGCCACCCTTGGCGGCGTCGGCAAGATGTGCTCTTTCGGGGAAGGCATTTCCATGACCCCGCTGCAATTGGGTGCCCTGGTTTCCGCGATCGCGAACGGTGGTGTTCTCTATTACCTGCAGCATCCCAACACTCCGGCGGAAGTTGCCGATTTCGAGCCGCGCGTCAAGCGCCGTTTGGACATCGCTCCTCTGATCGGAGAGATCTCTGATGGCATGGCGGGAGCCGTCTCCTACGGAACGGCGCGCCCGCTGCGCGTGAACTTCAATGAAGAGGAGATCCTGGGGAAGACCGGGACCTGCTCCCACGCAGGCACCCGCTTCGGATGGTTTGCCTCCTACGCCAACACCGATGTCGGGCGCGTTGTTGTGGTGGTTTTCCTCGAGGGTGGGCGGCTTACCTACGGTCCTAAGGCTGCAGAAATTGCGGGATTGATGTACCGCAATCTCTATCACCAAAACTTCTTCAATACCGGTCCAGCTACCAGTGCCACGGTGAAAACCGAGGGAAACTAAAACTGATCCGTCGCTGACGGCTGCTCTACCGACAGTTTCTTCCGGCTTCCGGGCTCCGCCGCGAGTCGGAAAATGTGCCAGGCTTCTGGTTGACCCTCTATTCGCAAGAGAGCACAATCTCTGTTCGCCGCTTGTCTGCGGATGAGGGTGCCCATGACATCGCGCCGTTGGTTCTCGATCACCTGCGTTTTTTCCGCGATTCTTCCCATTGCAACCGTTGCCACGCTCGCCGCGCAGAATGTTGCCGCAACTCCTCACAAACGCTTTATCACCGAGAAAGATCTTTTCGATTTCATCTGGGTTGCCAACCCTCAAGTCGCGCCCGACGGCCGACATGCTGCTTTTACCCGCGTCAACGTCGACGAGAAGCGCACCGGCTATGAGACCTCGATCTGGCTGGTCGCTACTGACGGCAAGCAGGAGCCGATCCGACTGACCAATGGCAAGCATGACTCGCAGCCGCGTTGGTCGCCCGACGGCCGCCAGATTGGCTTCGTTCGCGGCGGCGAAAAAGATGCCTCGGGCAAGCCCAAGCCCAGTCAAGTTGCGTTGCTTTCGCTGAGCGGAGGCGAAGCCCGCATCATCACCGATTTGCCAAAGGGAGCCGCCAACCCAGTCTGGTCGCCCGACGGCCGACGGATTGCCTTTTTGAGCACAACAACGCAGGAGGATATCGACAAAGCCCAACCCAAGAAATCCGACAAGAAAACCAGCGATGCGAAGCCCGGCTCGAAACCCAGCGCCACAAAATCCGACGACACGAAACCAGCCGACTCCGAGCACGAATCCGACGTGCACATCGTCAGCCGCGCCGAGTATCGCAACAACGATGAGGGCTATCTTGATTTCAAACGCCACGACCACATTTGGGTGGTTGACGTTCCGACGAATTCCGACGACGTCCCCAAGCCCGCGCAACTGACCAGCGGAAATTTCGACGAGGGGGAGGTGGTCTGGAGCCGCGATGGCTCCCGCATCTATTTCCTTACCGAGCGCGTCGACGAGCCGTACTACGAGTTGGCGACCACCGATATCTATTCGGTTCCCGTCACCGGTGGCGGATCGGAAAAACTTACCACGATCCCGATGGGCGTTTTCGACCTGGTCCTAAGCCCTGACGGACGCAGGTTTGCCTTTCACGGCTCGGCAGAAGAGCCGGTTCGCTCCTATTCGCAGCCTGATCTGTGGCTCCTCGATGTCTCGCCGGGAGCGAAGCCGCAGAACCTGACCACCAAGTACGACTTCGATCTCGGCAGCTCGGTTTTCGGCGACAACGCCCCGCCGCGCGGTGGGCGCGGTCACGCTATTCACTGGTCGCCGGACGGCCGCTGGGTCTATGACATCATCGAGAAGCAAGGCCGCACACCGATCGTCCGGGTCGATACCGAGACCGGCGCCGTCACCGAATTCACCCATGGCGACCAGGCCGTGCTCGACCTATCCGCGAATCCAGATGCCACGTCGCTGGTCGCGCTCATTTCCAGTCCGGTGATGATCGGCGATCTGTTTTTTATCGGCAGCAACGGAAGCCAGACTCGCATCACCGACTTCAACCGCAAGCTCTGGTCGCAGCTTATTCTCACCGAGCCGGAAGAGATCAATTACGCGAGCTTCGACGGCAGGCCCATCCAGGGATGGATCCAAAAGCCGCCCGATTTCGATCCGCAGAAAAAATATCCACTCATTCTCGACATTCATGGCGGTCCGCACGCCTCTTATGGCTGGGTCTTCGACCACGAATTTCAATGGATGGCCGCCAAGGGCTACGTCGTCTTCTATCCCAACCCGCGCGGATCGACCGGCTATGGACAGGAGTTCGGCAACATCATTCAGTATCACTATCCCGGCGACGACTACCGTGATCTCATGGTTGGAGTCGATGAAATTCTAAAGCGCGGCTACATCGATGCGAAAAAACTCGGCGTAACCGGCGGCAGCGGCGGCGGCGTCCTCACCGATTGGACCATCACTCACACCGACCGCTTCGCCGCGGCCGTTTCCCAGCGCGATATCTCAAACTGGGCTTCGTGGTGGTATACGGCCGACTTCACCCTGTTTCAGCCGCGCTGGTTCAAAGCGCCGCCGTTCGACGATCCTGCCGACTACAACAATCGCTCTTCCATCACCTTCGTGAAAAACATCCACACTCCCGTTCTTTTCGTCCTGGGCGAATCCGACTACCGCACTCCGCAAGATTCCGGAGGCGAACAGTTGTTCCGCGCGCTCAAGTATCTCAAGCGCCCGACTGCCATGGTCGTCTTCCCGCGTGAGACTCACGAACTCTCGCGCTCGGGCGAGCCCTGGCATCGCATCGAGCGCCTCGAACACATCGTCGCCTGGTTCGATAAATGGATGATGGGCGTTCCCCACCCCGAGTACGACCCAAGCTCGACGCAGACTGAGTCAAAACAGGCGCCGTAGAGGCGAGAATTAGGTACGGTGGACACCCTCCTCCGCCGCTCCGCCCCCTCGGTGTCAGCCGACGGGCGCGGTTTCAAATCCCCCCGGCCTCGATGAGACACTAACGCCGGCGTTTTCATGTTGACAGTTTCCTGACAACATAATCCAATACGCGACATGGAAAGCGCGCCTACCACGGTCCGTCTTCGACGGGCCTTGACCCTTTGGGATCTGATTCTCTACGGCGTCATTGTGATTCAGCCGGTGGCTCCCATGTCGGTGTTCGGCGTTTTGAGCGAACGCGGTCGTGGCCACGTTGTAACCACAATTTTGATTGCCATGGTAGCCATGTTGTTTACCGCCATCAGCTATGGCCGCATGGCGAGGGCTTATCCGAGTGCCGGGTCGGCGTTCACCTACGTCGGCCAGGAGATTAACCCGGCGCTCGGTTACGTCACCGGATGGAGCATGGTCATGGATTACATGCTCAATCCCATGATCTGCATCATTTGGTGCAGCCAACAGGCGCACGTTTTCGCGCCGGCAATCGCCTACTGGGGATGGGCCGTCTTGTTTGCCGCCGTCTTTACTTACCTCAACATCCAGGGTGTGAAAACCTCCGCCCGCGTGAACACGACTCTGGCCACCGGCATGGGTGTGGTCATTGTCATTTTCTTCGTGGCAGCGGTACGCTACATTTTCGGCGGATCCGAGCATGATGCCGCCTTCTTCACCCGCCCCTTCTACGATCCGCAAACGTTCAATGCCAAGTTGGTGCTGGGCGGAACGTCCGTCGCCGTGTTGACCTACATCGGCTTTGATGGCATTTCGACCCTGTCCGAGGAGGCCGAAAATCCCAGACGCAACATCCTGCTGGCGACCGTGCTGACCTGCTTGGTGATCGGCATCCTTTCCGCCTTGGAAGTCTATGCCGCCCAACTGGTGTGGCCGGCGTCGGAAGCCTATCCCAACATCGATACGGCATTTACCTACGTGGCCGGTCGCGCCTGGGCTCCGCTGTTTGTCATCGTGGGATTTACGCTCTTGGTGGCGAACTTCGGCTCGGGAATGGGTGCACAGCTCGGGGCCGCCCGCTTACTCTACGGAATGGGCCGCAGTGGTGCACTTCCGAAATCGTTCTTCGGGGCCGTGGATCCCCGGCGCCACGTCCCTCGCAACAACGTGCTCTTCGTCGGAGCCATCGCCCTGGCAGGTGCTTTCCTGTTGCCGGCCGTGGCGGGAGAAGCCACCGGCTACGAACTGGGAGCAAACTTGCTGAATTTCGGAGCTTTGATCGCATTCATGGGGGTTAACGCGGCGGCCTTCGTGCACTACTATCTCCATCAGGAGAAGAAAACCCTGGGAAACCTGCTTCCTCCCGTGCTCGGCTTCATCATCTGCTTTCTCTTATGGTTGAACCTCAGCCCGAAAGCCAGAATCTTCGGAGCCATCTGGATGGCTGCGGGCATCGCCGTGGGAGCCTGGAAGACCAGCGGCTTCCGCAGCAACCTGATCGACTTCGAGTTGCCACCAGAGGAAGCCGATTCGTGATCCGCGTTGCTGGCCAATGGTGGTCAACGGATACGACCGGCCGTTTTCCTCTGCGAGAGCCATTGGCGAACCTATTTGACGATGTCGACGACCAGCGAGTCGGTCATGACCATGTCAATGGAGTCACCGACTTTCAGTTGATCGAGATTTGTGACTTTCTTGCCTAGCTTGACGGTTTTCTTTTTGCCGTCGGGCTCTTCGAGAGTCACCCGCCGTTTTTGCGGATCCACTGCCAAGACCTTCGCGCTCAGCGCCGACGTGTCAACCATGACAATACCCGGCTTGGCGCCCTTCGGCGCTACTCCCACTTCTCCGGCCTCCGCCTGGGACGCCGCCTCGTTCGACTTGCCCACGGCGATGATGATCTCCTCGGTGTAGGAAATCTTGAGGTGGTCCCCCACCTTCACCTGGTCGAGATTCTGAACGCTCTTGTCCACCTTGTACGTCTTGTGCTTGCCGTCTTCGAATAGAAGGGTGACCTTGCGCTTTGCGAGATCGATTTTTTCAACCGTGGCGGTGGCGTGAATCACCTCCACCTCATCAACACCCTGGTCCACGGCAGGTGTTTGTGCCCTCAAGCCGCCCGGGAAACCCATCGCCAACAGCGAGATTATCCCGAGTGCGATTGCGATGCCTGCGAACCTGGCGCGATCTGCTCCACGTACCTTCGACATTCGCGATTCCTCCCTATCCTTCCGCGTCTGACCTTTGACCGGCGATGGATTGTCGCCGATCATGCCGTGAGATCATAGGAGTGACTGTAGGGGAAGTCAAGGAAGGCACCGGAATTTAGTGCGCGCCTTGGACGAAACATCGCCATATCCCAGTTCGACCGCGCTCGTGATCGTTATCAAGCCAATTACGCCTCGGAACGCATTGGTGTTTCGAGCGGTTCGCCTGCGTGCTCTCGAAGACGCTCCGCAGGCATTTACTTCCACCTATGCCGAGGAGTCGCGACTGCCCGACTCCGAGTGGCTTGCCCGCGCCGAACGCATGAATGGCGAGAGAGCGGCTGGATTCTTGGCGATGGACGGCGAAGATGCATGCGGCATGGTTGGCGTTTTTCTCGACCAGAATGACCTCAGGCGGGCGCTCTTGGTCTCCATGTGGACTGCCCCCACGCACCGTCGGCAAGGCGTAGGCCGCCTGCTGGTAGAAGAGGTTCTCAACTGGTCACGTTTGCGCCGGGTGCGTACCGTGCTGTTGATGGTTACGGCGATTAACGAATCCGCCATACGCTTCTACGAGCGACTGGGATTCACCCGAACTGGCCACACCGAGCCCTATCCCAATAACCCTGCCATTCTCGACCACGAAATGTCGCGGCAGATTCCATAGCGATGCCCCGGCGCATGGTCTCCCAATGGGATGCGGATGGGTAACCGCAACTGCGGGGCGAGCCTTTGTTCAGGGCAATGCTATTGCCTTCGCGCCAACGGTCGGATAGTATCCGGTTGCCATTTCTCAAAAAAAAGGGAGACATACGAATGAAGCGAATTATCTGCCGGGGATTGGTCATGATGTTGGGGGCGACGCTAGCCACGGTTCCGGCGGTGGCCGCCGACAAGTCCGATCTGGCGGCGCGCGCCGCCACTTGGGAGAAAGAGTACAACGCCGGCAATCTTGCAGGCGTCGTGGCACTTTATGCAGCCGATGCCTGTCGGATGCCGCCGAATCAGGATGCAGTCCATGGCAGTGACGGGATACTGGCGCAGCTCAAGGCTGGCAAAGATCGTGCCGCGAAGGTCAAAATCGTGGTCACATCGGCTGAGACTAGCGGCGATCTGGGCTATGGCACGGGGACGTACGAGATTACAGGCGCCGATGGTTCCCACGTGGACCACGGCAAGTGGATGCTCGTCGAGAAGAAGTCGAATGGCACTTGGAAGACCGAATGCGACATCTTTAATTCGAACATGCCCCTGCCAAGGTGAGGAAAGCCAAAGTGGCTTTCCCTTTTGGTGTTCGAGACGAGGTGCGCGGGGATTAGTCGCTCTCCGGTTTTGCTCCGGGCAGGCGCTTTCGCAGGAAGGCAATTTGTCCGGTGTGGTGCGCCTCGTGCTCGCAGACGTGAAACCACTTGCAATAGTTATTGGTTGGACCCCAGGGCCAGTTTTTGTCGACAGCCATAAACCAGGAGTCATCGCGCTTGCTGAACTCCGCCAGCGTCTTCGCCCGAGTTCCCGGGAGGATGTTCAGGTAGTAGTCGCGATCGTGACCTTTGATGGTTTTGCGGCCCGCATCTCCTAGATTCATCGCCGGATCCCACTTCTGTTTCACAGAATCGGGCCAGCTGTCCCATTTCTTGCCGTCAAAGGTCTTGAGCTGGTAGTAGGTCTCGGTGGCGGCGAGGTGGAGCATCAGGGCGCCGATGGTGTTGGCGTTGGGATCGATGAGGTGGTCCAGATCCGCCATGGTCAAGTTCTGGGTTGCATTGATCACGCCGTTGGCCTCGCGCATCCAGGTGAGCTGGGAGACGAAGCTTCCCAATTGCGGCCCGTATCCAGGCCTGGGGCCGAGAACATTGAGATCCGATTCGCTTGCTGCCATGATCTCAGGCCGCAGGAGCGCTCCCCAAAGAGCCGGTCCGACGGCCAAAGCGGCTGAGCTGCACAGAAAACTTCTACGGCTGACGACACTTTGTCTGAGAAAGGGATTCTGTTCGCTTGTGGGCATGGTTGTCTCCTTCTCTAGTGAGATTGACTCCCTCGCATTTGCGGTCAGGGTTCCCACAGGGCCCGAGCTAACCGCAGCAGGAGTCCGGTGGGCCACCAACCGGAGAATCCTAGGAACGCTTCAGACAGAAGTCAATCTGCTGGACAGGAGGTGACATCCAGTCGGTTGGATTGCCGATAAACAGTCGATAATGCTGCCGATCGAACTGCCGAATGTCCCAAACCGGGATCAATACTCCCATGGAGACGGTATCCCGTTCCCGTAAGGTCGCAGGGACTTCCGCTGGCCGTATAGTTCCCCCTAATCAAACCATCCGGATCCGCCGTCCCAAGAAAAGAGAAGGTGGCAGCATCGGTCTTGATTTCGAGGTCCACGAACGTGCCCATAATAAAGCTGCCATCGGGAAACGTTGCGGGCGTGATCTTCCCCGACGCCAAGCAGTCGCTGAAATGGATCGTTCCGCTGAGGCCAAAGCTGTCTTCCGATGTTGCGATGTCCTGAATAGGGTGGATATCCCAGCCGATAGATTCTGCTTTCTCGGTCGTTAAGGAGCCTGCCCAATTACCTGTCATCGAAGCTACTGCGTTTCCGGTTGCTTTGGCTCGATCGCCACTCGCGCACCCACCCGTGATGGCGTAGGTTCCGGTAAACGCGTCCGGTAATCCAAATTTGATGTTGCCAACGAGTGTCGATACCTGCCCATGAAACGGGGTGGAGGTTAGAAGGAATCGCCGAACTCGAAGGTGGACGGCAATGTGATCGACGGAATGTAGTTTCCTCCCGCAACTTGTCGGCCTGCGTAAGTGCGGTTGAACTCGTTCACAAGACGCCGCAGATCGTTCTTTCCCGAACCACGTGATTTCCAGCTGAGCGAACGCTGGCACATGACAATGATGGGAGAGGTTTTCACTGTGTTCAACATCGCCAACCTCTCAGGCCGAAGTGGGGACCTGCTGAGCCCCGGGTTCGGGCAGGCAACTAGTCGAGTGCCTCAGGTTTTTGGTTCGGGAGGTCCTCGGGCATTCCAGGTAGCGGCGCGCCTGAGTTTCTGATCGCGGTTCGGACACCATCCCCTCCCTCTTCCAATGTAGGGCTCGGGTAGCTTGTATCGTTCCCATCACTCCACGTTCCAGCCGCTGACTATGACACTTGCCTTAGCTACCCCCAAGGTACTCGCCCGATAAATAGCGCTCAGCTCGCGCTTTTCCCCGGGGAGCAGGGTGATGTAGTTGTCCTGCCAGATTACCGGTAAAATTTCCGGCCCGCCCGGCCCGCGATCGACTTTTAGGCGAACGAAGAACGCCAGGCTACGGCTGGGATTTTCGACCGTCACATGGGTGACGCTATCTTCTTCTTTGCGCTCCGTGCGGCTTGTCACCATTAGCTTAACCTTGGGCAGCTGGGCCAGCGCCGTGAAGTCGGCATAGGAGAGCGTCGGGGTGGTGTACCAGTTCGAATTGTCCCAATCGAGAGTTTCGCCCTTCGAGGAGAGCCAATATAAATTCGATCCGACCAGCCTTCCCTTGGCGTCTTCCAGCCGTAAGAGGACGAAATAGGTGGGAGTCAAGCCGGTGATATCGGGCAGGGTCAAGATTTTTTGTGTGCTGTCGGCGGGAGCATCGAGCCGAGTCACCTGAGAGAACTTCTCGCTGGCATCGAGATCAAGAACTTTGGTGACCAGTTTCAGGCCGTTCCTATCCTGGTATTGGCTGCTTACAACCCAGATGGCATGGTCATCGTAGCCGTACTGGGGAGTGAGCGCTTGCATCGCCTTTTTGGCGCCGAAATAGCCTCCTCCAGGACGCAAGTAGAAATCGTACAAATGCCAGATCAACGAAGGCCAGGCATTGTTGAGCATCCACTGTATAACACCCGTCGCAACGTACTTGTTGCGGCTGTAGGCCTCGTACATCGCCCGCACACCCTCATAGGTCATCAATTGTGATTTGAAGGCATAGTCCTCGACGCTCGCTGCGGGGCCGTAACGCGCGTTGAGGGCGTCGGTAAAGACCTTCAGGTTTTTGAATTGTCCGCCGCCGGCGTGATAGTTCCACCACTCGTCGATCGGCCAGAGGTGCTCTTTGGGAAACATGATGCGAAGGGTCTCGATGGGCGGCACGGCCGGACCCATGCTGGTTTCGGTGTTGAACCCGTAGCCGCCTCCACACCCGCCCGGATTGCATTCTTTGTGAGCCGAAGTCGTCGAGTCCTCCTCCCAGTAGCCGGGAGCGATGTATTCGTAAGGTCCGGTCATCTTGGCCCCGCTCGGACCGGTAATCGTCGTCGATTTGCCGGTGGCAGAGGAGACGACGGGATTCGGCCAGGCCAGCTCCTTTTCGACTTTCAGGTAGGTCTGTTCTACGTCGGGAGGAGGCGGGTTGTCACTGCCGTTGAGCCACATGACCAGGCTGGGATGGCTTCGCAAGCGGTAGATCTGGGAGCGCAAGGATTGCTCGGCAATGACGTAATCCGCCGGCTTCCACTTCGGCCAGTGCTCCCACGGAGAACAGCAAGTCCATCCCGCCATCACCAGAATTCCTTTCTGGTCGGCCAGATTAAAGAACTCCTCGGTCTCGAGATGATCTTCCAGGCGGATCGTGTTCAACCCCATGTCTTGCACGTAGCGAAATTCGTCTTTAAGGCGTTCGGAATTGCTTCGTAAAAGCATATCCGGGGACCATCCTCCGCCGCGGATCAGAATTCTCTTTCCGTTAATCGAAAACACGCGCCCATTGGTCGAGTTCAGCTCGGAGGTGACTTGGCGAATGCCAAACTGGCTTTCGCTCTGATCGGAGACTTTGCCGTCCACCACCACGGTGGTGACCAGCTTCGACAGATTGGGTGTGCCCATCTGCGCCGGCCACCACAAACGGGGATGGCTCAGGTTGAGCTGTGGAAACTGGTCGGAGCCGAGACTCACATCCTTGGCTTCACCCGGGGCGAGCGCTACGTCTTGGGAAACGCTTGCACCCTCAATTTCGGCTTTGAAGGTACCGTGGACGGTCCGTTGGCTGGCATTCTTCAGCAAAGCCGTGATCGTAAGATGGGCCATCGCCGGCGAATCCACCGTGGAAACGATAGTCGGATAGCGCAGGGCCACGGTTCCGCTAGTCCGGAGTTCCACGTCGCGGAATAAGCCCATGAGCTTGTCGGGAGGGAGGGGATTCCAGTCGACGAAGGTGAAGGCCAGGTCGTTTTCGAGCGGTGAATAGACCTCGACGGCCAAAACGTTCGTTCGACCCGGCAAGGCCTGAGCAGTGACATCGAACTCATAACTGCGCCACGCCCCGGCTACCGCCTCCGAATTGGCGACCTGCTTGCCATTGAGCCAGATGTTGGCGCGGTAGTTGATTCCCAAAAAGTCCAGCCAAAGAGTCTTGCCGCGGTACGCGGCGGGCAGGACGAACTCCTTGCGGAACCACCACGGTCCCATGAACGGGCTGTCCTGGGGCATGGGGAGATTGGCGAAGTTAGCGCCGATGGGATACGCCGTGCCCGGGATCGTACGCAGGTTCATGCCCCAATCCGGGTCCGGATACAGCTTGTCTTCAACCAGAGCCGCCAGCACCGTGGTCGGTACAGTCGCTCGGTGCCAGCCTTGGGTTTGAAACCCTGCGGTAGAAATTTTCTCGCCACCGTAATCGACACGGCAGGCCGCTTGAATCATCCACCCCTCGTGTAAGGGCAGGGAAGACGCAACCCGAGGGGAGGTCTGGCTCCACGACATCAGAGAAGAAACGAGCAGGAGAGCGATGCCACAAATCCTCATGAATCCTTCTTTCGACTGGCAGGCGACGGTGAGGAAGCTAAAAACCCGATGAAAGGGATAACACGTTTTAATGATTCGTTTCAATCATGAGCAACCAAGCTAAAACCTTGCTCGCTCAAAGCCGCGCGTCTCGTCCGTTTCGAAGCCGGGTGTTGAGAATCGGTAGTTTATAATAAATCCTTCTCTTTGTAATTGTTGGGAGCGATCGCGAATGATTCGTTTTCTGCAGACCCCTGGCCCAATCAAGAAAATCGTTCTTGGCGGCTTGCTGACCGTCATCTGTGTGTTCATGGTGATCACGCTGGTTCCCGGATTCGGGAATGCCGATTTCTTCGGCTCCCGCTCTCGGCCGGGGGTGGTAGCTACGGTTGCCGGCAGCGATATCACAAGGCTTGAGGTCGAGCGTCAGGCCAAGAATATGATTCAGCAGCAGTTTCCCCAGGGAGGCGCCCAGGCCTCGAAGCTGCTGCCCTTCTTCGCCGCCCAGGCCGCCGAACAATTGATTACCAAGGAGGCGATTGTTGCCGAGGCCCGGCGTCTCGGCTTCCGCGCCACCGACGAGGACGTTCGCGACGAGCTGCAGCACGGACTCTACGGCCAGTATTTTTTCCCCAATGGAAACTTCATCGGGCAGGCAGCCTATGAAGAGAAGCTCCAGCAGGCGAACCTGACCGTGACGCAATTCGAACAAGATGTAAAAGAACAGATCCTGTTTGAAAAAGTCCGGGCTTTAATCACCGGCAGCGCGAACGTGCGCGATGCGGAGGTGCGGGAGAAGTTTGAAAAGGAAAACGCGAAGGTGAAGTTCGATTACGCGGTGATACACAAAGACGACCTTCTGAAGACCATTCACCCCACCGACAGCGAGCTCAAAGCCTATTACGATCAGCACAAGGGATCGTACACGAACTCGATTCCGGAGAAGCGCAAGCTCGGCTACGTGTGGATTGACACCGCCCAGCTCGAGGCCGACATCGAACCCACTCCGCAGGAGATTCAGGCCTATTACGATCAGCATCGCGACCAATATCGTTCCCCCGAGCAGGTCAAGGTGCGGCATATTCTGATCAAAACTCCCCTGCCGGGCCCCGACGGCAAAGTCGATCCCGCGGGCGTCGAGCAGGCGCGCAAGAAGGCCGAGGATGTTCTGAAGCAGCTGAAAGCCGGCGGGGACTTTGCCGCCTTGGCCAAGAAGTATTCCGAAGACACGGCCAGCGCCAAAGAAGGCGGCTCGCTCGGATGGATCGAGCGAGGACGAACGGTGCCGGAATTCGAGAAAGTGGCGTTTTCCTTGCCCAAAGGTTCGACCAGTGATCTGGTCGAGAGCAGCTATGGATTCCACATCATCCAAGTCGAGGACAAGCAGGATGCGCGGGTGAAGACCGTCGAGGAGGTGAAGGCGCAGATTGTGCCGGCCCTCAAGCATGACAAAGCCGCCCAAGCCGCCGAGGCTAAGGCAACGGCACTGCTGAGCCAGGCGCGGACGCTCGGATTGGACAAAGGCGCCGCGGCCGCTGGCTTCGGGGTAGTAACCACCGATTACGTCAGCCGAACCGATTCGCTTCCCGGCATCGGCAATTCCCCTCAGTTCATGGACTCTGTTTTCAGTGCGGCGGAGAACGCCCCGCCCGAAGAGCTGCAGTTGCCCGAGGGATATGCGGTCTACGATGTGCTGGCGGTGAAGCCGCCGGCGACGCCAACCTTCGACGAGATTCGCAGCCGGGTGGAGAATGAGTTCAAACAGGAACGGGCTACGAATTTGCTTTCCCAAAAGACGCAGGAGCTTTCCGATCGGGCCAAAGCCGAGCATGATCTGAAGAAGGCGGCGAAGGAACTGAATGCTGATCTGAAGACCAGCGAGTTGGTGGCCCCCGACGGCCAGGTTCCTGATTTGGGCTCGCTCGCCGGACCGGCTTCGGTGGCGTTTAGCCTAAAGCCGGGCGAGATTAGCGGTCCGATCGACACCACCACTGCGGGTGCCGTCCTCGAGCTCCTGGAGAGGCAGGAACCGACCGACCAGGAGTATGCCGCCAAGAAGGATCAAATTCGGGAATCTCTGATCACCGAGAAGCAGTCGGAACTGTTCGAAACCTACCTCGTGAGTTTGCGCGAGCGGATGGAAAAGTCCGGAAAGATCACGATCAATCAACAGGAGTTGAGGAGCTTAACCAAACAAAGCATGGAAGACGAAGGCGAGTAGAGTTTTGCGCAATGAGATTCATTCCGCCCAGCCTCATTGCGATCCTGGTTCGTCCCACGTTCCCACGCGCAATTGAGAATGGCATTCTAGTTACGACATGATGTTTTCACGTTCCAGCGGAATTCTCCTCCATCCCATCTCCCTGCCATCGCGCGGCGGCATTGGGGACTTTGGCCCGGCCGCCTATGAATTTCTCGACTTCCTGGCGTCTGCCCGCCAGGGACTCTGGCAGGTGCTGCCCCTGGGGCCTCCTGCCAAGGGAAATTCACCTTATTCGTCGACCTCGGCTTTTGCCGGGAACCCTTTGTTGATCAGCCTGGAACGCCTCGCCGAGCACGGGTGGATCGACCCTTCCAAGTTGAACCGCTTGCCCACCGAGGTTGGCCCGATCGACTATGACGCGGTGCGGGCCGATAAGGTACCGCTCCTGCGGGAGGCGGCGGGGAATTTTTTGGCGTCGGCAAGCGGCGAAGCCAAAACTCGTTTTGATCGCTTTGTTGCCGACAATTCCTGGTGGCTGGAGGATTTTGTTCTCTACGATGGACTGCGAGACCGCTACCAGGGCCAGCTGTGGAATAGCTGGCCATCCCAGCTCGCCCGCCACGAAGAGAAAGCGCTGGCTACGGCCCGCAAAGAGCTGGCCCCTGAGCTCAGGCTCCTCAAGGTCATTCAGTTCTTTTTCTGGGAGCAGTGGCACGCTTTACGGCGGTACTGCGCGCAAAGGTCCATCCGCGTGGTAGGGGATATCGCCATTTTCGTCGATTACGACAGCGCCGATGTGTGGAGCCAACGCCAGCTCTGGCGTCTAGGGGATGATCTGGAGCCAGAGGTAGTCTCGGGAGTTCCCCCGGATGCTTTCAGCGCCACCGGCCAGCGTTGGGGGAACCCGCTGTACAACTGGGACGCGATGCGGGCCACGGGCTACCGCTGGTGGGTGCAACGGCTGCGCTGGGCGACCGAGACTTGCGATCTCATCCGGCTGGATCACTTTCGCGGGTTTGCGCAGTTTTGGCAGATTCCCGCCAGCGAAAAAACCGCGATGAAAGGCCGCTGGGTTGACGGACCGCGGGATGACCTTTTCCAAAAGCTGAGGGAAGAACTGGGAGGTCTGCCGTTTTTTGCGGAAGATTTGGGTTACATTACTCCCGACGTCCACGCCTTGCGCGAGGCATGGCACATTCCCGGCATGGCGGTATTGCAGTTTGCCTTCGGCGATCCCGGGGCACACGTCTATCTCCCGCATCGGCTGACACCGCACCACGTGGTCTACACCGGTACCCACGACAATAACACCACGGTCGGCTGGTGGAATTCGGGCGCCACCGAATACGAAAAGCGATCGGCCCTGGCCTATCTTGGCTGTCCGAACGATGGTATCCATTGGGCGATGATTCGCGCCGCCCATGATTCGCCCGCCAACCTTTCAGTGGTGCCGCTGCAGGACGTGCTGGGTTTGGGCAGCGAAGGGCGTATGAACACTCCCAGCAAAGAAGTCGGGAACTATCATTGGCGTTGCCCTCCCGGCGTGCTAACCGCTCCGCTGGCGGAAAAACTGTCAGCCCTGGCCGAGGTCGCCGACCGGCTGCCCCAGCCCTTTGCGGTTCCACCGGCCGAGCCATTCTTGGCCTAAGTTCCAGGCGACGCGCCAAGCCGCCAGACGATGGTGGCACGGATATCGAAAAAGGCCGGAATCTTATCGATCCCGGCCTCAGTTGGCTGGTTGCCCGGATGACAGCCAAAACCGGTGACTAGCTGGCGAACCCGAATGAGCGCGGCCAGGGAAGGTCAGGCACTCCTTCGCGGCCGTACCGTCAGATCCCGCACCTGAGTGAGGATGCTCGACATCTGCATTCCATTCAGGTGAGAGACAAAGGGCAGCAGGGCCGTGATGAACGGATCTTGGATGAGCTCGCGGATCTCCTCCT
>DATJVZ010000003.1:0-5773 GCA_035501575.1 Terriglobales bacterium | reverse complement strand
GATCGCTCGACGGTCGGTAACTAAGCTTCCAAATCCGTTTCCTGTGAGTATACGCGGTCGACTCGTAAAGGCAACGAACCAAATAGAAGCAAACAGGGAGGTGAGCTGTCAGTGGACGTGTCTTGATTCGAGGCAATAGTTGCGTACCGCGCCGAATGAGGTCACGCTGATCGAACCGATCGACATCCAGCGCTCCAATTTGTGATGGCTGGTCCTATGAAAGACGTAGGAGATCCCGATCGAGGTAAGGGTTCCGGCCGCCTCCAGGCTGGCGAATGCCGCCGAATTGTTTACAATTTCGGAAGGCAGCAATATTTCCTGGCGGCCTCGGGCTTGCATATTCCGGGTCGAGGCATAGTCCATCCCGCGGGTGAAGGCAACACCCGCAAACAGCCATCGGTTGGTACGATCCCAAAAAGCATGGACCGGAGCGGCCGGCGTCGATTCGATTTCTACAGCTGGCAGCGAGCTTACGGTGCTTCGAGCGGCCGATCCGCCGTCCGAGGCAGGACTACTCGACCCGGACGACATCGCAATCTGTCCGGCCGCGCAAGATACCGCGCCGACCAAGATCAGCACCGCGGGAAGCATCGGGCGTGGGCTGGCGGACGGCATCTCCCGATTGTAACGGTGGGCCGCGAGCTTTCGAGAGTTACCTCGGGTAGCGTACTAGTTCCGTTCGGCCGGCAAAAGCGCCAATCGCCGCGGTTCACAAAAGCAGAGGCATGAGGTAGGGAAAGCCTATCCCCACGCGATTCTCAAGCACCTCCGCTCACCGACAAAACGAAATCAGAACCTTTATAATTGTTGGTTTCTTTCCTAGCAACCTGGGAGGGTGTGAGATGGCGGGCTCCTATAACGGGATTCCGGTGCCCACGAGCGGCGCCAGGATCAGCTACAGCAACGGGCGTTACCGGGTGCCCGACAACCCGATTATCCCCTTCATTGAGGGCGATGGCACGGGCCGTGACATCTGGAGGGCGTCGGTCCAGGTGTTCGACGCCGCTGTCCGGAAGGCCTACAGGGACAAGCGCCGGGTAGCCTGGTATGAAGTGTTCGCGGGCGAGAAGGCATTCTCGAAGTTCAAAACCTGGTTGCCCGACGAAACGATCGCTGCCATCCGTGATCTGCGCGTCGCCATCAAAGGGCCCCTGACCACGCCGGTCGGCGGCGGGATTCGCTCCCTGAACGTGGCCTTGCGGCAGATCCTCGATCTTTATGCGTGCGTGCGTCCCGTCAAGTATTACAAAGGAACTCCCTCCCCGGTGAAGAACCCGGAACGCATGGATGTGGTGATCTACCGCGAAAACACCGAGGATGTATATGCCGGAATCGAGTGGGAAGAAGGCACGGCGGACGCTGCCAAGGTCATCGAGTTCTTGAACCGAGAAATGCTCAAAGGGGGGAAGAAGCAGATCCGCCTCGACTCAGGGATTGGCATCAAGCCGATCTCGGTCACCGGCACCAAGCGCTTGGTCCGCATGGCAATCCGCTTTGCCCTCGAAAGTGGCCGCCGGAGTGTGACCCTGGTGCATAAGGGAAATATTCAGAAGTTCACCGAAGGGGCGTTCCGCAAATGGGGTTACGAAACTGCTACCCAGGAGTTTCGCCAGCAGGTCGTAACCGAGCGCGAGAGCTGGATTCTGGACAATCAGGATAGAGACCCTAAAACGACAAGCCAGGAAATAGCCCACCTGATCGAACCCGG
This sequence comes from Terriglobales bacterium, assembly GCA_035501575.1. GTDB lineage: Bacteria > Acidobacteriota > Terriglobia > Terriglobales > Acidobacteriaceae > JAFAGX01. The sequence continues at coordinate 4,065 of DATJVZ010000003.1, read as the reverse complement.
ACTGGAGTTTGCCTCCGACGAGTTCCGGCAATCGGTTTATCAAGAGGTCCGCGAGGTTCTCACAGGTATCTATGCAACCCATGGCCACGGCGCGTGGAAGCAGAAACTGATGATCAATGACCGTATCGCCGACTCGATTTTCCAGCAAGTAGTAACCCGAGCCGATGAATACTCCGTTTTGGCCACGCCCAACCTGAACGGCGACTACATTTCCGACGCTTGTGCTGCCCAAGTGGGCGGCCTCGGCATCGCGCCGGGAGCCAACATTGGCGACGGCTACGCCGTCTTTGAAGCCACTCACGGCACGGCACCGAAGTATGCCGACAAGGATGTGATCAATCCCGGATCGGTCATTCTCTCCGGTGTCATGATGTTTCGTTTTCTCGGCTGGGGCGAGGCAGCCGATCTGATCGAACGCGGCCTGGAACGCACCATCGAGCAGAAGAAGGTCACCTATGACTTCGAGCGGTTGATGCCGGGAGCGACCAAGGTGAGAACCAGCGAATTCGCGGATTTTATCGTCCAGAACATGGACACTGCTGTGTTCAGCGCTGTGCACTAACCGCAACGCTCTCCGGCTGCTCGGTCTCTGTCAGCCGCGAGAAGAGAGAGACAAGACATCATGCGCAAGAAAGTCACGGTTGTAGGGTCAGGAAACGTGGGGGCTACGACGGCCCACTGGATTGCCGCCAAGGAACTCGCCGATATCGTTCTTATCGATATCATCGAGGGGGTCCCGCAAGGCAAAGGCCTGGACCTGCTGCAAGCGATGCCCATCGAGAAGCGGGACTGCCACGTGATGGGAACGCAGGACTACGCCGATACCGCCAATTCCGATATTGTGGTGATCACCGCTGGCCTGCCCCGCAAACCCGGCATGAGCCGGGACGACCTGCTCCTCAAGAATTACGAGATCATCAAGGATGTAGTGGCAAGAGCGGTGCAGTTTTCGCCCAATTGCATTCTGATCATCGTGTCCAATCCGCTCGATGCCATGGCGCAGGCCGCCTATAAGCTGAGTGGATTCCCCCGCGAGCGGGTGATCGGCATGGCGGGCGTGCTCGACTCCGCACGTTTCCGCGCTTTCATCGCGGAGCAACTGAAGGTGAGTGTGGAGAATGTGACGGCATTTGTGCTCGGCGGGCATGGTGACACCATGGTCCCGCTGCCCAGATATTCGACTGTGGCCGGTATTCCGATCACCGAGCTGATGGATGCGCCTACCATTGCACGAATCGTGCAGCGTACCCGGGATGGCGGTGCCGAGATTGTGAAACATTTGAAAAGCGGCAGCGCGTATTATGCACCGTCGGCGGCGGTGACCGAGATGGTGGACGCCATCTTAAAAGACAAGATGAAGATCATGCCCTGCGCCGCTTATCTGCAGGGAGAGTACGGAATCAAAGGACTTTATGTGGGTGTGCCGGTTAAGCTAGGGGCGAGGGGCATCGAGGAGATTATCGAAATCAGGCTCACCCCGGACGAACAGCAACAGCTCAACCGCAGCGCCGAAGCGGTGCGGGAATTAGTAGGAGTCATTGGAGTTTAGAGCCGTTCTTTCAATAGGATCTGAGAAGATACGAGTTAGAGCACCCCGAGGCTCTCCCGTGATACTCATATCTAACCGCCAGATGCCGGGACTCCTCGGGCCAGACAAATAGCCTCTCGATTGTCCGCCTTCGTCGGCATCTTTTCGGCCGACGTCCAATCTGAGTCGATTCCTTCTTCGCAGGCTGCGAAACTGAATCCTGCTGCTCAATTCCGACTGCCCCATAGTCTGCTTGTGCATTGATCTCCTTGTCTTCACAATATTCCTGCATCCAAATAGATGTATATACATCTATTAACCTGAGGAGAATCGCATGAACTACCTGGTCCGACTCAAGCTCGCCGACCACCCCGCCAATCAAAAGGTGGGATCGTCTTCCTTGAGCAGAGAATCCTGCCAACGCTGGAGCTCTGCAAAGGGCTTGAGGGTGACAAGAAGATCGTTGCGGTCGGGCCGCTGAGCGGAGCCCTTGCGCTCTCCTTGATCGTGAACGCTGAGTCCGCGCAGGAACGGGACGCTCTCATCACCAGCTTACCTGTCTGGCCGCTCATGGAAACGACGGTCATCCCGCTCACCGCCTTCGATGTGCGAATGCAGGCGGTTCAGGCGCGGTTGGATCAAATGAAGACTCAGGGGGGTGCCCGATGAACGCCTTAGCACTATTCGGAGTTAGCATTCTGGCGAGCCTCGTAAGTTCTGTGGTTGCGGCTCGATTCCTGGTGTGGCCCCAGTTTCAAAACATGGAGCCGAATCGCGCCCTCACTCTGCTGGTGACGCCGCACATGTTTCTTCGTTTCATCGGGCTGAGTTTCCTGGTGCCGGGAGTTGTTTCTCCATTGCTGCCGGCAGGATTCGCAATCCCCGCAGCCTACGGCGACTTCTTCGCCGGCGTACTTGCGATCGTGGCCACGCTTGCACTGGTGAAATCGACATCGTGGGCCACCATGAGCGTATGGCTATTTAACATTTGGGGCGCTGCTGACCTGCTATTCGGCTTCTATCAAGGCCGCGAGGTCGGAATTCAACCTGGAATGCTGGGAGCCACGTTCTTTATCGTGACTGCGCTCGTGCCACCGCTTCTGGTCACCCATGCTCTGATCTTCCGCATGCTCGTTCGGCGCCAAGCCGCAACTGAAACCGATCGCAACCAACCCTCGAAACCCCATTTGAACTGCAAACCCGGCAGGGGTGGTAGCCCCGCCGGACTTGAATAAGGAGACTCGCGATGAAACAGCCACCGATTCTTTTGACGGGCGCGACCGGCGGGGCCGGACGTGCGCTTGTCGATGAACGTTTTGCGGCAGCAGCCGGCAAAACAGACGGGATGCCATCTGCGCAAGGGTGGTTTGGGGCGGGTGAGCGCATCGGCTACAACCCCGATACGCGTACCATCGTTCGAGCGCAAGGCGCTCCCCTCAACGTGTTCTTGCGGGCGGAGGGAGATCATGCTCACGCCGTCTCCTTTCTGCCGGGATTTCCGGATGGCTCATTTGGATGGGCCAAGGTTTTGCCGTATCTACCCAACACGGCAAAAATGTCAAAGCTTTTCGTCGAGTACGTAGGCATGGGCGACAGCGACAAGCCCAAGAACTACAAGTATTCCACCGCCGAGCGAACGGATCTTGTCGAAGCGATCTGGCGCGATTTCGGTGTTCAGTCGACAGTGCTGGTCGCCTTCGACTTTTCCTCGCTCGTCGTCTTAGAGCACCTTCGGCGGCGTCTTGAGCGCTCCGACGGGGGCGCCCTTGGGGCCACGCCGGAAATCCGCGGTGTCTTCATCTTCAATGGCGGACTTTTCCCTGACGGACACTCTCACCCCTGGTACACCACGCCGATATTGCGCCGCCTCCCCAACCGGGCCCGCGCTGGTCTGGCACGCTCCTTCACCGCGTTCAAGATGCTGGCAGAGGTGATGTGGTCGAAAAGCTATAAGGTAGCGGACGCGGAGGTTCGCGAGCTCTACAACGCCATAAACCGCCACGATGGTGGGTTCTACCTCGCGGCCGCAGCTGGCTTCGCGGCCGATCACAAAGCACAAGCCGAAAGGCTCGACTTCGGTCGTCTCTTTGAGGCGTATAGCGCTCAATTTCCGTTCCTCGTTGGGGGCAGCGAGGAAGATCCCTTTGAGCACTGGCAGGTCGACCTTGCGCAAGAGCGACTGGGACAGCTTGGCCTCCAGATCGAGCGTTTGCCCGGCGGTCACCTTACGACTCACGAGCAGCCGGAAGCCTTGGCTGCGTTAATCGCAAAATTCGCCCGCAGACTACCAAAAGGACGCGACTATAAATGAGCCTGCGCATTAGTACTCCCGGGTCGGCTCATGAGAAGTGATCACAGCCGCTCCCCGATACCGGGCAAACGGACACCGGGGGGTGCCTTCCGACTAAACTCATTGAACCGGGGTCAGGCCGGATGCGGAGCTACAATTCCTACATGGTCCCCTTCGCCCCTGCAGTGGCGTCTCGTCGGGGCAAGCTATGCCGTGGTTGGCATCATCTCCGCTCTACTGATCTTTG
>DATJVZ010000002.1:0-24824 GCA_035501575.1 Terriglobales bacterium | reverse complement strand
TCGGAAGAGAGACCGGGCAGGTAGTCCTTCTGGTCGTGGTAGAGGCGGTAATAGGTGCGCCTGGCCTCAGCGGTGAGGGGAACTTCTGCCAGGAACTGATGCCAGCGTGCAGGCGTTTGGCTTGCCCGGTCGCTGGTCTCGCCGCCCCCAAGCGACACCGGATCGACCACGAGCTTGTCGGCGCCGAAAGTTTCCTGGTCGAAAAAGATCCTGGGGGTCAGGCCGAGCGAGGAATAGAGGTCTTTCGAAACATACTTCGGAAAGGAGGCCACGTTGATGCCCAATTCCTCAATCAGCCCCTTGGCGACTGTGCTATAAGGCGCGGGACTCTCGATCGAGTAGGTTCCGCCGAAGCCGAGCAGCATGCGGTTGCCAGCCGAAAATTCGTTGCGTTTAGCGTGACCGCCGAAATCGTCGTGGTTTTCAAGAATCAGAACGCGCGCCTTAGGTCCGGCGAAGCGGCGATAGAAGTGCGCCGCCGAGAGACCGCTGATGCCGGCGCCGACGATCACCAGGTCGTAGCTTTCGCCCGTGTCTGCCGCCGTTCCTGCATGTTGCCAGAACGTGCCGTCCCGCAAACTGTGGGCAGTCTCGAAACTACCGGGATGGCTGCCGCGCAGCCCGGACTTGGCAGGGGGGTAATAGTCCAGAGATTGCTCGGGAGCCGTATGGCCGGGAGTGGTGTGGCGCTCGCAGGCGAGAAACAGAGACGAGGGGACGACGGCCGCACCCAGGGTCAGCGCTGCTCCGTTGAGGAAATCGCGCCGCGTGATGCTGCGACCCATTCCTAATGCTCTGTCTTTTGAATTGCGCACGAAACTCCAGGGGTGTGGGCCTGACTAAACAACAGCGTTCACCCCCATTCGTCGATCCACCATCGGCGGTGTTAGCTCTGGGTTCCAGCCTGCTTCACGGCCAGCTCCGCGCCTTCGAACCCGATCTTGCTGTGCGTTCCGTCGCAGAAAGGCTTGGTTACAGATCCACCACAACGGCACAGCGAGAAAGCGGGCTTGCCGGTCAGATCGTATTTCGTGCCCTCCGCATCCACCAATTCGACCGTACCCTCCGGAGCCTCTATCCGGTAAGGACCATTCTTCTTGATGGTAATCTTCACAGCCGCCATGAGGCCTCCTAATGATCAGCCCAACAAGATACCAGCTCCGGGCCGATCGAGGCTAGCGGAAGGAAGACAATCGAGCCAAGCCACGAATTGGTCTCTAGGCGGCGACTGCTTCTTGTCCCAACATATGCCGATAGATCCGGAGATATTCATCCACCATGCGTTTGGCCGTGAAGCATTGCCGGGCTCGCTGGTAGGCCCTGGCCGCATAGCCGCGGCAGAGGTCTCGTCGCTCGTGTAATCGACGGATCACCTCGGCCAGACTCTCGGCGTCGTTGGCGCGGAAGTAGATGGCTGCGTCTCCCCAGAGTTCACGAAAATGGGGAATGTCATTGGCGACGATCGCGCAGCGGGAGAGCGCTGCTTCGAGGGTTCCGTACCCGGAAGGCTCGTAGCAGGAGGTGGCCGCAAATATCGCAGCCCGGCTGTAAAGCATGCGCAATTGCACCTCGGTTTGCATCCCTTTCAGGGAGACGGAGGCTTCCTTGGCCTGCACCTTCACATCGGTCGAGATGGGCGCGTTCGGCCCAGCCATGGGACCGTCAGAATCTACAATGCACACCGGAACGGGGTGGGCATGCTGAGTCAGCAATGCCAGCTGTTTGCTGGCATCGTGAAATCTTCCGACCGCCAGTACGGAATCTTGCTTGCTCACATAAGGATTGAAGAAAACCGGATTCCTGCCATTGTAGATAACCGCATCCTGCTTGGGATGCGCGTAATAGGAGCGAATCGTCTCCAGCATCCAGAAAGAAGGTGCGACCACCGTTGTTGCCTGTTCCAGGCCTTGCGTCACCAGAAATTTGTAGCCACGCAACCAGCGGCTGTCCTTGGGCTCGCAGCCGTGCACGGATCTCCACCAGCTGATCAGGTCGCCATGGGCCACCACCAAGCGGGGCGTTCGGACCGGAAGGCCGCCGTAGCACAGGTGGTTCAGATGCAGCACGTCGGGGTGGCGCTCTTTGACCAGCGAGGCCAGATAGCGAGCCGAGTCCCGGAAGTCGGCTTGACCGTCTTGCATCCAGTCCAGACGAAACGCCGTGGGGCGATAGTCCAGAGTGGACAAAGTTTCCATCCAGGATGTCTGCGCGGGCAGAGGAATGTCGCCAAAGCTGACCAGGGTGACTTCAACTCCGCTGGTCACCAGCCCGGAAACCAGCTCCTGGGTGTGAGTCCACACGCCGCTCAACGTGTCGGTGGTCACAAGAACGTGCACGGGATGCTCCTCATGTAAGGGCCCTCGATGGTGGGATTATTGTAGTGCGAGATGGCCCTTCTGCAGAAGCACTAAGAACCATTTCTTGAATCTGAGATCGCCTGCGCAAGAATATGCACACTGAGCGCAAGGAACAGCCGAGCCAGCCGGTACAATGAGTTTCATGGGGCGCATGATGTGCGTCACGGCACATCCGGATGATGAAGCTGGAGGATTCGGCGGTTCGCTGTCCCTCTACCATGGTCAGGGCGTCGAGACTGCGGTAATTTGTCTTACCCCGGGTCAGGCAGCCACCCATCGCGGAGGGGCCAAAGACGATCACGAGCTGGCGGCCATGCGGCGAGAGGAGTTTGCCGCCTCCTGTCGGATCCTCGAGGTCACCCGCGGGATCGTACTCGACTATCCCGACGGCAAGCTGTATCGCCAGGATCTGTACCGCGTGGTCTGCGACCTCGCTCTCGAGGTGCGCCGTTTCCGACCACAGGTCATGCTCTCGTTCGGGCCGGAAGGCGGGGTAACCGGGCACACCGATCACTCCATGGCGTCGGTCTTCGCCGAGCTTGCTTTTCAGTGGGCAGGAAGAACCAACCGCTATCCCGACCAGTTAAGAAACGGCATCACCCCGCATCGCACCCAGAAGCTGTATTACGCGACCGCAGATTTTACCTTGCCCGACCGGCAGCCGGTCACGCTCGCGCCGGCAAGCACCGTGGTGGACATCGGCCAGCACCTCGAAACCAAAATCGCCGCCTTCAAGCTCCATCGCTCCCAAGCTCCGCTTTGGCCTTATTTTGAATCGCACGTGCGCCAGCGGGGCAGGCGGGAGATGTTTCACCTCGCTGCCGCCATGAAGTTCGCAGCGGTCTCGCCGGAAACCGACCTCTTTGAGGGAGTCGAAGAAGCGGGCTAACCGCCCGTCCGGGTGCTTGAACGGGCCCTTTCGCGCTTATCGCGGTTGAAGGATGTCGCTCAACAGGTCCGGTTTCGATTGTGCCCGGACTAGGTGCGGGTACCTTTCCCCGCCGTGATAATCGAGGGCGTAAAGTTTGTAGTACTCGGTGTTCTCGATTAGCAATTCGAGGGGGTTCGAAGAATTCCTGCCGCTTTTCAATGCATCCCTTAGTACTTCCCCCGAAAATTTCCTACCATTGACCGCCACCACCGTCATGCCGGGACCGATGCCCGCCTGTGCCGCAACCATTCCTTCGGTCGTATCGAGCACTCGTCCATCTTGGCCGAGGTACAGGCCGATGGAAAAGGTGGCATCGATACTTTCATGAACACGCTCCTCGGCGCGATAAATTTCCGCGGCGCTCTCGTCATACGTCAGCTGCCAACCACTCTCCTCGATGCCGCCGAGCGGCGCCCCGGCAGCGTGGGTGTTCAACCGTTCCCTCCAGAAGCCCCGCCAGTCGTAGGGCGCAACCTGGTTCAACTGATTTACCACGTCGTCAAATCCATAGGTCTTAACTTCCGGCGGGCCACTGGCTCCGCCATGGAAAAGCTGGCAGAAATCGTCGATCGACTTCTTGCCCTTGGTCTCGCGGCGAATGATGGTATCCACCCAAAGCCAATTCAGCACATCCTCATCGTAATAATCGAGGTCGCGCCGCCAAGACCGCCACTCTCGCGGGGCGCCCTGCATGGCCGGAACCCCGTTGGCCGTATCGGCAAGATTTCGCCAGGTCCGCCCCGGCGTGTGATCGAGTTGGGCGGCAATCAGGGCCAAGGCGTCGCGAAACTGCTCTGGCGTACGCACCCCGCTGCGCGCGCTGAGAACGTCCCCCAAATAGGAGGTGAGCCCTTCATAGACCCAGAGCAGATCGGTTTGCATAGGCTTCTCGTAGTCGGGTGTGGTCAGGTCTCGAGGACGGCGGTACTTTCCGTTCCAGGAATGCACATATTCATGAGGCAAGAGCCCGGCGGCGTCCAGCCGCAGCTCGGGATCGACAAGCGCGCGCTCGTGCGTCCGACTGTCATTCGATTCATGGTGTTCCAGCCCGAAGTGGGCAACGTGATCGCTGAGCCCATATAGAAAATGGTAGTCGCGGAAATGACGGGCTCCGAAAAGTTTGAAGGCTTGATCCGTAAGGCTCTTGTAATGGTCGAAAACCTCTTCTGGAGCGTCCAGGGCGGCAGGGCTATCGGCCGCGATATCCAGCTCCTGTCGAGGATTTTCCGCCAGCGGCACGATACGGAGGTATTCGCCCGTGATTACCGGGGAATCGATGAGGGTCGTGAGCGAAGCCACTTGAAAGTTGATTTCGCTCGTGGCCGGGGAAGCGACAGGCAAGGCAGTGGCAAACTTCCATCCCTCGGGCAGCTGCAAGCGCGCCTGATACCGTAGTTCATCCGTCGTCCAACCCGCCGGATAAAGCAACAACGCGTTCCAGTTGAGGATCGCCATCTTAGCGGTGGCAGTTTCGCCGCCGGTGTATATTCCTTCGGCGCTGGTCGGGGAGATGTAGTCCAGATGGGCCTCGACCATCGAAACTCCCTGCGGCACCTCGACGTGAAATGTCCATCCGTCCAGCAAATCACGGCGCCATTCGAGGACTCGGCCGTTGGCGGTGAATCCGAGGCCAGCCAGCGTCTCGATGGGGCCGGTCGGTCCATGCTCCCCCGGGATCCACTTCGGATAGTAGAGGGTAAGCGTACCCGGGCTGGCGGGAATCGTCAGCTGCGCATGAAAGATCTTGCGGGCAGCGGTGGTAGCGTCGACCGAGAGGGTAACCGTGGGTGCGGCAACTTGCGCCGCGGCAGTTAAAGCGGCCTCGAGCGTTAGGAAAATCGCAAACCAGCGCAGCGGTCGACACGCCACGAAAGGGACCATTCTCGACCTCCCGAATTGGCTTTAAGCTACCCCCCGGATGTGAATTTGTGAATATATCAGTCAACTCGGAAAAGTGTCACGTCTAGGAGCGTCGAATCCACGGCGCGAGCGCCGCGATAAAAAGACCGGCGATCGACCGCAGATTCACCATCCCTTCCTCGTCGACGCCGATGCTATGATGCTTTGGTGCCGACCGTTCCCCGGGGAAAATTTATAACCTTTGAAGGCCTCGACGGTTCCGGAAAGAGCACGCAACTCGGGAAGCTCGCCGTAGTCTTGCGCGCCGAGAAGTTGCCCGTGCTCGTGACTCGGGAGCCCGGCGGTACCCGGACAGGAGAGAAGATCCGCCACCTTCTCGTCGATCGCAGTGTTTCGGCCCTCGTCCCGCTCGCCGAGCTCGCCCTGATGTTCGCCTCCCGGGCCCAGCATCTGAACGAAGTGATTCAGCCGGCGTTATGCCAAGGCAAGATTGTGCTCTGCGACCGCTTTACCGATTCGAGCGAAGCCTATCAGGGTGGCGGTCGAAAGCTGGGAAGCGAGGTCGTGTTGCGCTTGCACGGCAGCCTCTGCGAGGGCTTTCAGCCGGATCTGACCATTCTCATGGATTCCGATGTGGCGACGAGTGTTGATCGGGCACGTCGTCGCAATCGCTCTCGCTCGGGGACCAAAAACGATGAGAGCCGGTTTGAGCAGGAAAACCGAGCTTTTTTCGAGCGCGTGCGCGACGCTTATCTGGCGATTGCCCGACGCGAGCCCGAGCGCGTGGTGATCGTGAATGCACGCGGCTCTCCGGCCGAGACCCATCGGCAGATCGTCGAGGTTGTGCGACACAAGCTGAAGCTGAAAGCGGCCGAACGCGGTTCGTTGTAATCGTTAGCTATGGGCTTCTCTGATTTTTACGGCAACCCGGACATCGTCCGTCAGCTGCGCGAGCTGTTGGCGCGCGACCGCTTTCCCCATGCCGTGATCCTCGCCGGCCCCGCCGGTTCCGGTAAGTACACTCTCGCACTCATGTTGGCCAAGGCAATGAACTGCCTGGCGCCGGCGATCAGCGATGGACTGCCTGACTTCTGCGGTCGCTGCTCCAATTGTTCTCGAATCGCCCAGTCGGAGGAACTCGCCGTGCGCGTGAGCGAGGCCGTCGAGGCTCGCGAGGCGCTGCGCGAAGCCGACAAGAGGGACACTCGGATCTTCGTGCAAACCCACTCCGATGTAATGATCATCCCGCCGGATCCTCCCCAGATGATGATCAAGGTGGACCAGGTACGGCGGGTGACCGAGACCATCTATTTGCGTCCCGGGGAGGGCAAAGAACGTGTTTACATCTTTCCCGACTCGGTCTTTCTGAAAGAGGCAGCCAACGCCTTGCTCAAGGTGCTCGAGGAGCCGCCGGGATTTGCGACGATCTTTCTGTTAACCACCAATCCCGGTGCACTATTGCCCACCATTCGATCGCGTTCCAGGCTGGTCACTCTGAATGCCCTGCATCGGGAGGCAATCGAGCGCTACCTGGCTCAGAACTGTCCTGCCTGGAATGCCAAAGAGCGCGCCCTCGTGGCGCGTTTGGCGGAAGGAGCCGTGGGGCGGGCTCGCAGTTTCGACCTAGTTGCGTACCGGGCGGCACGCCAACATGCTTGGGTCATCCTCAATTCGGCATTGCGAGGCGGCGATCATGCCGCCTTGTTTCAAGTTACCGAGAGCTATCGCGCCGGAGCCGAAGGCCGTGACAAGACCGAACGACTGGTGCGGATGCTCTATTCTCTGCTGCGTGATCTGTTGTATCTGAACTCGGGGGTGGGAGATTTCGTTCGCAACCTCGAAATCGAGGGAGAATTGAGTAAGCTTGCCGAGTCCGCCAATTTCGCCTGGATTTCGGAGGCCGCCGAACGCCTGTCGGAAGTGGAACGCGGCATGCGGCGCAACCTGCAGCGGTCGCTTTCGCTCGACGCCTTTGTCGCGGCACTCGACAAGACCGGCAGTTAGCGTCTCCCCGCGTGCTCGATTGGCTGGTGTCGAAGGGCCCGTGCATCAAGGCGAAGGCTCCAGCGCACGTCAAACCTTCGAATGGCGTGGCTGGCGAAAACCCCATGCCACAAACGTGGCATTGTCATTCCTCGATGCCTGTGCTACGGTATTGACAAGTTCACGCCTTCAGAACGCACAATCACAGTCATACTGCGTGGCCCGCGTTAGAAAAAGCGTGTCGGACAGGTGATGCTATGAAAGATGCGATCGACTCCATGTCAGTTGAGCCAACGGTCGAACCTGACGGATTCGCCAACCGGAAACTGATTCGTCCTTCCCTGAATCGTCCTGAATCGCTCGGCCGCAACGAGCACAACCACCCTGGATCGTCGATGACCGAGCGCCGCCCGGAGCGGCCCGACCGCGGCGACCGCAACGGGGGCGGTAGGAAGACCGCGCCGCCCGAGCAAACCAACGCCGAGAGTTTTTATTACCAGAAGCAGATGCAGGCGAAAACTCCCATGGTTATCGTGCTCCGGGATGGAGAACAAGTCCATGGAGTCATCGAATGGTATGACAAGAACTGCCTGAAGATAAATCGCGTGGGCGCTCCCAATCTTATGGTGTACAAGCCCTCGATCAAGTACATGTACAAGGCCAGTGAGAACAGCAGAAAGTAACAGGCTCGAACTGACCCGCGCGAATGTCGCGCTGGTCGCCGAACTTGACAAGCGCAGATTCTCCCGCTGATTTGCCGCCGGAGAAATTCGCGAGCATCCACAGGCTCTGCCCGATCTGCCCGTTGACAATCTCCACTATGTCTTTTAGCATCAAGCATTTGTTAATTGTCTTTGTGCCCGGAGTGGCCCGTGATCAAGTTGGACATCATCAATGAAGTGGTTAACAAAACCGGAATAACCAAAACCAAGGCTGAATTGGCCGTCGAAACCGTGTTTGAAAGTATGAAACGCTCCCTAGCCAAGGGCGATCGCATTGAGTTGCGCGGCTTCGGCGTATTTAACGTCCGGCCAAGGAAAACCGGAATTGGGCGAAATCCCCGCACCGGGGCCGAGGTTTCAATTCCTCCCGGCAAAGCCGTACGTTTCAAACCAGGGAAGGAATTGCAATCGATCGACTAAGCTTGCTTCCGCCGGCGGAAGAGGCGGGGTGGGTCGGTTGTCTAGCCGACGCTTTTGCTTTTCCGTCCTTTGCCCTTCACGAACGGTTAAGAATTTCATGCCTGATCTTATCCCTCCCGTTCCTGCCAGTGCCGAGGTTCCGCGTCCTCTTGATCTGATTTACCTGCCGCGGCGAAAGCCCCGTTACTGGCTGCATGGCCTGTTGCTCCTGGCCACGATCTTTACCACGCTGGTGGTGGGTGCGCGCATGGAATTCAATTTCGAACACAATGAACCTGCCTTTTCTTTGAGCGATGAGGGCTCGTTTTTTCCCATGAGTTGGACCTTCGCGCAGCCTTCGCGTTTGCTATTAGGGGTCCCGTTCGCTTTCACTTTGATGACGATTCTCCTGGCGCACGAGTTAGGACATTACCTTTGCTGTCGCTATTACGGAGTCTATGCGACCTTGCCTTTCTTCATTCCCGCGCCAACTCTGATCGGTACCTTGGGGGCATTCATTCGCATTCGCTCGCCCATTCGATCCCGCACGGCGCTGTTCGACATCGGAATTGCAGGACCCGTTGCGGGATTCATTCTGGCGACCGCGGTGCTTTTTCTGGCTCTGCCTTTGTCCAAGGTGCTGCCGCCTGGCGCGGCCAACCCTGATATCGAGTTGGGCTATCCCCTCATCTTCCGCCTGGTTTGGCATGTGCTTTCTCTCGCTGAACTCAACGCTCATTCCGACGCCTTGCAGGCCATCTATCTTCATCCTACGGCGATTGCCGCTTGGGTAGGCATGTTCGCGACCGCGCTGAATCTTCTGCCCGGGGGACAGCTCGATGGAGGTCACATCGTATTTTCCATCGCCCCGCGGGCTCATCGATTGGTCTCCCGCTTGACGATTCTGGCCTTAATCCCGATGGCGTTCTATTTCTGGACGGGGTGGCTGATTTGGGCGATTTTGCTGCGCATCAGCGGCATGCGGCATCCAGTGGTTGCCGAACGGCCGCAAGTTCGCGGAGCACGCCTCTGGCTGGCACTGTGTGCTTTCCTTATGCTGGTCCTCACTTTTTCTCCAGCGCCTTTCGCACACGCCTCGTTGCTCGAGGTCCTGCGCGAACTCCGCTCGGGAAGTTAAACCTGACCTTCACTTTTTAGCCACCGTCTTCACTTTAAGCCGGACACACTGTCGCGGGGAGGAACGGGCCGGCAGTTCAACCCCTTTCGTTGGCTCGTGACGAGGATCCCCAGATAAGAGTTTTCTTGGCTCAATCTTCGGACATCCGGGTCGTCATTTCAGGGGGGTCGCCGCCTGCCACGGACTGGGCCACGATCAGTTGCCGGGCCTCGACTCGGATTTTCGGCAGTTGCAACCAAAACAAGGCAGCTCCTCCGATGGCCGCAATGGCCCCGAGCGAAACCGTAACCGGAGCTCCCACGCGATCCGCCAGGGCTCCGGCGAAGAAGGCTCCAAACGGCGCCATGCCCATAAACATCATGGAGTAGACCGCCATCACGCGCCCGCGGAGTCGATCCGGAACCATGGCCTGAATCAGCGTGTTCGACGAAGACATCTGGAGCATCATCGAGAATCCCACCGGCAGCAGGAGGCAGACCGACAGCGTGAGGTTGCGGGAGAAGGCAAACAAAATCAGGCTGATCCCGAAGCCGGCACAGGCAAATGCCACCCAGCGTCCCAGTCCGCGTACTTCGGTCTTCGCGGCCAGGGTCAGGGCGCCGAGCAAAGCCCCGACACCGGTGGCACCCATCAGCATGCCCAGGGCGCGGGACCCCCCCTGTAAGATCCTGTCGGCAAAGATTGGCATCAGCACCGTGTAGGGCATCGCCACCAGGCTAACCAGCCCAAGCAGCAAGAGAATGGCTCGAATGGGAGCGGTGTGGTAAGCGAAATGGAATCCTTCCTTGAGATGCGCCAGAGGCGAGGCCTGGCTCGGAGGAGAGAACGGTCCCACGCGCATCATGGCAAGTCCTACGATGACGGCAATGTAGCTCACTGCATTGGCAAAAAAGCACCAGCCTTCCCCGATCTTCGCTACCAGCACACCGGCAATCGCCGGCCCGAGAATCCGGGCTCCGTTGAACATGGAAGAGTTCAAGGCAATGGCATTCATCAAGTCTTCCTTGCCCACCATGTCCACCAGGAACGCCTGCCGGCCGGGGATGTCGAAGGCATTCACCACGCCGAGCAGGGCCGCGAGCACAAAAATATGCCAGACCTGGACGATTCCAGTGAGAGTCAGGAAAGCAAGAACGAAGGCAAGTACCATGGACGCCGTTTGGGTTCCGATGACCACTTTCTGTCGGTTCCACCGGTCGGCCACGATGCCCCCGAGAGGAGCGACGAGAAAAACCGGGAACTGGCTGGCGAATCCCACTGAGCCCAGCAGCAGGGAAGACCCGGTCAGGCGGTAGACCAGCCAAGACTGGGCCACGCTTTGCATCCAGGTTCCGATCAGGGAGATGAGCTGACCGCTGAAAAAGAGCTGAAAATTGCGATGCTGCAGGGCGCGCAGCGTCGCCGGAAGTCGGGTCTTCGGCACGCTGGCCAGAGCATTCTGGGGTGAGTCTGGTGTGGCGGAAGAACTCAAGCACTTTAAGGATGCCATCAAGCCTGCTGTGGATCCAATCTGAATTCGTTTTTGGCCCAAGGCAGGTTGAAAGGATGGATCTAGTGCTGGGCTAAGCTCTGGGATGCCGGCTTCGGCAACTCGTGTAGTAAGCGCAGAAAGACGCCGTTGGTCCAGCCAAAGCCGGCGACGTTGGCCCGGTAGCCAGCGGTGACATTAGTTTCGGAGGATCCCGTGACCACGTTGTATTTTTCGCGGATCGTACCTTCCCGTTGAAAATTCTTGAGCACTGTCGAAAGAAATTCGAGCGAGACACGATCGGCGTCGGAATCGTATCCGTAACGGCGCAACCCCTCGATAGCCAGTAAGTGGAGCGGTGCCCAACCATACGGGTAGTCCCATTGCACACCGCTGTTTTCCCGGCTGGTGACCAAACCTCCCGACTGTTCAAATCGCTTCAGATTCTCAACCACGGCACCTGCCTGGGCGGGGCTGGCAAGTCCCGCCCACAGAGGATAAAACGTGGTCAGAAATTCATAGGTGGATCGGTGTCCCTGGGCAAAATTGTAATCGAAGAACAAACCCCTCTGGGCATCCCAGAGATATTGATCGATGAGCGCTTTGCGCCGCTCGGCCCGGCGCTTCCAGGCCTCAGCATCGCCCGATTTACCGAGCTCACGGCTGATCTCAGCAAGATCGGTTTCCGTCTTGTACAACAGACTGTTTAAGCACACCGGGGCGAAATGATGGGTGGCGGCGCCGTAGGGCTCGAAGCGAAAGGAAACATCGAACCCTGACTCCCGCATGCTGCGATCGCCCTTGTAATAGTCAGCGCTGAGTGTCACGTCGCCGGCGGCATCGCAGCTTCGCGCTGAGGGGTCGGCGGAAGCCTCACAGACTTCGACGGCGTAATGGGCTCCTACGCTATCGACTTTATCGGAGATGATGTAGCTGCCGGCGAACTCCGGCCGCACCAGGAAATAACCCGCTACTTTGCGGCCCAGGCTGGCCTCATCCTGCAGGCTTTCCGGGGCCGGCCCATTGCCAAAATCGTAATAACGGGAGAGGCCAGTCGCGCCGGCCAAATGGGGCTCTTCGACCCACATTTGATAATCCTGAGCGGCCAGCGAATATGCCCTTTCGAGCCACGCCCGATCGGCGGGCTGCGCTATTTTCTCGGCGTTATACACGGCAAGCACCATCGAGGTCAGGAAGGGAGGCTGAGAGCGCGTCAGATAATAGGTGCGATTGGCGTTCAGCACGGTTCCGTAATGCTCGATTTCATAAAAGAAGTTCTCCACCATGCCTTTCGCCAAATCTAAGCGCCCATCGTCGATCAATCCGAGGATGATGAAATAGCTGTCCCATCCGTACATCTCATTGAAACGCCCTCCGGGCACAACATAGCGGTTGGGCAGGTACAGCAAACCATTCGTTTGAATTCGTTCCACTTCGGGCTGGCCCGGATGATGAATTACGACCGGCAACGATTCCAGGCGAACCTTGCACGCCTCCGGCAGCTTTTTCACCGCGTCGGGCCGGGGGACGTCGGCCGGCAGATACAATAACGAGGTTTCCCGCAATTTGGGGTCGACCACACTGTCGCAGCGAGTCATGGAGCGGGACAGGACATCCCAGGTCGAGCGAATGTAATTGAGAATCGGGGCCAGACCACTCTCGGCTGTTTCCGAAGCAGACATTGCCCGCGGCTGGACCACACTGGTGAGGACGAAAATGCCAACCAGCATCCACCGGCAATGCGCATTGGCCACCTTAGGCGCGATCAATGGGAGCCTCCGCCGACGAGGGGATCCTACCACGGACGGCTGAGAGAGGGTCCGGCGCGCAGCAGGTCTCGATATCCCGAACGGGAGAGGGAATCGATTGGTCACCTAGGATGGTCGAGCAAAGGCTGATAAGCTGAGGATCGGCTGAAGGATTCCTATGGTCCCAACAAACGTTCAAGCTTCGACCACCGCGCCAAAGTCGTCCGAGTCGTATGGCAGCGCGCTGGGGGTGGTCACGACCCTGTTTTTCATGTGGGGATTTCTAACTTGCCTGAACGATATTCTGGTTCCGCATCTAAAGTCGATCTTCGAGCTGAATTACACCCGCGTCATGCTGATTCAGTTCGCCTTTTTTGGAGCGTATTTCCTCTTTTCCCTACCATCGGCGAAGTTGATCGACTGGATCGGCTACCAGCGGTCGATGGTGGCGGGCTTGCTTATTATGGGAACGGGCGCATTTCTGTTCGTCCCCGCCGCCAGTGTTCCGTCCTATCCTTTGTTCCTGCTTGCCCTCATCGTTCTGGCGGCCGGCATCACCTGCCTGCAAGTAGCCGCCAACCCTTACGTCACCGTGTTGGGCAAGCCCGAAACTGCTTCGAGCCGTCTGAATTGGACCCAGGCGTTCAATTCCCTGGGGACGTTTCTCGCCCCCTTCTTCGGCAGCTTGTTCATTCTGAGCGCGGCCCCCAAGACCACCGCCGAGATGCGTGCCTTAACCCCCGATGCCCTGCAGGCGTACCGCCTGCAAGAAGCGGCGACCGTCAAGATACCCTACGTGGGCCTCGGCATTGCTCTGCTCCTGCTCGCGGTCGCGATCGGCAGTTTCAAGTTGCCCACGATTGAACAGGCTCAGCACCGCATCGGGGAGAAGGTAAACGACTCCGTTTGGAGACATCGGAATTTGATCTTTGGCGCGATCGCCATCTTCGTATACGTTGGCGCCGAAGTCTCCATCGGAAGCTTCCTGGTGAACTACTTCAATCAGCCTGACATTGGCGGGTTGAGCGAGAAGGTGGCAGCCCGATTCGTCGCGTTCTACTGGGGCGGTGCCATGGTGGGGCGCTTCATCGGCTCGGGACTCCTACAAAAACTGAGCACCCGAAGATTGCTGGGCCTCTGTGCCGTGTGTGCCTGCTCCCTGGTTGCTATTTCGATGTTGACCAGCGGGCCTACTGCGATGTGGACGATCATTACCGTCGGCTTGTTTAATTCCATCATGTTTCCCAGCATTTTTACCCTGGGTGTGGCCGAACTTGGCCCGCTCACCGGCGACGGCTCTGGGATCATGATCATGGCGATTGTAGGCGGAGCGATCATTCCCGTGGCGCAGGGCGCGATTGCCGATCGCATCGGCATCCATCACGCTTTCTTCCTGCCGGTTCTCTGCTATCTCTATATTCTGTTTTTTGCGCTGCAGGGAGCCAAACCGAACAGTGAGCGGCTGGCCAGCCAACACTGACTCAAGCCGGTAAGGGTCGTCCTCGCGTCTCCACCCCCCAGGGAGTGAGCAGTAACCCGAGTGCGAAGGCGATTGCCGTGAAGGCCACGGGCTTGCCAAGCGAACCGAAATGTTGCACTCCGGCTCCCACCAGAAAAGTGATCGCGGCGCCGCCGAAGCGGGCGAATGAGGTAGAGAAAGCAAAGGCACTGGCTCGGAACTCGGTGGGATATTGTTCCGGCAGCCAGAGGGTATAGAGGGCGAAATTGGCGCCGCCCAGGCCAAGGAAAAGCAAGCAAACAAAAAACCAGAGAAGCGCGCTGGTCTCGAGATAAAAGACTTTCCCGAAAGTCAGCGCGATCATGACTAGCATCAGGGCGAAGTACAGGGCAAGGGTCGCGCGCCGTCCCAAGCCTTCGGCAAGCCTCGGCATCAGCAGGCAGCCGATAATCGTTGCCAAGGCGACGAGCATCGTGCCCCAGGACGCCAACTTAGCCGCTTGGGAAGCGGTGTGCCCCGAAGCTTCGGCCAGGATGGTCAGCGCCGCCGGCACATACACGGTTCCTGCCCAGAGCCCGCAAACGGAAGTCAGCATGAACAGCGAATTCAGCAGGGTGCGACGCCGCCAGGCAGGCGCAAACAGCATGCCTAGGGGCCGCCAGAATGCCCAGCCCTGGACCACCTTCTCCTTCTCCAGCCAGCGGGCCGGCTCGGTTACGCCACGGCGAATCCAAGCCAGCAGGAGCGCCGGCAATCCCCCCAGCGCGAACATAGCCCGCCAGCCGAAATGGCTCCCAATCCCGTAGTTGGCCAGGGCTGCCAGGAAAATCCCGACGTAGTATCCCGTATGCATCCATCCGGCGCCGCTACGGCGCCGATCTTCCGGCCACGCTTCGGCCACGAAGGTGCCACCCATCGCCCATTCTCCACCGATCCCGATTCCGGCCAAAAGCCGCAGGATTGCCAGTTGCCATACCTGAACGACCAAGGCACTGAGGAAGGTGAAGAGCGAATACCATAGGATGGTCAGCATCAGAGTGCGTACCCGGCCTACCCTATCTCCTACCGGTCCCCACAAAAAAGCCAGGCCCCAGCCGATCAGGAACAAAGAGAAGAGCAGGCCACCATAGAACCCGATATTGGCCTTGGTAGCCGCAATGCCCGAGCGAGGCAGCAATTCGCGCAGGGAGGGTACCAACACCAGCGCATAAATGAACGAGTCCATGCCGTCGAGCGCCCATCCTCCCCAGGAAGCCCAGAAACCGCGAACTTGATTGCTCGTCAGCCGGGAGGAGGGGGCGCCCGAACCGGCTAGCTGGGTCGAGGAAGCTGCCATGGCGCCAGGAACTATAGCAGAGCTTCAGCGCGGCAGAACCGATGTTTCTAAGGAAGGGTGGCGATCACTGGGCGTTGGTGATGGAATCAAGCGCCGCCTCTACTTTCAGCTGGAGGGGGTGAGGCAAGATGGCATAGCCCATGGTCTCGGCCACCTCTTGGCCGCTGTCGAGGGCCCAGCTAAGGAATTGCTTCAAAGCGCGGCCCCGCGCGCCCGACCAGCCCGAAGCCGGAAGGTAGATCCAGGTAAAGCTCGAAATGGGGTAGGCATCTTTGCCGGGAGCATTCACGAGCGAAATACGGAAGTCCTCAGGAATGGAGGCTTCCAATGACTTGCAGGCGGCGGTAATACTGGCGGTACTGGCCCGGACGAACTGTCCCGCCGGGTTTTCGACCGCACCATAGCCAATCGAGGAGTGCTTAGCGAAACTCCACTCCACGTATCCAATCGCCCCTTGGATCGAGGCCACCTTCGAGACCATGTCCTCACCACGGTTGGCCTCCATGCCGACAGGCCAATGGGGAGAGGGGTTCTTGCCCACCCGAGTCCGAAACTCGGAACTGCTTTTCGAGAGGAAGTCAGTAAAAATGTAGTTGGAGCCTTTTCCCGGTCCTCGGTGTACGACGGAGATCTCCTGATTGGGCAACTTGAGCGTCGGATTCAGCCGGGCAATGCGGGCGTCGTTCCAACGAGTGACTTTGCCTAGAAAAATCTGAGCCAAAAGATCGCCCGAGAAATTGACCTCCGGGTCACCGGGCAGGTTATAGATCGGCACGATGCCGATAAGGACGGTAGGAATCTGAGCCAGCGGAACCTTGCCAGCGTGCATCTCCTCATGCGTCAAAATGATCTCCCCGCCGCCGAAATCGCCCGACCCCATACTGATCTGACTGATGCTCGCGGAAGTGCCCAGCGGAAGGTAGCGCACTTGAATCTTGGGATCCTTCTTGTTGAAATCGTCGATCCACGCCGTGTACAGAAGGCTGGGAACATTCGATCCCGAGCCGACCAGGTCGATCGTGTCTTGGGCAAGAGCCGGGGCCAGGGCCAGCAGGCAACAGCTCATCGTTTTGAAGACCATCGAAATCTCCTTTGCCCTATGGGGAAAGAGATGGCGTAGCGAGTTTAAATTCCGCTCCGCTCCAGACTAACCGTGTTTAGTTCTTGCCAGATGTGACCAAGATCACAAGCAGCAGTACTTTGGTGATACGTCCTCTGAACAGATCGGGTGGCCTCATGCCATCGGTGCCATCGGCCCACCCCTGGAACCGTTCCCCGCATAGTGGTAGCATTCCAGGTTTTCTTCGAAAGGGGCCATGCATGCGTTATGGGATCGTAGTTGCATTCCTGCTGGTTATGTTAAGCCAAAGCAGTGTTGCGCAAAGCCAGCCATCCGAAGCCGCTCCCGCCCGGCCTGATCTGAAATCTATGTTCGAATCAAAGATTCAATCGGAATGGGAGGCGCTGAAGACGAAAGACAAGAAAGCCTATGGAGATCTGCTGGCGGATGATTTTGAAGGGGTGGAAGTCGATGGCCAGGGGGAACGCACCAAAGTTCAAGCGATGAATGAAGTTCCACAGGGAAATGTTTCTAAGTACACGCTGTGGGGTTTGAAGGTCACCCCCTTGGGGCCTGATGCCGCATTCGTGACCTACGAAGTCACCATGGAGTTCCCGCCCAAGTCGGTGTTGCGTTACTCGCGGGTCCTGGTTGGTGAGATTTGGGTCAAGCGTGAAGGTCATTGGAAAGAGCTGCACTACCAAGAGACCCATGTCAAGTAGTCCCCGCAACGCTCGCGCGACTCGTCCCCTGCCCCTGAGCTAGTAGCGTGCGACGGCCGATCCTTCCCCCCAACTTTGGGCGCACGGCAGTACCGGAGGTGATAGAGGTTCTTTATCAGGCAGATCAAGGGAATGAACTTGGCTTGAAATGCAAGCATCGGCTAGCGTATTGAATCGCTCCTGCCAAGGAGCTCAATTGCGGACCGAAAGGTCGAGACTCCAAGCGAACGCGAGTGGATTAATATCGAATGTCGATGAGCTTGAAATCCGTAGAAACCCTGCTGGACGTCTTGCATTTCGCCGACAGTCACACGGCGGTGATTCTCCCCGATCTTCAGATTCGCCTGACCTATGACTCGTTGCGGCAACAGGTACTGGCGATGGCCGACGCCTTGACCTCGGCCGGCATTGCCCGGGGAGACCGGGTGGCGATCGCCCTGCCGAACGGTCTGCCGGCGCTGGTAAGTTTTCTGGCGTCGTCCATCGCCGGAACCGCGGCCCCGCTCAATCCCGCCTATCCTTATGAGGAGTTCCTCTTTTTCTTACGAGACACCAACGCCCGCGTCTTGCTCTGTCCTCCGGCCGAGGCGGAGTACGCCCGGAGTGCGGCTGCGGATCTGGGTATTCCGGTTGTGGCCGTGGCCATGAACGCTCACGGAGAGGTGCAGCTCGAAGACGCGCGGAAAGGAGCCTCGGCCCCGACTCCCACCCCGGACGACATTGCCCTGATTCTGCACACCAGCGGAAGCACCGGGCGACCCAAGCGGGTTCCCCTGCGGCACTTCAACTTGGCGGTTTCGGCAGCGAATATCGCGAACGCTTACACACTCTCGGAAGAGGACGTGGCACTTTGCATTATGCCGCTTTACCACATTCACGGAATCATGGCCTCCGCCGTTTCCACCTTGCTGTCGGGTGGCACGGTGATCCTACCCGCGAAATTCAACCCTCTATCGTTCTGGCGCTGGGTGCGGGAATACCGCGTGACTTGGTTCTCGGGAGTCCCAACCATGCACAAGCTCATCCTGGCTCGCACCCGCGAGAAGCCAAGCGATTCGAGCTCTCTGCGGTTTATCCGCTCCTGTAGCGCGCCATTTTCCGCCGAGACCATTCAGAAGATGGAGGACATCTTCGGTGTACCTTTTGTCGAAGCCTATGGGATGACCGAAGCCTCCCATCAGATGACTTCGAATCCCTTGCCACCGCGGAATCGCAAACCCGGTTCCGTCGGCGTCGGCACCGGGATTCGTATCAGCGTCATGGATGCGCAGGGAAACCACTTGGCTACCGACCAAAGAGGCGAAGTGGTCATCCAAGGGCCGAATCTCTTCCGGGGATACGAAAACAATCCCGAGGCCAACGCGCGATGCTTTGTCAACGGATGGTTTCGGACCGGAGATCAGGGTTATCTGGATAAGGATTGCTATTTGCATTTGACTGGACGCATCAAAGACATCATCATTCGGGGAGGCGAGAATATCGCGCCGCACGAGGTCGATGAGGTTTTATTGAGGCACCCCGCGATTGCCAGTGCCGTCACCTTTGGCTTTCTGCATCCCACCCTGGGTGAAGAAGTCGCGGCCGCCGTCGTGTTGCATGAGCCCGGAAGCGAGACCGAATCGTCCCTGCTGAAGTTTTGTCGCGACCACATGGCGGAATACAAGTGTCCCAAGAAGATCTATTTTGTCGAAAGCATTCCCACCACGGGAACCGGCAAGATTCGGCGGCGCGCGGTTGCGGCAGCAGTCGCGGATGAGCAAGGATGAAGGTTCTCATCGTAGGGGCAGGCGCAGTCGGAGCCTACATCGGCGCCCGCCTGACTCTGATCGGGGTGGACGTCACTCTGGTCGCCCGCGGTCCCCAACTCGAGGCCATCCGCGAGCGGGGCGTCCAAGTCCAAAGCACCACTGGCGATTTTCAGGCGCGCCCCAAAATCTGCGCCACGCTCGCGGAGGTGGGGCCGGTGGATGTGGTTTTCTTGGGCGTCAAGGCCCACAGCCTGCCGCAGCTGGCCCCCCAAATGAAAACCGTCCTGGCGCCGAATACGACCGTGGTCAGCACGCAAAACGGGGTCCCGTGGTGGTTCTTCGAGAATTTTGCCGGAGACTGGAACGGGCTGCGGCTAGAGCGCGTGGACCCCGGGGGAGTCATCTCGGCC
Source organism: Terriglobales bacterium (assembly GCA_035501575.1). Lineage (GTDB taxonomy): Bacteria > Acidobacteriota > Terriglobia > Terriglobales > Acidobacteriaceae > JAFAGX01. Next base: position 5,483 of record DATJVZ010000002.1, on the reverse strand, counting down.
GCAATTGAAGCGCGGCGAGTGATCGGCTCGATCGTCTATTTTTCCACCGAAGTCACTGCTCCCGGCATCATCCGCCATATCGAGGGCAATCGCATTTCGCTCGGTGAGCCGGACGGAACTCGATCCGAACGGCTCCGCCAGATTGCCGACGCCCTCGTCGCTTCGGGCCTGCGTGCTCCGATTACGGCGCATATTCGCAATGAAATCTGGGTCAAGCTTCTCGGCAATGTCGCCTTCAACCCGCTCAGTGCATTGACCGGTGCGACCCTGGGCCAAATGGTGCGCGACCCCGACGTGTCCAACCTGGCGCGAGAAATGATGCGCGAGGCGCAAGCCGTCGCCGCCCGCTTGGGGCTGGATTTGCCGATCTCGATTGAACAGCGCTTGGAGGGGGCGAAGAAAGTGGGAGAACACAAGACCTCCATGCTGCAAGACCTCGAAGCCCATCGCCCGTTGGAGCTTGAGGCCATCGTGGGCGCTATTGTGGAACTCGGCCAGCGGATCGGCGTCCCCATGCCCCATACCCGAACCATCTACAGCGCTACCAAGCTGCTGGCCGAATGTCGAAATCTCACCCCGCGGCCCCGCAGTTAGTCCCCCTGTCGCGCGACGGCGCCCCATTTCCCAACCGGACGGACGGTAGCTTTACGGCTGGCCTCCGAGTCTCCCGCCAAGTGCCTGCCGGGCGAGAAAATTTGTCGCCAGAACCTCCCCCACCCCCTTGACAATCTGGAGTATAATTCGCTGGTCCAGTTATCGGACCAGTTGGAGCTATCCTTTGGCCGAAACAGTCAAGTCCGATTTCGAAGTCATTCGCCGCAATAAGGTCTACGAGGAAGTCGCCCGGCAACTTCAGCAAATGATCCTAAAGCGCTTGCGTCCGGGTGACAAGCTGCCTTCCGAACGCGAGCTGGCGGAGACCCTTGGAGTCAGCCGCAGTTCCATCCGCGACGCGATTCGCAGCCTGGAGCTGGTGGGCCTGGTGGAACCACGGCAGGGGGCCGGCACGGTGGTGCGGGAGATTTCCGCGAGCACGATCATGAACCCGCTTGCCTCTCTGCTCCGTCACAAGCTGGAGCTGGTCGGCGAACTGCTGGATTTTCGCAAGATGCTCGAACCACCGCTGGCGGCGCGTGCCGCCACCCATCGATCCGAGGAGGAGTTGGACGAACTCGAAGAGATCCTCCATCGGCAGGAGGCAAAGTTGCACCGTGGGGAGCTCGCGATCGAGGAAGATTCAGAATTCCATTACACGATTGCCATGGCTTCGGGAAACAGCGTGGTGCTCAAGGTGCTCGACCTGCTGATGGATCTGTTGCGGGATACCCGCGAGCGCTCCTTGCAAGCGGAAGGGCGTCCGCAGAGGTCGCTGGCCGGGCATCGCCGTGTTCTCGCCGCCATCAAGCGGCGGGATGCAGAAGGGGCGAAAGCCGCCATGCGCCGCCACATTGAAGATGTCGAAGAAATTGTGCTCGAGCCGCAAGAACGCGCAGACAAAACGGAGGTTTGAGATGGGCCGGTTATTTGCAATCGAAGTGATTTATCGCGGAATTTTTCAGAAGACGTTGGGTGGTCGAATCACCCGGGGCATTGTTCTCGCGGCCCACGAAGAGGGAAAGGTTGGAATCTCTTTCGGCCGCTATGGCGATAGTCCGGAGCGGAACGGCATTCCCGCCAAAAGCTTTGCCATTGTGGCGGACGACCAAGAAACTCTCGAAGAAGGCATGGCCAAGTATGAACCCAAAGAGGTGGATATTACCGTCGCGGTCGACGACACCCTCTGTAAGGGAGTGGAATCGTGGGCCTGGTACGGGCTGCAGCCGGTGAACAAGCTCTTGAAGCCGGGCGGCAGCTTGATCGTGACTTCGCGGGAAGGCCGCGAATCCATCCTGGCCATGGCACACCGCAAGGAAACGCCCTACCGCTTGGCGATTCTCAAAGGCATGCCCAGCTTCTCCGGTCTATGGGTCTATAAGGACGATCACACCGATGTCCGGATCCTGGGCGCAATCGCCAAACTGCTTCCCGATCTGTTCAGCTTGAAGTCCGTACAACAGATGATCCTGGACGAATGGAAGAACCCAGTCAAAGCCGAGTCGGCGGCGCGTGCCTATGAGAGAGTCACCACCACGACCGTGACGTCTGAGCAGGGCAATCCCGAGGTCCCTTATAAATTCGACTTGCCAAAATGGCATGAGATGGGGGAGGGAATCGCCATCCCCTCGATTCCGTTTGGGGGCGCCGTCGAAGATCCCACGTCGCATGCCGTGGGCGGATTCCGTCCCGATCGTAACCCCACCTTCAAGAAGTTCACCACTCGCACCATGCGGCCGGTGGTCAATTTCGACACCTGCATCAAGTGCACCTTGTGCTGGCTGCATTGTCCAGACTCCTGCTTCGATGTCACGCCTGAGGGCCTGTACGATGCGAACATGCAAGCCTGCTGCGGCTGTGGCGTATGTGAAGCGGTTTGCCCGGTGAAGGATTGCGTCACCATGGTGAACGAGTCCGAGTTCACCGGCAACGACAGTCAATGGGAGGACTGGCGGAAGGACAAGCAATCGTACATCGCCTGGCTCGAAGACAAGATTAAGACCCGCGAGGAGCGGTCGCACGGCTTCCGCTATCGCGGGCAATATGACGAGCAAATCCCCGAAATGCTCGAAATCGCCAAGCAGGGATAGGGCTTGAGGAGGAACCAGTCATGGCTACGGCCACAACCATAGAAGATCAGAAAAAGACCGAACAGACTGCACTGATTACGGGCAGCGAGGCGATTGCGGTCGCCTGCAAGCTGGCCGACGTCGATGTCATCACGGCCTATCCGATTCGTCCTTACGACACGGTCATGCAGTACGTCGCGAAGCTGGTGTCGAACGGCGAAATGGATTGTGAGTACATCGTGGCCGAGGGTGAACACTCCCAATTTGAAATCGTCAAGCACGCCTGCGCCTGCGGCGCACGGGTGTTTTGCGGCTCGAGCGGCGTGGGCTGGATGTATGCCATGGAGGCGCTGACGGTGACTCCCGCCTTGCGCATTCCGCTGGTGTGCATGGTCGGCAATCGCGCCCTGGATGATCCCGGAGCCTTCGGCGTCGAACACAATGACGCCCTGACGGTGCGCGATCTCGGCTGGCTGTTGGTATGGGTGGATAGTGCGCAGGAAGCGCTCGACACCGCCCTCATTGCCTATCGCGTGGCCGAGGACCGTCGCATCTTTCTGCCCTGCGCCATCAGCTGCGACGGGGCGTTCTTGACCCACTCGCAGGCCTTGGTGAAGGTTCCCACGCAAGAAAGCGTGAACGAGTTCCTGCCCCGCTACGATCGTCGCGATCTTCTGCTCCATCCCGACAACCCGATTACGGTTGCGCCCCAGGGCAATGAGGATTGGGTCATGGAGATCCGCCGGCAGAATCATGCGGCCATGGAGCGCGTATCCGGGGTCTTGCGCGAGGCCTATGCCGATTTCGAGCGCGTGTTTGGTCGTTCCTACACCAACCCGTTCTTCGAGGAGTACGAAACCGAGGACGCCGACATCGTGCTGATGGGCATGGGCACGCTGTCTACGCCGGTGAAGGTGGCGATTCGGCAGATGCGCAAGGCGGGCAAGAAGGTGGGATTCATCCGTATGCGTTGGTTCCGGCCCTTTGCGGCGCAGGAGCTGGCTCGCTCGTTGAGCCGCTTCCGGGCAATCGGAGTTATCGATCGTGACTACTCCTTCGGATCTCCCTACATGAGTGGTGTGCTGACCAACGATGTTCGCAGCGCGCTTTATTCCGCCACCGGGCCCAAACCGCCGGTCTTAGGCTTCATCGCCGGACTGGGAGGGCGAGAGGTCACCGTGCCCGACGTGCAGAAGGTCACCGAGTATGTGTATCAGGCTGCGGAAGGCAAGTCGCAGCCTATGACCCGCTGGATCGGCCTGCGGGAATAACTAATTTTTGCGGATGTGTTCGACGCATCAGAAAGGATGTAGCCGCAATGGCAACCTACGTACAGATTGATCCGACGCAAAAGCTCGATCCCTTCAAGTCCGTGAAGAAGCTTCCGCTCGAGGAGTTTTTCACCTCAGGACACCGCACTTGCCAAGGTTGCGAGTCGGCGCTGGTCATGAAAATGATGGCGAAGGCTGCCGGCCCGCGCACCATTGTGCTGGGCAGCACCGGCTGCATGTATGTGGCCAACACCACCTACTACAGCACTTCCTGGGTCGTGCCCTGGATGCACACCCAGCTCGGCAGCAGCGGTTCGGCGGCGTTGGGCACCGCCGCCGCGCTCAAAGCGCTTATGCGCAAGGGCAAAATGAAGCGGGAGCCGATCAACGTCATCGCCTTTTGCGGCGACGGCGGCGGGGCGGATATGGGTGTGGGCGCGATTTCTGCCACTCTCACCCACCCCGATTACAACTGCCTGATCTTGATGTACGACAACGAATCCTATGCCAATACGGATATTCAGCTTTCCGGCAGCACGCCCTGGGGAGCCAACACCACCTTTAGCACCCCGGGCAAAGTCAAGCGAATTATGCACCGCCGCTGGAAAAAGAATATGGCCGGCATGATGGCGGCTGGCCATCCCGAGTGCAAATACGTTGCAACCATTTGCATGTCCTATGGCCTGCACGGGATGAATTCCATCCGCAAGGCGCTGGCCATCGGGGGACCGACCTTTATTCATTCCCTCGATCCCTGCCCAAAGGGTTGGGATTACGATCCTTACTTGTCCCATGAAATGGGCGAATTGGCCGTCAACACTGGGGTCTGGCCCCTGTACGAGGTGGAAAACGGCGTGCTCAGACTAACCGGGCGGACGCAGCAGATTGCCCGCGGCAAGATCAAGCGGCAACCCGTCCGAGATTACTTGCTGAAACAGGGGAGATTTGCCCACTTTACCGACGACGACATCGCATACTTCCAGAGCAAAATCGACGACATGTGGCAAAAGTGGCTCATTCCCGGGGTCATTCCATTTCGCCACGAGGTCGAAGGCGAGCCGGCACCGGCCGAGTGAAATTAGCCGGGGCCTTTTTCATTGCCAAGGAGGCGAGCGCGAGAGCGGCCTAGAGAAAGCAAGAACGGGCGGCAGTGAGAATCAAATCCGATGGCATCCCCGAAGCATCGCCGGCGGACGGCCGGGTCTTTGGGCCGCTTCACGAAGATGGACAACACCAACCAAAGCTCCTCGGTTCGCGCTGAGGAGCCTGAGTTTTTTGCGGCGAAGAAAATGCGGGAAAGCATGGTTGCAGGCGATCGGCGGTTGGCAAGAATGATTGATCAGACGAACCTGCGTCCGGAAGCGACCGAGGAACAAATAAGCCGCCTATGTCGGGAGGCGCGCGAGTATGACTTCGCAGCCGTAGTGGTGAATGCCGCCTACGTCGAGCTGGCGTCAACCGAACTAGCGGGATCGGAGGTAAAAGTCGCGGCCGTGGTGGGCTTTCCTCTGGGTGCCACCCTTTCGAGCGTCAAACGATTCGAGGCCGG
>DATJVZ010000001.1:0-23020 GCA_035501575.1 Terriglobales bacterium | reverse complement strand
CGGAGTATGATGTTGCTCTCGGATCGGAAAACGCGAAAGGAGAAGCCATGGCCATGCGCATCAAAACCACCGTGGTTGGCAGCTATCCGGTTCCTTCGTGGCTGATCGGCAACACATCGCGTCTGGTGTTGCGCGACGCCGTTATGGCCGTATTGAAGACGCAGGAAATGGCTGGCCTGGATCTGATCACCGATGGGGAGCTTGTGCGCTTCGATCCCAGTCACCCCGAAACCAATGGCATGGTGGATTACTTTGCTTCGCGTATGGACGGCATCCGCAAGCACTTTTCGCTTTCGGATTTTGATCGTTTTCGTTCGGATCGCTCATCCGGATATCGGCTGCTGACCGCGGGAATGGTCGTCGGAAAGATTCAGGACGGCACTCTCAATTTGCCGCACGACTACGAGTTTGTGAGTCCGCTCACCAAGTCTCCGCTGAAGTTCACCTGCACCGGCCCGCACATGTTGACGCGCGTGCTGACCAATTGCTTCTACAAGAATATCGGTGATTTGGCGATGGACATTGCCGTGGTCTTGCGCCGGCAACTGGAACTCATCGAAGCCGACACGGTGCAACTGGACGAGGCTTGTATTGCGGGCTATCCCGAGGATGCACCCTGGGCCAGCCAGGCCATCAATCTTGTGTTGGAGGGAATCTTAAACCAGAAAGCTGTCCACATCTGCTTCGGCAATTACGGCGGACAACCGCAATTGCGGGGTTTCTGGCGCGATCTGGTTCCCTTTCTCAACTCCCTGCGCACCGACCACCTGGTTCTAGAATTCGCGCGTCATGGATACGACGAATTAGCGGTATTGGCCGATCTGAACCCCAGCATTCATCTCGGAATTGGACTGATCGACATCAAAGACAACGAAGTCGAGAGCGCCGAGTTGATTGCCCGCCGGATTGAGCATGCCGTGAAGGTATTGGGGGAGGAGCGCCTGCGCTATGTTCATCCCGACTGTGGTTTTTGGATGTTGCAGCGCAGTGTCGTGGACCGCAAGATGCGCACCCTGGTCGAGGGAAGGGATATGTTCGAAGGCCGCGGGTAGACGCACCCCGGGACCGATCTGACTATGGCTCGTGGATCACCAGCAGATGAGGAGAAAGCGGGCGTTCGGGCGCTGGTCTTCCAGCATCTCGCCGGCCTGGTTCTGGCTCCCACGGTCAAAGCGCTCTGGGACCGCAAGGTATTCGATCTTTTTTCCGGCCCATCTCTCGTTACCGATCTCGACGAGATCGTACGCCATACCCATGGCAATCGTGGCTACTTGCGGGTCGCCCTGCGCCTCCTGGTGTGCTTCGGCTGGCTGGAGGAACGATCCGACCAGCCATCTCGGCCGGCCTACGGCTTGACGCCTGATGGGGCGCTGGCATTGCGGCTTGCACCACCTCTGTATGGGGAAGTGGTCTCGTTCATTCCGAAAGCGATTTTTCTCGAGGACTTTCTCTTCGGCCGCTCTGACGAACCGGTGCTGCCTTCCCTCCGGGCCTTGGTGGCCCGCGCCCAATCTCGGTGGATTCAGGAACCGTCTGACGATCCCGCCCCGGCCCGGCTTTGCGTGCAGATTTGCCGGCACCTCGATGGAGTGTTGCTCGGGCCCGCCATGGTTGCTCTGGCTCGCGGCGGCGTGTTGGCTCAACTCGCACAAACCCCCACCGATCCCCATTCCATCGCCGCCAACTACGACAGCCTTTCGTGCCTTCTGGATCTTCTGGCCACCCAGGGTTGGATCGCTTGGGAGCGCGGGTTGGCAGGGCTTACCACCTGCGGCCGCTATGCCGCCCAGATTGCAACGTCGTACGGAGTAACGGTTTCCTATCTTCCGATGTTCAACATCGTGAGCACGCTCCTGTTCGGGAATCCCCGCCTTCCGCGCCAGGATGAGAGCGGGGTTGAACTGCTGGTTAACCGTGGGATGAATGTCTGGGGCAGCGGAGGAGCTCATCAGACGTACTTTAAAAAGGTAGACGAGATCGTGGTTGAGATTTTCAACCGTCCCCGAAAGCAGCAGCCCCAAGGTATCTGCGATATGGGATGCGGCGACGGCAGTTTCCTGGAGCATCTGTATTTCGTAGTCAAGAATCATACCGCCCGCGGGGCCGAACTCGGCCGGTATCCGCTCATCATGATTGGTGCGGATTACAACAAAGTCGCGCGGCGCATCGCCAAACAAACGCTGCGCAAAGCGGGGATTCCGACCTTCCACATCATCGGCGGGGATGTGAACCGCCCGGCCCAATTGGCGAGCGATCTGGAAGAGCTGGGACTGGACATTCACGATTTGCTCCACGTTCGTTCCTTCCTCGACCATAATCGTCCGTATCTGCCGTTGGTTAATTACACGCGCGGAGACCGGGTTGGAAGATCCACCGGCGCCTTTGCGCATTGTGGCGAGGAGATTCCGGCCGAGGAACTGGAAGAGAACCTGACTCGCCATTTACGTCGCTGGGCGCCCTACGTGGGACGGTTCGGGCTGCTGGTTCTCGAGCTGCACACGCTGCCTCCGGCGTTGACCGCGGCTCACCTGGAGAAAACTCCCGCCATTGCCTACGATGGCACGCACGGATTCTCCGACCAGTACTTAGTTGAGTTGCCTATTTTCCTCGAGAGCGCGCGCCAGGCCGGGTTGCAGGCGGATCCGGGACATCAGTCGCGATTCCCGCCTTCGGATCTGGCCACCGTCAGCATCAACTTCTTCACCACCGGCGGCTGAGATTGGGGATAGCGTGCTCCTCGAACTCGGGAACGGCACTCTGGCTATCGGTTCTTGCCTCTCTCGGCCAACCTCTGGTTTCTGCGGAGAATCACGTAGGAGCGAATGGCCGCGGCATCGTCTCTGGACAATTCCGAGGCGAAGGAAACCATGCCTTCCGCCTTCAACATGCCACCTAACACATCCGAAAACCATTCGTTCGTTTCGAGAGTACTCGAATAGCGCAAATCGGGAAGGATTCCGCCGCTGACCGCAACGTCACCGTGGCAGGCGGCGCAGTACCGTTGAAACAGCTGCTCGCCCCGATGGATCGCCGCCGTCGTAGCCCGATTCGGTAAAGGAGACGACTGAGGTTCGGAGAAAGGCGCCAACGGCGGCAGGCTCGCAGCCCCTCCGATCTTGAAAGCCAACAGGCGGCTGATATTCCGCACCCGCCCTGACTTGAACGACACTTCGCCGGCGGCCAGCGGAAACACGCCGCCCCAGCCTGCGAGCACGGCAACATATTGTTGGCCGCTGACCGTGTAGGTAACGGGACCGGCCATCACGCCGGTCTGCGCCGCGAACGACCACAGCTGGGCACCGGTATCCGCACGATATGCTTCAAAGTTCCCGCCGGCCGTGCCTTCGAAGACCAGATTGCCGGCGGTCGCCAGAGTGCCACCGTTCCATGGTCCTGGCCGCTTGAGGACCCATGCGGGTCTCTGCTGCCGCGGCTCCCACGCCACCAGCTTTCCTTGGACGGAATCGAGAATCGCTTGCTTTCGCTTAGGATCCTGCGGCATTCCCGCAGCCACCACGTCGATTCCATAGTTTGTCCCCAGCTTCGTGGGTTGAAAGTCTTCCGCGGATTTGTACTGGAAACCAACATCGTTGACCGGAATGTACACCAGACCGGTGAGTGGGCTATAGGACATCGGCTGCCAACTGTGAGCGCCTAAGGGTCCGGGGACGATCAACGCAGGCTTTCGGCCGTGGTAGCGTGCGATCGCAGTCTCGATGGGACGTCCGTTCTGCGGGTCCACGCCCGCCGCCCAGTTGATATCCGTGAATGGTTTGGCCGATATCAGAGCGCCGTTCGTGCGGTCGATTACGTAAAAGATTCCATTCTTCGGCGCTTGCAGCAAAACCTGGCGCGGCTCGCCGTCGACGACCATATTGGCCAAGATCATGTCCTCGGCCGCATCAAAGTCCCAGGCATCCCTGGAATTCTCCTGATAGTGCCACACGTGCTCCCCCGTATCGGGCTTAAGAGCCACGATCGAGCAGGTGAATAGATTATCGCCACCCTTTGGACTGCGATATTTCTCATTCCACGGCGTGCCATTGCCCGTCCCGATGTAGAGAAGGTTTAGCTCCGGGTCGTAGACAATGGCGTTCCACACCGTGCCGCCGCCGCCCCACCTCCACCATTCTCCGGTCCAAGTCTGTGCTATCTGCGCAAGAATCGGGCTTTCAAAGGGTTTCGAGGGATCTCCCGGTACCGTGTAGAAGCGCCAGACAAGTTGTCCGCTTTGGGCATCGTACGCCGAGACGTAACCGCGAACTCCGAACTCTCCGCCGCCGTTGCCGATGATCACCTTGTCTTGGACAACGCGCGGGGCACCCGTGATGGTGTAGCGAAAGTTGCGGTCTATGGTGAGTACTTCCCACACGGGTTTTCCGGTCGCGGCGTCGAGGGAAATCAAGCGGCCATCCAGGGTTCCGAAGAAAATTCTCCCCTTCCAGGCGGCTGCGCCGCGGTTGACGACATCGCAACAGGCATTCGCATCCCATTCCCTGGGGACCTGAGGATCGTATGACCACAGCAACCGACCATTGGCCGCATTCAACGCAAAGACTTTGCTCCATGCGGTGGTGAAGTACATCACGCCATCAATGACCAGGGGGGTCGCCTCTTGCCCGCGTTGCGTATCCAGGTCATAGAACCAGGTCAGTCCCAGTTGGGAGGCGTTCTGATCGTTGATCTGTTTCAGCGGACTGAAGCGTTGTTCGCTGTAGGTACGGCCATGCGTCATCCAGCTTCCCGGATCACCATCGGCGTTGGCGAGGCGAGGCGCATCGACGGCAGCGCTTTGAACAGCTAACGGTGGCTGCCCGGACGGAGAACGGGAACAGCCCACACCGACACCAATGGCCAAGAACAAACAAAACAGGATACCCCGGCGATGCATGACTCCTCCGGCGCACGCTTGCGCAGCCTGCGGCGAATCCCGGCCGTGAGTTTATCATCGCATCAGGCCGAATAAGGGAGACTCCAACGATCACCGGGCGGACCGCTCGCGGGTAGGCTGACGAAGCAGCTTACCTGGCAAGATCAAGAGGGCGGAACCTAGATCATGGTTTTCTTATGAGGCTCGTCTTTGGAGAACATGTTGGGGTAGGAGACGAGCCTCATGACACTTCGTTCTGGAAATGATAACCCCGAGGTCAAGTGAAGCCGAGTTATGTGTGATAGCTAAGACTTGACCTTGCATACCATGCTGTCAGACGGGGTCGGTACTGTCAGACAAGACCCTTGGCAGGGGGTTAATGAGACGCCTGATTTCGGCAACTGTCGAGAGTATGCCGTTTTCGGGATTCCCGTTGCTCCTGTTCGTTTTGACAGTTCCCAGCACACCAAACCCCCTCTAGGATGGCATCCTCTTTCTTTAAGTTCCTGGAGCCTCGTGCAAGAACTTCTTGGGCGGGGCTTCGATCCACCTAAAACTGTAAATTCACTACACGATCAAGGAGGAATCTCATGAATCTGAGCGCTGAAGAACGCGAACAAGTGGCGACCGAATTGAAGCGTTTCGCTAGCGACCTGAATCTCACCGACGATCAAAAGGAAAAGCTTCGCGCCGCTCTTACGGAAGCAAGAGAAAAGATCGCTGAGTACATGCAACAGAATCCTAACACGACCAAAGCCGACGTCATCAGCAAGGTCGTTGCAAATCGAGATGCGATTCGTCAGCGGGTCGTCAACTTCCTTAGTCCCGAGCAGCTGGAGAAGTGGGACGCGGAAAAAGCCAAAGCCAAGGACTTCTTGGGCCAGAGGATCGCAGCCTAAGGATTCACCTTGTACTGAAGTTGCTACACACTTGGATGGCCGACAAAATCGAACACTGCCGGCCACCAATCCTTTGTTTGCAAGTTTGGTTGGTAGGCACATGCTTCATCCAGCCTCGGTCGAGGACTTCCAAAAAGGCGAAATTACCGGAGGATTCAAAACCCCCCGATTCGGGTCAGGCAAAACGGGGTGCTGGGAGGTAGGGCAAGGAATATTGGCTCTGTCCGGTACATGAAACCTGGCCAACGCTGTCCGCAAGGTCGAGTTCAAACTATTACAAGTTATGGGCTCCGTGGGTTTGCGCGAAAAGCCTGAGAACCGCTTGCGCACTCACGAAAGCAGTTGGCGTGCGCGTTTCATGCGGCGTCAAAGGCCGGCTCCTCCTCTTTGACTTTGACGGAGACTGGGCTTCCGAGCAGGTCTTGTCGGAGTCGCTCCATTTCAGCCGATGCTTCCTTGATCTGCTCGGCATATTCATGGCCCTGTCGTGGCAGAAAGCCCCCGTAGTTCTGCAGCAGCAAGCGAGCATTCGCCTCGATTACCGAGGTATTCGAGCGAGCTTGATTGGACAGCGCAGAGATAAGCTTTTCAAGTTGTAACTCGCGCCTGGCTAACTCTTCTCGGCTTTCGACGGCTTCCTGCTCGAGCACTTTGCCGTGGTAGCGGCCGAGGGCAAACAAACACCCTGTCAGTACCAGCAGACATGAATTGGCAACAACGGTTTCTCGCAAAGCCTTACTGAGGACCCCATTTCTCTCTTCGTCGAATCTCGCGAAGTTGTTGTTCTCCGCCGCCGACAGCGAAGACAGGAGTTCGCGAGCTTTATCCATGTACTCCATACCTTCGTTCGAGTCCACCAGCTTTAAGGCGCGGTGGCGATACCCCTCTTGGCGCAAACTGATAGCGTGCTCCATCTCGGCTTGCTTGGAGCTGGCAACGGATTCGAGCTGCGATTCCAGCGACCGTTCCTGCTCCCCGCGATTCGCCAGCCCTCCACGCAGGCTGGCAAAATCGGCGGCGATCCTGCCTTTCGCGTCGTTGTAGGGCTGCAAGTAGGAGTCGTTCTCGGTGAGCAGGTATCCGCGCTCACCCGTTTCCATGTCGGTCAAGTCTTTTAAAACACTAGAGATACCCGCCTGGATCCTGGAACTCTCCAGGGTGAGCGTCGCCATCTTCTGCATCTGCCTTAAATGGTTGACGGCAAGATACGCATTCCATGCCATACAAGCGAGTAGCGCGGGGGCCCCCACTTGCAGCGCGGCTTTTCGCATCATCTTGATTGTGCCCCCCTTCAGGTGACGTTCAGAGACCCCGCAGCCGTGATGCGAGTGGCTTTGCAAAGCTCCTCGGCAAGTTTGACCACCGCGTCGTTGCTGCGGACCGACCCTTCCGACATAACCGAACTGGCAGCTAGGGTGAAAAGCAGAGCGTCCTCCTGCCTTTCAAAGTAAAGCACTACCTGACTAGGTGCCATGTAAGTCCATCCCACCGACTCTTCTCAGAAATGATAGGCCCATTCCCCCTGAGGCGGAGGTTATCTCTCTTGGTGCGCCTTGGAATCGAACATTCTCCGTCTGCTTGCGGCGAAGAAGTTGCAGCATCGAGTCTCCCGCTGAATCGACGATTCAGCTGGCGCACCTAAAGCTTTTGCTGCCCGACGACCGCTATCCTGAACCACCTGGGTGGCTCATTTTCCAGCAACCGGCAAGAACAAAAGACGTTCCAAACGCAAGTTACTGTCGCTAGGACAGTGGCTTAGAAACGTATTGCCTAGCTGGAAGTGACACCGTACAAAGGGGATAAGAGCATCAAGCCTGGCTAAGGCGGACCCCAACCTCGTGAAGCTGTGGGCGCGGATGAGCTAGACACGCTCGGGATCTTGGGGGAAAGGAGACCTCCCAGCAGCAAACCGGAAGGAGATCGGGCACAGGCGTTTCTAGTGGGAAACTCCCAAGCCAGTCTTTCCGAGCTAGATGCGCTCTGCCATCATGGTTCCCATCATCCTAGGCATTAACCGCTTGCGCCATTTGCAGACAGCGGCCTTGTTGGCGGCTATCTTCTGTTTAAGCGCCCCGCTTTGCGCACAGGATATCGCGCAGAGTCTCTCGGGCGGGGCAAGCTCGGCGCCGGTCGAGCCCGCACCAGATCTCGAAGCGGCGCCCATGGCTGGCACACGAGACAAATGGAACAATTTTGTGCGCGAAACCGCCAGTCCTCTGACTCTCGGCGGAGGGGTGTTCAACGCTACGTTTTCCCAACTCACCAAGACCGATCCTCAATATGGAGTCGGCACCGCGGCCTACGCCGAGCGCTTTGCCGCCTCCCTGGCCGACATCGCCAGTCAAAATTTCTTTGGGGACTTTGTGGTAGCGTCGGTCTTGCACGAGGACCCGCGTTACTTTCGCAAAGGGCCCGGACACGGCTTCTGGTCTCGAGTCGGTTACAGCATAAGCCGGGCGGTGGTGATTCGTAAGGACAGCGGCAGCGAAACCTTCAATTTTGACAACGTGCTTGGCAGCGCCGCCAGCACTGGCTTCTCCAACATTTATTACCCTCCCGCCAGCCGCACCGGCAAAGCCATGGCAATGCACTTTGGAATTGACATGGCGGATAACGGCTTCGTGAACCTGGCTCCGGAATTCTGGCCCGACTTCCGCGATAAGGTCCTCAGACGACATCATTATCATTAAATGATGGCTGTTGTGGGGCAACTTCCATAAATCTATCGACGAGGTTCGCGGAAGTGGCGATCCTCGTCGACGTAATCCCGCCGCATTCGGGAAGGGTAGCGACTCAGTATCAGTATAGGAAGTAACCATCATAGGCAGCGCCCCAGATCTGAGCGAGGCCTTTACCCGCCAGGCTTTTCAGCGGCACGGTAGTGAGTGTGGTCGGGGTGCCGGTCGTTGGGGTGAGCAAGAATTGATAGACGCTGGTGCCGGCAAAGCCGTAGAGTTTGTCCTTGCCGGTGCAAACGAGTCCTAAGAGATTGGGGATAGGGGGATCATTGAGCGCAGCGTATAACTCGAGCTTTCCAGTCGTAGGATTGAGCAGCACCAGGTAGGGGTCGGACGTATCCAGAAGGTAGCCTGATTCCATGAGGTAGCCATTGTAGAAGGTCAGATCGCCGGCCGATGCGAAGTAAGTCGTCGATGCAAACGGTGACGCGTGACCCGTCTTAAGGTTGATTGTGTAGAGCTCTGGGGAGTTGCCAGCCGCCGTGAACGCCACCCCTTGCCCGTCGAACACGAGGGCGGTCGCGTCCCGGATACCTAAGCTACCAATCAACGTCGCCTTGCCGGTGGTACGGTTGACTCTGTAGAAGTTGGTGTACGAGACACCGTAAAGCTGGCCGTCCTTCGGATTGAAGCCGATGTCGGTGAGCACCACCCCTTCCGAGCCGATGATATGGACCACGTAGGTCCCCAAGGTGACAGTTGCCAGCCGGCCTGCGGAATCGGTGACGTAAACCGTCGGCCCGGCAGCAACGGAAGGCTCGGCAACCTCGGCCGTCGCATCTGGAGTCGGAGGCGGAGTGGGATCGGCAAGATCCTGAGGGGACTGGGCATGGGCGCCGACAGAGATCAAAGCTATGACCAAGGCAAAGAAGATGCCAAACATAGTTCTGGTGAAGGCGACCGCGAGTGTCCCGCGGCGATTGCAAGGGCGAAGCTCCATCGTTTTCATGATCTTGTCTCCTGAACCAATCAGATTGGGCTCCCGAACTTGCTACCCGGGAAGTTCCCTCACTTGTCAACGCGCCATCGCCCGGAGAAAAGGGTCATCGCTTGGCGGGCGGACAATTTGGCCGGCCAGCCAGGTGTTCTTCTCTCCTTGAAGGGGATTTGAAGAAGGGGTCCCGATTGCACTGCGAAGATTACGTGCAATCGAGCCGGCCGCGGGCCTTTTTTCTTTTTCGTTCCTGCTTGCTACCGAGGTGTCCGCCGAAAATGGGCAATTTAGCTTTAGCGTCGCCAAAACCTCTCTTCTACAACCTCGGCTTGGAGCGCAGAGGCTTAAGAATCGAGAATAGCGAGACTTGGACTTATAATCGCCGCTATGGGAAGGGATCCCACGCCATTAGGGTCGAGTTTTCGCGTGGATCGACATGATCCCTACCTTCGCGTTCTGTGTGTCGACATTTTTGTCCGCGATCAGGACCGGAGCTTGGGTTTCTATGTCGACCAACTTGGGTTTCGCCTGGTCATCGATGAGAGCTACGAATCGGGCAACCGCATGATTGCCGTCGCGCCCCCGGATGGCAACACGGTTCTTCGGCTGGTGACTCCTAGACGCAACTCCGTGGAATACAGACTGATTGGCCGCTGCCGACATGCGGTGCTGGTGACCGAAGATGTTATGGCCAAGTTCGAAGACTGGAGCAAGCGCGGAGTTCACTTTCATCATCCCCCGCAAACTACACTTTGGGGCGGTATTTTCACCCGCTTCGATGATCTGGACGGAAATTCATTTTCGCTGGTGGGACGGGATGACTTTGTTCGCGAGATCGAACTCGAACGCCGGTTGGCGCACGAAAAGCTGGAAGCCGAACAACGCACCGCTCAGGAACTGGAAATTGCCAAACGTGTGCAAGCCCGATTGTTTCCTCAGACTCTACCACCGCTTAAGACTCTCGAATACTCGGGTCTCTGCATTCAGGCCCGTGAGGTTGGCGGCGATTACTACGATTTTCTGGATCTCGGGTGCGAGCGGCTGGGTATCATCATCGGCGACACCTCGGGCAAGGGTATTGGGGCGGCTTTATTGATGGCTAACTTGCAGGCCAATCTGCGGAGCCAGAGTGCCATCGCTTCGAATGAGCCCCGGCGCTTCTTGCGATCGGTAAACCAACTGTTTTACCAAAACACCACCGACAGCGCCTACGCCACCCTATTCTTTGGCCAATACGACGATCAGACGCGGACTTTACGTTATGCCAATTGTGGGCACTACGCACCCCTCCTACTCCGCCGCGACAACTCTCTCGAACGACTCCACTCAAGCGGCACCGTGCTCGGTCTTTTCCGAGAATGGGATTGCTCCATGGAGGAGCAACAACTCTTCCCCGGCGACGTACTGGCTCTCTACAGCGACGGGATCACCGAATCTTTCAATGAGGCAGGCGACGAATTCGCGGAGGAGCGCCTAGTCGAGGCTTTGCGCCGAAATCGTGACAAGTCTTCCGAGGGCTTCCTGCGCGCGATCGTTGATGATGTTCGTCAGTTCAGCCGCGGTGAACAACACGACGACATCACCCTCATAGTCGCCAAGTGCAGGTGAACTGCTCTCTGAGTTTCGAGGCTGGGGTCGGAGATCAGGCGGCTGCACCCTGCGCCGGCTGCAGTTTTCGCCGCCAGATGCATGCCAGATGGAAAAGCAGGTTCGCGGGCACCATCAGCGACAGGTAGATCAGCGGGATCATATACACCTGGGTACCGGGGAAGCAGTAGCGCGCAATATACCAGACGACAATCACGCTGCGCATGCCCGTCGAAGTCGCCAAAATCCGCCTTGTGTCTCGGTCGGGACCACCGATCAGCCACCCGATCAACATCGAGGACAGCAGCAGCAACACCATCGCCAAGACGGTCCCATTCCCGCGCATAGTATTCAAGGCTTCCCGCCGCATCAGGCGTGTCTCCCACATAATAAAAAGAAAGACCACTGAAGCTAGAACGCCCAAGGGCAGTATCAGCCGGGAGCCAATATTTGGCACCCGTCGTGCCACCCAAACCCCAGCGCACAGTGGCAGGGCAATGTACAGAGCAAGAGTGGCGAGGAGCGATGACACCGGCCGGTCACTATGTTGCAAGGTCTGTGGCATGGTTCCGATGATTACCGGGGTCATCGCGACGCTGACCAGCGAGAGCACGAAAATTACAGCCGCAGCGAAGGCCAGCCTGGTCTTGGCCATGCGGGTAAATTGCAAAGAGATCGGAGTTCCCGGGATCGCCGCCAGCAACATGATACCGATACTGGCGTCGGGGGTTAGGGGGAAGAGGCGTATGAGCAGCAAGCCGATGGCCGGTATCAGAATGCAATTCGCAAGCAGGGTGCGAATCAATAGGCCGCGGGCGCGCAGGATATTGTATAAGTCTCCGGTGCTGACCCGCAGCCCTATTGAGAACATCACGATGGCGACGAAAAAGTTAAGCAACACCAACGGCCGATTCAGCACGCCTTCCTCCCAAAGGGTGCAAAGCGGTCAAGCAGCAACTTCCTTTTCCTTCGGTTCCGATTCGACCAATGCACCCAATTTACCGCCCGACAACAAGTCTGTGGCGTCGATCCTACCGAAAACCTGGAGAAGTCGGGCTATGATTCCGGTCCAGCCGGTTTGGTGACTGGCTCCCAAGCCCGCTCCATTGTCCCCATGGAAGTATTCGTAAAACAGAATGTAATCCCTCCAGTAAGGATCGGTTTGGAATTTCTCCGTTCCTCCGAACACGGGTCGCCGCCCGGACTGGTCGCGCAGGAAGATTCGAGCCAGCCGATTGGAAATTTCACGCGCAACCTCAAACAGATTCATCAGGCGGCCGGAGCCGGTCGGGCACTCAACCTTGAAGCTATCCCCATAATAAAGATAAAAGTTGATCAAGGCACGGATCAGCAACCCATTGACCGGCATCCAGATAGGACCGCGCCAATTCGAGTTTCCGCCGAACATGCCTGTATCGGATTCAGCTGGCAGATAGTTCACGCGATATTCGTGCCCGTCAACGTTAAAGATGTAGGGATGGTCGGCGTGATAACGAGATAGCGCGCGGATTCCATAAGGACTCAGGAATTCCTGCTCATCGAGCATGCGGGCGAGAATACGGCGCAATCGCTCCGGTTTAACCAGCGCGATAATGCCTCGATCACCGTATCCGAGATGGCCGGGACCGGTCGGATGAAGGCTGTCGCGCAGCTCCGGCATGTATTGCAAGCGTGCGGCCAGAACCTTTGCAACTCGGGGCACTCGCTCTCGTTGCCAGGGCTCGGTTACGGTGGTGGCGCAAAGCGGCAACAACCCCACCATGGAGCGGACTTTGAGCCGGGTCGCACCGCCATCGGGGCACCGCAAGACATCATAGTAAAAGCCGTCTTCTTCATCCCACATGCCATCGGAGCCCACCTGATTCATGGCGTGCGCGATCAACAGGAAATGGTCAGCAAACTTAATAGCCATCTCTTCGAAGAAAGAGTCATGACTGGCTAGCTCGACGCTTATTTCGAGCATGTTCTGACAAAACAGCGATACCCAGGCCGTGCCGTCCGCTTGTTCCAAGTAACCGCCCGTGGGCAGTGGCGCACTGCGGTCGAAGACACCGATATTGTCGAGTCCCAGGAATCCACCCTCGAAGATGTTCTTCCCCGAGCGATCTTTCCGGTTTACCCACCAACTGAAATTCAGCATCAGCTTGGCAAAGGATCGTTTCAGGAATTCGAGGTCCCCATGGCCGCGCAACATCTGTTCTGTCCGGTACAGGAAGATCGTTGCCCAAGCGTGGACGGGAGGATTCACATCGCTGAAGTTCCATTCGTAGGCCGGAATTTGGCCGGTGGGGTGTAAAAAGAACTCCCGCAGCATCATGTCCAGCTGTTCCTTGGCGAAGTCCACGTCAATGGCGGAAATGGCAATGGCGTGGAATGCCAGATCCCAGGCTGCATACCAGGGATATTCCCACTTGTCGGGCATGGAGATAACGTGCTCATTCACCATATGGAACCAGTCGCTGTTCCGCATGGAGCGACTGTTCGATTTCAGCGCGTCGACACCGTGCTCCTCAAGCCATTTGTTTATCTCAAATCCAAAAAACTGCTTGCTCCACATCATCCCCGCCAGGGCCTGCCGCATGACCAGGGCTTCGTCCGCCGTGAGACGTTCGGGGGTGACGGCGCGATAGAATGCGTCCGCCTCGGCTTGGCGGGTTTTCATGATTTCAGCAAAGTCCTTGAAGGCATCGCCCATAGCGGCGGGCACCAGATCGGTGAGTCGCAAACGGATGGTGGCGGTTTTGCCCGCATCCACGCTGATTTGATGAAGCGCCGCGGCCTTGGTTCCTGTACGCTCGGGATTAACCGCACTCTGCTGTGCATTCACTACATAGTTGTTGATTCCATCTTTCACGTACGGGCTAGCGTTCGGCGTGCCATAAATGCGCTCGTTGTTGGTCTCGTTCTCAGTAAACAGCAGCGGTACTTCTCCTTCGCAATAGAGGTAACGGGCACCCAGTTGAGCATGTTCCGCGGCCACGATGGAAGCACCACTCCTGCCAGCGATCTGCTTTAACGACGGCTTGGGCGTGTCCGCCCACCATGTCCAGGTATTGCGGAACCAAAGCGTGGGTAGGAGGTAAAGCATGGCGGGTGACGGCCCGCGATTCGAAATACTGATCTCGATCAGGATGTCCTCGGGTGCGCGCTTGGCATATTCTACGAACACGTCGAAATAGCGGTCGCCGTCGAAGATGCCGGTATCGAGCAGTTCGTATTCCATCTGATTACGGTTGCGCCCTTTGCTGGTTGCGACCAAGTCATTGTAGGGATATGCACTCTGCGGATACTTGTACAGGTACTTCATGTAGGAATGGGTTGGCGTACTATCGAGGTAGAAGTAGTACTCTTTAACGTCCTCCCCGTGATTGCTTTCGCTGTTCGTCAGCCCGAAGAGACGTTCTTTGAGTATGGGATCCTTGCCGTTCCACAGAGCTAGGCCGAAGCACAGCAACTGCCTATCGTCGCTGAACCCGGCAAGGCCATCCTCGCCCCAGTGATAAGCTCGGGATCGCGCTTGATCGTGATTGAAGTAATCCCAAGCGTTGCCGTCATGGCTGTAGTCTTCGCGAACCGTGCCCCACTGCCGCTCGCTCAGGTATGGGCCCCATTTTTTCCAAGAGACGTTGGCGGCATGGGCTTCTTCTAGTCGCGCCGATTCTGGATTGCTAATCATCATTTCACCTCACATTTGAACGTTCGTCGACAAGACGCAGAAATCTCGCACAGGAAAGTGGTCAGAAGATTTTACTGCGGTGGACGGCGAGGGCTTCCGATCTCCCCCAATAAGTTAGAATGGGCGACCACAGGCCAAAACTGTCACATCTGACAGTGCCGTGGGCAAAACCAGCGATGGTCTGTGTGGAAGCCGGTCAACAATAGTGAGTATCGGCCAGAACGTAGCAGTTGTCACGATAACGGTGATCGCCTCGCTGCTGTTTATGGCCGGAGTGAACCGAGCCTGGCCCCAGGAGAAACGCCGCAATTTATAACGACCGGAGAGGCTGGCAACTCAGCACGCTTGGCACGACGTACGCCGTCATACTCGGCTTCATGCTCTACACTGTCTGGACGAGTTTTGGCGAGGCTGACCTGAGTGTGGATCCGGAGGCAAGCTCGGTGCTGAATATCTATCGTCTCGGCGAAGGACTTCCGGAGCCGCAGCGCACCGCGTTGTCGTATGTGGATGCGATCATCAATCGGGACTGGCCGCAGATGGCCAAAAGCGAAGCACCCGACCAAAACGGTGGAATTACTGCCGAGATGTGGAAAACCGCGTGATGTCGGTTCGGGTGACATCGCCCACCGAGCAAACCGCCGAGGACCACGCGCTTTCGGAATTGAGCTCCCTTAACCAGCACCGTCTGACTCGCCTGCTCGAGAGTACAAGCCGGCTTCCCACCGTGCTTGGGTGCGTGCTTCTTGTTGGCGGTGCGCTGACGATCCTTGCCGCTTGCCTATTTGGTGAAGGGAGCGTAAAGCTCCAGAGCTTGCCAGTGTTTTCCTTTTCCCTGCTCGTCTCCTTATCGCTGGTGGCGATCGCCGACATCCATCGCCCCTTTCACGGTCTGATCCACGTCGGTGACCACGCTTTTCGACGAGCTCAGCAGAGCATGCAGGGTCGCTAATGGCTGGTTCCGACGCATCTCTGCGGGCTCAAGCGAGGTAAGGTCAGCGCATCTCGTTAGACTTTTAGCCGGTCAGGATACCGGCGGCTGAAAAAAGCTAGTTGTCGGAGAAACTCCGGAGCCATGACTGAAGTTTCATCCTCTTTCGTTCGTACTGGACGTTCCGCCATCGCTTCTGATGTAATCGCAGAGATTCTCTCCCTGCTCCATGGAATTGCTTTCGAAAAGTCTTAGACCTCATCGGGGACGAAGCTCGCCCCGCTATGCCCAAGGACATGTGCGTGCTCTTTTTCTGCTCTTGCTGTGTCTGGCAAAACCTGCGTCCGCCTGTACGGAACTGACTGCCGGGACCCGCTTTTGGGTCCGCCTGACTTCGCCGGTCTCCTCTTATAGCGCAAGACGTGACATGTCCGTTCGCGGTTTCTTGCTCGATCCGCCGACATGCGAGAACAGCCCTGTCTTTCCCATCAAAATTCCGGTCGAAGGCCGCATCGTCTCCGCTCATCGGGTCGGACTCGGCCTGTGGCATGAAACCGCCAGCTTGCAGCTGGAGTTCACCCGCCTCCTTCCGCCCGAGAGACCGCCCATTGAAATCCATGCTTGGGTACTGCTGGTGGACAATGCACGGGAGGAAGTCAAGAAAGGCGTAATCCACGGCATTCGCGCCACCGACACGCCCCAGGGCACCATCAGCAGCCGCTTGAAATACATGCCGAGCCTTCATCTCTATCCTGATCCGTTTTTGCTCAGCTACAAATTGTTGTTTCCGGTATTTCCCGAGCCTGAAATCTATCTGGAAACCGGTACGGACCTCGAGCTCGAGTTGTCTCACTCAGCCTCGCTTCCTGCCGATCTGTCTTACCCGGCTACGCCCCCGCCCCAAGGAAATCTCGAAGAACTCGCGGAGGATTTAGCAGGCTTGCCGGAGCGCACTTTCACGCGCAAAGGCAAGGAGGCCGATGTGGTCAATTTCGTCTTCGCCGGTTCGGACGCGCAGCTGGAACAAGCGTTCGCCGCGGCTGGCTGGAAGCAAAGTGACCGGGTATCGCGTCGCAGCGTGCGTCACTCGCTTTCCGCCTTCCTCCTCAAGGACGGCTATGCCACGGCGCCCATGTCGGCGCAACTGCTCGACAATCGAACCCCTGAGTTGACGTTCGAAAAAACCTTTGACAGCTATGAAAAGCGCGATCATCTCCGCATTTGGTCGCTGCCTCCGGGTCACGACGGTGAACCTCTCTGGGCCGGTGCCGCCGTGCGCGAAACCGGGGCCACGCTTTCCCTAACCCACAAAGGCTTCATGCACCACGTCTCGTCCAGCCTGTTGGATGAACAACACATCGTCGTCCGCGACCTCCAGGTTGTTGATTGTGTGGATTCGGTCGGAGCTATCGCGCGACCTGAAATGAGTCATATCATGCTTAATGCGACCGGAGAAATCTTCCGCACGGATGGCACGCTCACGGTCGTGTACCTCAAGTCCTGTGCCCCGGACCCCTCCGAGCTTCATGCTGAAAAGACCTATCATCCCGGGTCAAGATCCTTTCGAACGGCGCGCAAGTGGATTCTGACCGTTCGCAGTGACCTTTGGCGCGCCAATATTCTTTACAGTGGGTTCGATCTTACCCGAGACACCGTCCAGGCCGTGCATCGCAACTCCATGCATCGCGCCGATCTTGAACTCTACCGCCAAAGCAGTCAGTCTTCCGTGTTTGAGGAATCGCACGCGATGTCGCGGTCTTCGGAATGACCGCCTGCGGCGCCTTTTGTACTCCGCGCCTCAGACCTGTGGATTGGCCTACCAGTAGCCCTTGAATAACACATAGCATGGCAGGGACGAACGACCCCGCGCGGCCGCTTGGACGCTGCAAGCGAAGGTGCGGCAGTCGTGGAAGATGGGAACATAGGGCCCAATGAACTTGTGATCGCGGACTTTCTGGACTAGCGTATCGGCCTCGGCAACGGTTAACTGAATCGGTTTGCCGATCGGGTGGCCGGCCCCGGGCGCCTTCGCATAGCGATAATTCAGGGGCGGCAAGCCCAGCATGGGAAGAGGATACATTCCTGAAATGCGCTCGATGTTGCCGTATCGGTCCTGCAGAGAAATTTGTCCGGCATCGATGAATGGTAAGGTGGCGGGACCGAAACCGAGCGTCACTTTTCCCCTTGAACTCTCCACTTCCAGCCAGTGATGGGCGAGGGGACCACGGTGCAACGCGCGAAGTTCGAGGCTCACAACTCGGGATCGATCCTCGCCGAGCGCCGGTTCAGATTGCGAAGTCCGGGTCGGCTCGGGAGAAGCGTCAGGCAGGACGCAATTCGCGAAACCGAGGTTGCATGGCGCCGCCCGGCTTTCGAGAAAAGGGTTGGAACGGAAGGGCGCAACCAGGCGGTGCAGGAGTTTAACCGTCCACGGCTCCGCGCCAGCAACGGCCGGCACGTCGAGCAGTGCCCACACGACCAACAGCCAGCAAAAGCTGACAGATAGCCCGGCCGCACGATGGGGTCGTATCCGCCTCGGTGGCCCAAACAGACCTCGCTTTTGCTCTGTCGTCTCCGCCTGCAACCTGCTTTACCAACCTTGTCTATCAAGTGCCGTTCCGCTTCTGACCCGCACACCTTGCTGAGCGAAAAACTTCGGTTCTTTCTTGCCGCTCCAAATCTCGAGTGGCGATCGCCAAGTGGCATTCCTATGATTGAACCGCTACACCGCTGGGTTGCCTTCCCCGTGACTTTTCCTACATCGTGTGGCGCGAGAGTAACAACCTGCCTGCGTCGCATTGCAGACACTTCTTGGTTTCTCATCAGCCACGCATCCGGTTGCTAGGGAAAGACTCGCGGACAGAGGAATCTCCACCCCGACGTACGGATACTTGCTGAACGACCGGCTAACCCGAAGGTCGGCAAGGATCCATCATTCGCAGCGGAGAGCCACCATGGGGTCCACCTGCGTTGCCCGTCGTCCCGGCAGGTAGGTTGCTATAAGCGTGACCGCCATTAGGAATGCGGATACCAGACTCCAGGTCAGAAGATCATAGGCTTTTACACCGTAAAGAAAGACCGCGATCAGGGGAGTAGCTGCAAACGACCCGGCCAGACCAATGGCCACCCCCAGTGCAGACAAGATCAAGCCCTCCTTCAGCATTAGCTTGAGAACCTGTCTTGATTGTCCACCCAGCGCCATTCGCACTCCAATCTCATGGCTCCGCTCCCGCACGGAATACGAAATGACCCCATAAATGCCGATGGCCGCAAGCAACAACGCCACGATGGCAAAGCCTCCCAGCAGCTGGGTATAGAACCGTTCCCCGGTGGTGGAATTCAGCACGACATCACGTACCGTCGTCATTCCAAACACTGGAGAATCTCTATCCATCTCTGCCACCGCGTTACGGACGGCATCGATCAGAGGTTTCGATTCAATGCGGGTTCGCACGACCAAGCTCTTGTGAAGCCGTGTTTCCGTGTACATGCTCGGGCTTTGCTTTGGTTGCTGGCGATAAGACGCATAGATTTCCGGGCCCGGGTCTACGCTCGAAGCGAATTGTTTGACATTTCCCACAACTCCAATAATCTCTCGCGGCCTCTCCTCGTCCGGTACGGTATCTAACGTAATCACTTGCCCGATAGGATCCTGATTAGGCCAGAACTTGCGGGCCATAGCCTGGTTAATGACCGCCACCCACGGCGTCGAGTACGTGTCCTGCTCGCCTGGGTAGCGTCCCCTTAAAAGAGGAATTTGCATGACCTCGAAATAGTCGGGGCTGATCGCGCTGTAGAAAGCGCTCGGCGTTTCACCCCCCTCGACGGCTGGCCTGCCGGTAATCGTGAATGCACGGGAAGGATTGTCACCCCGGTCCTCCGACATGGGCAGCCAGTCAATTAGCCCTGCGGATTCAACCCCCGGGATCGCCTTGACCCGCTCGAGGACCTGCTGAAAGAAGATCTCAGCCTGGGGCTTCACGATATTGAAACCAGTCTTCTCCATGGAAGATGCATCGAGATATTTCGTCCCCGTCAAGCGGAACTCCAGGGTGAGAACGCGGTCCGACCGAAACCCTGGACTGGCATGAAGAACCCGGAGGAAGGTGTTCATCATAAGCCCTGCGGAAACCAGCAGAACCAGCGCCAACGCAACTTCCGCTACGACAAATATGCTACGCGTGCGATGCCGTGCACCTGCAGAGGAACTCCTTCCCCCCTCCTTTAAGGATTCGGTCAACTCGATGCGGGAGGTCCGCAACGCCGGGGCCAGGCCAAACAGGATTCCCGTCAGAACCGAAATGGCAAGCGTGAATCCCAAAACGCGGGCGTCGATCGTGATTTCTCTGGCTTGTGGATACCATTGCGGAGCCAGAGTTACAAAGGCTTTGATTCCCCAGAAGGAAAGCGCCAGCCCTAGCATTCCGCCCAACAGAGCCAGCAAAACACTCTCGGTGAGCATCTGCCGAATTAAGCGGAATCGACTGGCCCCCAACGCGCTCCGGATGCCCACTTCCTTGCGGCGGCTTGAGGCCCGCGAAAGCATGAGATTGGCTATGTTGGCGCACGCAATGAGCAAGACGAAAGCCACGGCTGCAAACAGCGGGTATAGGACTTGGGGTGCCCACGAAAATAGCGCGCTTCGCAAAGGCGTAACCCTGACTCCCAAGTCCTTATTGGTATCGGGATAGGCCTGTTCGAGCCGACGAGCGATGACCGCCATGGACGACTGGGCTTGCTCGAGTTTGACGCCTGGCTTGAGTCTGGCAACGGCCAACAGCCAACGATCACTCAATTGAGATGCGGATGCACCTTCGGCCGATATAGGCTGATAGACGTCGGTGTCTCCCGTGCCCAGCAAATCGAAACCGGGAGACAAAACCCCGACCACCGTTACCATGGAAGTATCCATGAAGAAGCTCTTGCCCAGAATTTGCGGGTCGCCTCCAAAGCGCCGGAACCAATATCCGTAGCTCAACAGAATGCTGCTGGCGTTCGCTGGCTTTCCCTCCTCGTCGAGCAGTAGGCGACCCAGGATTGGTTTGACGCCTAGTAATCGAAGCAGGCCAGGGGTCACGTATTGGATTCCAACCCGGTCCGATCCACCGCCCCCGGCGAGGACGTTTTTGGCTGCGAATGGGCTGGTCAGTTCTATCTGATCAAAAACCGTGTTCTGATTCTTCCAGTTGGCAAAATCGCCGGTTGAGACTCCCCGGAGACCACCCTCCTTCTGGCTTTGAGTCGAAATACCAACCAGGCGGTCACTGTCTGGGTAGGGAAGACGACGAAACAGAAGGGTATTGATCGCGCTAAAGATGGTGGTGTTGGCACAAATCCCGAGTGCCAAGGACAGCACGGCTACCAGGGTGAAACCAGGATTCTTCCACATCATGCGCAGCGCATAACGCAGATCTTGCGCCAGCGTCTCGAGCAGGGGAATACCACGGCGCTCGCGGTAGGCTTCCTTGGTCGCCTCGATGCCGCCCAGCTTGATCAGCGCCTGGCGGCGCGCCTCCGCCGCTCCCATGCCGGCACGGAGATTGTCCTCGATGTTGAGCTGCAGATGGCTTTCAATTTCTTGTTCTAGTTCCCGGTCGCGGCTCTCCTTGTGGAACGACCCGGCTACCCGGATTAGCCAGATAGGCAACCGCCTCACAACGGCTCCTTTGCCGGAGACAGAAATCGCGCCATGATGGCGATGGTTTGCTCCCAGTCCTGGGCTTCTCTCTCCACCTGTTTCCGGCCGGCACGAGTCAAGCGGTAGTACTTGGCCTTGCGATTGTTCTCCGACAGGCCCCAATCGGAGACGATGTAGCCTTCCTGCTCCAGCTTGAGCAGGGCCGGGTACACGGTTCCGTAGTTCAGCGAGAGCCGGTCGCCGCTGGTCTGTTCGATGCGGCGCGCAATCCCATATCCGTGCAGTGGGCCCATGGTCTCCAGGGTCTTCAGCACCATCAACGCCAGCGTGCCTTGCCACACATCAGTCTTGTTGCCCATCTTTCTCCTATAACTAACCCATAGGACTCAGATCATGGCACAGGTCCTATTAGAATGCAATAGGAGAAAGCGGAAAGCCCTGCCTTGCGCTAATCGCTTCAGAATTTGCGATATGGCAGAGTCGAAGGAAGTTCAGCGTGGCGTGATGATAGCAATAGTCTTCCCGAGTTTTTCGAGGCCGAGGTCTATGCCCGCGGAAGCGTGAGAATACGGAAGACCGGCAAACACAAGAGAAGCGTAGCAAGGACCGCCAGTCCAATCCGCACGCTGTTGGTTTTGAAACGCTGACTGATGGCCATCAGCAACAGCACGGTCGCCAGCGTCACCGTCACCCGCACGTATTCGTCCGAGTGCTGCCGGGCCTTGGTACCCTCGTCGAAAACCCTCGTGGCCTCCTCGTTCAACTTGGACGCTTCCTCGGTTTTGGAACTCCGATATTCAGCCATCAGCGATGGTCCGGGCGGGGCACCTGGATTGTGGAGAGGGTCGGTCTTTTTCCATGCCTCGAAGGCTGGACGAAACTCGGGAAGCAATCGTCGCTCAAATAGTTCGGCCAGTCTGCTGTCGGCGCGCGCTTCGGCCTTCAGCCACTCGACCACGACCGAGGCGTTGTACAGACGTTCCTGATTGGCCGTGGTCGCGGTCCCCTCGGCCTGAACCCGGAGCTTGCTGGCTTCGCCGTACAGTTCTTCCTCATGTCCCGTCCAGAGAGCAGCCTGGTATCCGCTCCACGCCGTAGCGATCGCGACCACCGCGAGTACGAGAGCCTCGACAATCTCGAGGATTTCCCGGCCGGGAGTATCGTGGACCGCATGTCGTTCGCTAAGGTGATGAGCCACTTCGATATTGGAACCGCCCGCTTCCGGCATAGGAGGCTACCTCGAGTGGAGAGTGTACCACTGCCGTTTGTTGCGCTGACTCCTGATTTGTCTTGATGTCGCCGGGGCGGTTAATTCCCACAACCATCGGCTAACGGTCGGCTACGGTTGAACCGCCAGAGCACATCGCAATCTGCAGCTCTACCGGAGATGCAAGTTTCGAACTGTACCGGTCGTACCATCAGTCATCTGAATCTGTACATGCCATCGAAATTTTCGCTAGGTTTGTGGTTAGGGGCACGACAACCAGCACGCCGTGCGCATGGAAACTGGATGGGGCGGCTGAACACGGCTGCGGTTTGAGTTGAGTGACGCGCACGAACTGCGGGACTGACGAGGGTGTCGATTTGCGGTGCTAGTTTTCAGGAAGGGAATTAAGTGCCAGATGAATAACCTGCCGCAAATTAACCTTGCCAAGGACGAGAGGGAAGTCCGCCAGTGCTGGCCGGTCTTGCGTGAACTTCGCCCCCATATCGAATCGGAAGATGAATTCGTGCGGCGTTGGCACAG